>PLDO01000181.1 GCA_003136215.1 Bryobacterales bacterium
GCAGCGCCGCGTGCAGCGCGTCGCCCAGTTTCGCCTCATCGGTCGGTTGGAACTTGCCGGAAAGCTCGCGAATCATGGGCGTATCGCCTTCGTCCCGCAGTCCCGGTGCCATGGATGGCAGCCGCCTGGTGAAGATTACCTTCCCGCCCTTGGATGCGTACTCCGCAATCTTCTGGTAGGTCGCCAGTGGAATTCGCTCCACGTTCGGCACGATCAGAATCTTGTGCGTGATGCCCTTCGCCAGGATCGCGCCGTCGTCGGTGAAATCGAAATTATACCCGGCGTCCAGAATCGCCGGCACGAGATTCGCCCCGATCAGGCCATCCATCGCCTGATTGACCGAATCGCGTCCCAACGTGAAGCCCGCAAACGCGTCGTGCGTCGGCAGGTACACCGCCACGTCGATGGCCGGCGTTCCCTGCCGCAACAGCCAGCTGATGCGCTGCATGTAGGTGGCGATGTCCGGCATCACGATCCACCACGGGTTGTGCTGATTGAANNAACACCGGCGAATGCAGCCACGTCCACGTTTCGCTGGAACTCACCGGGTTCCCATACAAGTGGTTGGCGGATGTGGCCCACCGGGTGGTGGAAAAGTGGCGCCATTGCGTGCCTTCGCCTTCGGGCAGATCCACCAGGCGCTGGCTGGAGAGCGTCACCGGCGGGATCCCGTAGGTCTGCGACCGGAATTTCGTGCCATGCGCCTTGGCCCACGCGGTGAGCGGCTTCAGGTATTGGTCCTCGCACAGTTCGCTCAGCGTGAGGCCCCAATCGTGGCGGATGGCGCCGGTCGCCGGCCCGATGTCGTCGGCCAGCGCGGGCAGGTAAGGCGTCAGGTCATAGCCGCGCCGCTTCTGAAATTCCGCCAGGAAATTGCCGGTCCAATCCGAGTTGTAGACTTCCAGGCTGTCGCTGAAGATGGCGTAGGGCGGCGTTCTCCCGAGCGCCTTCAGCAAGGGCTCGCCCACCGCCTTCAGGTGCGCCTGAATCGCCGCCGTGTCGTAGTGATTCAGTACCCAACCCTCGGCGCCCACCGCCGGACGCTTCACCGTCTGGCGCGTGTGGCTGGAGATGAAGAACGTGACCTGCCCGCTGGAGCCTGCCGCGACCGTCACCTTGTCGCCCGTTACCGGGACCTGCCTGCCGTCCAGGAACGCCGCAATCAGCTTCTCGCCTTCCTGTAACGCCGGCATCGCGTCCGGCGCCGCGCGCGCCACGCGCAATCGCCCCGACGCCAGATCCAGCGGAATGTGCGGCCCGCCGAACGGCCACCCGCTGCCCAGCGTCAGGTCCATGCGCAGTCCCAGTTCCTTCGCCTTTTGACCGGTGAAAGTGAGCATATCCAGAAACTCCGCGCTCATGTACGGAAGGTTTTTGATGCCTTTGGCCGCGTCGTCCAGTTCCAGCGCGTAGGTGGGTTGCACTTCGAACCCGCCGATGCCGCCCTCTTTCATGAGCCGCATCTCGCGTTCCAGTTCGGGCTTGGTCACCGACGGGCCGAACCACCACCAGCGCACCATCATGCGCGCCTCGTCCGGCGGCCGCTCGAAGCCGCGCCGCAGTTCGAGAACACTTGCCGGGTCCGCCCCGAAGGCGAATCCCGCCATCACCGCCAAAAGCGCACTGCGCCTCAACCATAGGACTGACATTTCGATCATGGTATGCCTCTGATGACGGAACCCTGTTCCGTTCCTTCGGATCCGTTTGACGTGACGCCCCTAAACCACGGATGATATGAATTCGGGTGGCCAAATCGTGATTACCAATAAACAGACTGATCGTATCACCAACGCGTTGAACGCGTTTCAGATCGAATTGCCCTCGTGGGGCTTTGCCAATACCGGAACCCGTTTCGGCAAATTCCTGCAGCCCGCCGCCGCCACCTCAACGGCGGAAAAGTTCGCCGATGCCGGACAGGTGCATCGCGTCACGGGCGTTTGCCCCTCTGTGGCGCTGCATGTCCTGTGGGATCTGCCCAACGGCGTTGCCGATTGCCCCGGCGTTCAGGCTCTGGCCGCCGAACATGGCCTGCGCCCGGGCGCCATCAACCCCAACGTATTTCAGGACCAGAACTACAAGTACGGTTCCCTGGGCAATCCCGATGCGGCGATTCGTAAAGAGGCATTGGACCACATTCTGGATTCCGTCGAAATCCAGAAGCGCCTGGGCAGCCGCGATCTCTCCCTCTGGTTCGCCGATGGTTCCAACTACCCCGGTACGCAGAATATCCGGCATCGCCGCCGCTGGTTTGAAGAGGGGTTGAAAGCCACCCACGACGCGCTCGCCGAGGGCCAGCGCATGATGGTGGAATACAAGCCCTTCGAGCCCGCGTTCTACCATACCGACATCGCCGATTGGGGCATGGCGCTGGAGTTCTCGCGGGCCGCCGGACCCAAGGCCAAAGTCCTGGTCGATACCGGCCACCACTATCAGGCCCAGAACATCGAGCAGATTGTCGCCTGGCTCCTGGACATGAACATGCTGGCGGGATTCCACTTTAACGACCGCCGCTATGCCGACGACGATCTGACCATGGGTTCCATCGACCCCTATCAGGTCTTCCGCATTTTCCACGAGATTGCCCACTTCGAGTGGGAGACCGGCCAGCGCGCCGACATCGCCTATATGATCGATCAGAGCCACAATCTCAAGGGCAAGATCGAAGCCATGATTCAGACCGTCACCACCGCCATGGAACTGTTCTCCAAGGCGGCATTGGTGGATCATGAAAAGCTCGCGGGGTATCAGACCAGTTGTGCTTTGGTCGATGCCGAAACCTGCCTCAAGGACGCCTTTTCCACCGACGTTCGCCCCGTGATCCGCGAGTGGGCCGTCTCCAAGGGACTGCCTGCCGACGCCATGGACGCCTTCCGCCAGAGCGGCTATCTCGAGAAGATCACCGCCGGCCGGGGGGCCAAAAACATGGCGGCCGTCTCCAGCTACGCCTAGAGGAAATATGCCGCGCTACGCGTTCAAACTGCGCATCAAACCCGACGCCATCGAAGAATACGAGAGCGAACACAAGCGGGTCTGGCCGGAACTGCTGGCCAAGCTGAAGGAAGTCGGCATCAGCGACTATTCCGTCTTCCGCCGGGGTCAGGACCTGACCCTCGTACTGCGCACGGACGATTTCGACAAGGCCTGGGACGAACTCGACAAAGACCCCGTCAACCAGCGCTGGCAGGAGTCCATGGGCCGCCTTTTCGAACCCGTCCCCGACAAGCAGAACGGCGAGCGTTTCGCCATGTTGAAGGAAGTCTTCTACCTGGAGTAGGACAGGCCTCCTGGCCTGTCCTCCTGGCCTGTCCCCCACACCATGCCTAAACCGCGTGCCAAATGGCAACTCTCTGCCGCTATGCTGGTAGCCGGCATCGCGGCCATCAAGCTGATCCTTCACCTCTACGCCGGCCGCTACTACGGCTACTTCGTCGACGAGTTGTATAACGTCGCGCTTGCCCGCCATCTCGCCTGGGGATACGTGGATGTCGCGCCCATGATCGCCCTCATCGGCCGCGTCGAGATCGCTCTGTTCGGCACGTCGCTCTCGGCCATCCGCCTGGCTCCCGCGCTCGCCGGCGCCGGTCTGGTGTTGCTCACCGGCGTCATCGCACGCGAACTGGGCGGACGCCGTTTTGCCCAGGGGCTCGCCGCCCTCTGCGTCCTGCTGGCTCCCGGCATCCTCGCCCTGGATCATTTCCTCAACGTCAACGCCTTCGAACCCCTCTGCTGGATGGGCTGCGCGCTCATCCTCATCCGCATCGTCAATACCGGCAACGAAAAGCTCTGGCTCTGGTTTGGATTGCTCGCCGGGCTCGGTCTGGAAAACAAGCACTCCATGCTCATCTTCGGCTTCGCTCTGGTCGCCGGACTCGCGCTCACTCCCCAGCGCAAGCATCTGCTCAGCCGCTGGCTGGTGCTCGGCGGACTGCTGGCGTTCCTGCTCTTCCTGCCGAACCTGCTCTGGAACTTCCAGAATCATTTCCCGTTTCTGGAACTCCAGGAGAATATCCGCCGCGACGGCCGCAACGTCAGCCTGTCGGTCGGCTCTTTCTTCGGCCAGGAGACGCTCGCCATGCTGCCCTTGAGCGCGCCCATCTGGATCGCCGGACTGTGGGGTCTGGTGCGCGGGCGCTATCGCGCACTGGCTTTCGCGTGGGGCATCGCCGCCGCCCTCATCTTCGCCATGAACCCCCGCGTCTACTATCTGTTCCCCGCATTCCCCATGCTATTTGCCGCGGGCAGCGTACAGTTCGAGGGATGGCTCGCCCGCCCGCGGCTCGCCTGGGTCAAGGCGGCGTACTGCACCCTGATGGTGCTGATGGGCGCGCTCCTCGCCCCCACCATGCTCCCCATCCTGCCGCCGGAAACCTACATCCGCTACGTCGCCGCGGCCCATCTCCAACCCCCGCCCATCGAGAACGCGCGGCTGGGGCCGCTGCCGCAACTTTTCGCCGACCAATTCGGCTGGGAAGACATGGCCGCCGCCGTGGCTCGCGTGTACTACAGCCTGCCCGCCGATATCCGCGCGCGCACGGCCATCTTCGGGCAGAACTACGGACAGGCCGGCGCCATCGATCTCTTCGGCCCCAAATACGGCCTCCCGCCCGCCATCAGCGGCCACCAGAACTACTTCCTGTGGGGCCCCCGCGGCGCCACCGGCGAAAGCATGATCGTCATGGCAGGCAACCGGCAAGATCTCGAAAGCAAGTTCGACTCCGTGCGGGTTGTGGCGCACATAGGCCACCCCTACGCCATGCCCTACGAGCACATCTACATCTTCTACTGCCAGGGATTGAAGGGACCCCTGGCCGACGCCTGGCCCAAGGTCAAGAACTGGCACTGAGCACACCAAGAACCGCTCCCTGACGGTCGCGGCTCGGATTGATTCATCGCACTGCCAATCTGAGCCGCGACCGTCAGGGAGCGGTTCCCGATATACCGTGAATTCTGGAGCGTCCCCTACGGCTTCAGCAGCGCGTCGATGGCCACCTGGGAAATGGCCTCATCCACCTCGCTCGCCGCGCCGCTGCACGCAATCGCGCCGATCGTCTTCCCATCCACTTTGATCGGCACCCCGCCGCGGTTGGGGAATCCGTCCGGAAACGCCAGGATCGCGATGTCTCCCTTTTTCAAAGCGTCTTCCGCCGCCCCCGAAGGCCGCCCGTAGAGCGCCGCATATTTCGCCTTCCGCTGGGCGAACTGCAGCGTATTCAGAGAGGCGCCGTCGGCCTTCTGCAGGAATAGCAGATTGCCGCTTTCATCCATGATGCAGATGGTCACCTGCACGTTGCGCTTCTGCGCTTCCGCCTCCGCCGCGGCCACCATCGTCTTGAGTGCCGCCAGGTTCAAATACTTCTTCGAGGGCAGGTCCGCCGCCGAAGCCAGAAAAGCCACGCTGAGAAATAGTACGACAAGCTTGAGCATGGCACTCATGATAACCAAAAGCGCGGGCTATTGCGGCGCCACCGTGAAGCCGTCGAACAGGCTGACGCTGTCGGTCTTCGACCAGACACCCACCTTGCCGGTGACGGGCTCGGGCAGCGTGTAGTCGAGAAGCTTCTTCCCGTTGAGATAGCCCTCCAACTTGGTGCCCCGCACGGCGATCTTCATGGCATACCACTCTTTGCGATTGAGCGGCATGTCCTCGGAGCCCTTCTTGACGAACTTGCGCGTGCCTTTGTTGAAGGTCCACAAGACGAGGTTGTCTTCCTTGCCGTTGAAGCGCACCGTGAGGTAATCCCCGTTGGGTTTGACGTTGAAGACGATGCCGGCGCAACTGTCGAGCGCGCCATCCACCATCTGAAAGCGCATGGAGATTTCGCCGTTAGAGAAATCGTCGATTGGCTGCGCGATGGCGTACGGGAAGTAGGCGAAGGCCTTCACGTTGTCGATGAATTCCTCGTGCTTCGATCCGTAGATGGCGCGCGCCTTATCGGCCAGCCCGCCTGAGGGGTCGCCGCGCTTCCACTGGCGGCCGTCCACCATCAACACGTCCTTGGCGCCGTCTTTCGTGACGATCCAGTTGCCCACGATGGGAACGAAGTGGGCGGGATCGACGGACTTCGGCTGGGCGAGCGCCACAAAACCGGCGCAGACCGCGCAAACTACGGACGCGATAGTAGTGATTCGATTCACGGATTAGCTCCAGACCCGCAAGTGTAGCCATCCGGCGAGGCCGGTGGCAAGCGGCCAGATTGCGTAGTAAAGCCAGGCCGCGCCGCGCGGGGTGGCGGTCAGCGGGTGGCCCGGAAACTCGCTCTCCCCTCGCACCGGCGGCGGAACCTGCGCCAACTGATAGAGGTTGTCGAGCACGATGGGTTCGGTGGTGGAGCGGGTCATCGACTTGCGGCCCCCCACCTGGTACCAGACCTCGCCGTAATGGTCGCCGCCCGCTTCGAAGAGTCCGGTGCGGGAATGGGCCGCATGGACGATTTCCACTGCGGGTAGGATGCGGGCGAGTTTGGCGAAGATGTTGCGGTCCAGGTCCATCAGGCGCGGATCTTCGGCGGAGAGAAAGACGGTGATGCGCAAGGGCTCGCGGATGCGTTCGAGGGCTCGCTCGTCGGCCGCGGAGAACGAGTTGCGGCGGTTCTCACTGAGGTCCCAGGCGGGGCGCAGGCGCCAGGCGGCGGCGACGAAGAGGCTGAAGACGAGCAGGGTGGCGAGCCCGGCCGCGATGCGGTAGCGGACCGTGCGGCCCTGGTGCAGCCACGCAGCGGCGAGGGCAAATCCGGCGACTCCGATGGCGGCGGTGACCAGAACCGTGCCGAGAGAAAGCTCTCCCTGCTCGAAAACGCGCAGCGCGGCGGTGGGCGTATAGGACGCCAGCTTCTGGAGCGCGCCGCCGCGGCCCGCCGCGATGAATTCCAGCGCCCACGTGCCCACCGTGAATCCCAGGGCGGCAATCGCGGCAGATGCCGCGCCGTTGGCGATGGCCCCGGCGGCGACGGCGATCCCGGCGGCCAGCACGACGCGCAGCAGGTGGCCGAGCAGGAGATTCAGCACCTCCGGCGCGTAGAGTGTGCCGCCGTACAGCTTCCAGAGAACCAGCGCCGCCAGTCCCGGAAGCCAGGCGATCAGCCATCCGGCGAGCAGGGTGAGCGCTTTGGCCAGCATCATGGATCCGGTCGAGGCGGGCGATTGCACGAGGAGCTTCCAGGCGCCGCTGGCCTTTTCGGCGGCCACCAGGCGGATGGCGACGAAGGGGAAGAGCAGGGTGACGGCCAGATCGTAGGCGCCGAAGGTGGGCACGAAGATGCCATCCAGCGGGCTCAGTCCCTGGGCGAGGGCGGCCGGCCCGCCGGCGATGCCGCTGGCCTCCGCGTAAGTGTCCACCGCGGTGATGAAGCCGTGGCCCACCAGAGGGCCGATCATGAGGAGGAGCAGCCAGAAGGCGCGCGAAGCCATCAGCTCGCGGAATTCCTTGGTAACAAGAGAGAAGAACCGGCGAGCTTCGCTCGACTCTGGAGATTGGCCATTTCCAGGCGGCTGCGGAGCATCGGTGGGGCATGCTTTAGCCTGCCATCCGAGCGAAGCTCGGACACGGCGAGCTTCGCTCGCCTGCACAAGGCGGAGCCTTATGCCACCGAATCTACGTGAGGGCAAGGAAGACCTCCTCCAACCCGACGTTGGGCGCATCGGCGAGACCGGCGAGTGTGCGCAGTTCGGCCAGCGTGCCCACGCCCACCACACGGCCGCGGCTAAGCAGCACCAGGCGGCCGCACATGCGCGCGGCATCCACCAGTTGGTGAATCGAGACGAACAGCGTGCGGCCGTGCCCGGGGACGGTTCGCAAGAGCGCCATGACGTCGCGGGTCTGGCGAAAGTCCAGGCCGTCGAAGGGTTCGTCGAGCAGCAGCAGCGGTTGCGGGGTGAGCAGGCCGAGACAGAGCAGGACGCGCTTGGCCTCGCCCTTGGAGAGGGCGCCGATGCGGCAGTCAAGAAGGCTCTCCAGTTTAAGGTCGCTTGCCAGCGCGGCGCCTTCGCCCCGCGGACGCCCGTAGAGTGCTTCAAAGAAAGCCAGCGCCCAGTGAACCGGCTGGTCGGGCCAGGGGCGTATGCCGTCCGGGAGATAGAAAAGCGACTGCTTGCGCCGGCCGGCGGGCAGTAGCGCGCCGCGAAACTCGACCGTCCCCCCGTCGGTGGGGAGGAGTCCGGCGAGGCATTCGAAGAGCGTGGTCTTGCCGGCGCCGTTCGGGCCGATCAGGCCGAGGACTTCCCCCTCGTGGATGCTGAAGCCGGCATTTTCCAGCACCGTGCTGCGTCCGTAATGTTTGGTGATGCCCTGGGCTTTGAGCAGCATGGCGCTAGTTGGCTGGCGGCACGATACGCGCGATGCGGCCTTGCGGGCCGACCGCCCATCCGTCGCCGCCGGCGACGAAGCTCATGGCGTTGTACGCGCCGCTATCGAACAGCATCCAGGTCTTGCCGCCATCGGCGGAGGCGTCGGACCCCGAGGTGCCGGTGACCACCCACAGCTTGCGGCCGGGCAACCAGGCGACGGCGGAACGGAAGCCTTTGGGGCCCGGGTTCGCCGGCGCCGACCAGGTGCGGCCGCCGTCGGAAGTGAGAGCGATGTTCTGGCGGTCTTCCTTATCCTTGGAGTAATCGCCGCCCACCGCGATGCCGTGGCGAGCGTCGGCGAACGCCAGGGAGAAGATGCCGGCGGAAGGGCCGTCGTTGCGCATCGGGGTGGTGGCGGCGGTCCACGTGCGGCCGCGATCTTTGGAGTGGAACACGCGGGCGGCGCCGGGGCCTCCAGTGGCGAACCAGGCGTCGCGCCTGCCCAACAGGGTCAGGCAGGTGTTGCTGGCGGCGAACGAGCCCTCGTTGGGCAGGGCTGGCGGAGGAGAGCGGTGCTGCCAGGTGGCGCCGCCGTCATCGGTGGTGAGGATCTCGGCGCGGCCTTGGATTTGGTCGCCCACCACCATGCCGTGTTGCGCATCCCAGAACGCGATGGCGTCGAAGAAGCCTCTGGGATCGGGGTTGGTGTAGAGGAGGGTCCAGTGCTCGCCCGCGTCGGTGGTTTTGTAGATGCGGGATTTGTCGCCCGCGCCCGCGCTCATCAAATAGACGGTGCGCGCGTCAACCGCGCGGATGCCGCGGAAATCGAGCGCTTCGGCGCCCGCGACCGTGGCGGCCTTCCAGGTGACTCCGCCATCGGTAGTCGCGAGCCAGGTGCCGCCGCTGCCGCTGGCAAACACCGTGCGCGCGTCAAGGGCGCTGACGCCGCGCAGCGACGCGCGGGTGTTGCCGGCCTGGGGCGCCCAGCTCTGCGCCAGAAGAGTCGCCGTGAAACACAGTGCGGGCAGCAGTTTCATGTTTTCACCATGGTAAGCGATTGCGCGCAGGTAGGACAGACGATCGTTTTTCGTCGTCTGTCGCGCTGCCGCCTTTGAGCGAGCTTGACAGGCCACGAAAGGCGATGGCCTGTCCCACTTAGTTCGTGACGGCGATGGTGACGTTGGGCTGGGAGTTCGACGTGCCGACCTGCACCACCACCGGCACGGCGCTGCCCGCCGTGATGCCGGACGGAATCTGTGCGTTCACCTGGAACACTCCGGCCACCGCTCCGGGGGCGCCGCCGGCGAAGTTTACATTGGCTTGTTGCCCGCCAATGGTCACGTTCACCGCGCCGGCCGGAACCGGCCCTGGCCCCGCGCTGATCAGTCCATCGGTGCCCGAGGGATTAGTCTGGCCCGCGCCCGTGATGTACAGCTGAATGTAATCGCCCACCTTGGCCGGGTGTCCCGCGCCATTAATCGAGCCGTCCTTGTTGTTGATCGCGGCGGCCTGCCCAATGCCCGAACTGTTGAGCGTGAAGATTGCCGGAATCTGGCTGGCCACCGAGAGGTTGAAGGGCGCCGAGGTCACGTTTTGATACTGCACGTACAGCTGGGCCAGGGATGAACTGATGCCGAAGGGCACCACCGCCGCCACCTGGTTGGGGGAAGCGTACAACACCGGCGCCAGAACGCCATTGACGTAGACGCTGGTTCCTCCCACGGTCGTGGGCACGAAGCCGTTGGCATCGGCTTGATACTGAACCAGCGGCGTGGGACCGAGTCCGCTGCCCCAGATCACGATCACTTCACCGGGAGCCACCGGACCGCTCAGAATGCTGGCGCCGCTGGTCACCGCGCTCACCGTCGTGCCGCCGCCCGCAAACTGCAGCAGGCGGACCGCATTGTTGAGCGTGTCGGCCACCCAGATATTGCCGGCGGCATTGATCGCCAGGGCTGACGGCCCATTCATCAACGCATTGGGGGCGCTGCCGCCATCGCCCGAATATCCCCGGGTGCTGCCGGCGATGGTGGTGATGAGGCCCGAAACGAACAGCTTGCGCACGCGCGCGCTGCCGTCGGCGATGTACACGTTGCCCACGCTATCGGTGGCCACGGCAACCGGATTCCCTACCTGCGCGTTGACGCCGGAGCCGGCATCGCCGGAGAATCCGGCGATGCCGTTGCCGGCCACGGTTGTAATCACGCCGTTTGGCGCCACCCGGCGCACGCAATTGTTGGCGCTATCGGCGATGTAGACGTTGCCCGCGCTGTCCACGGCCACGCCTTGCGGGCCGTTGAGCATGGCGCTGGTTGCCTGGCCGCCGTCGCCGCTAAAGCCCGAAACGCCGTTGCCGGCGAGGGTGCTGATATTGCCGTTGGTGGAGACCATGCGGACGCGGTTATTGCCGAATTCGGCAATATACAGATTGCCCGCCGCATCCACCGCAACGGCGAAAGGCAAACTGAGCTGGGCGCTGCCGGCGGCGGCGCCATCCCCGGCGAAACCGGCCGTGCCGCTGCCGGCCACCGTAGTGATGGTGCCGTTGGCCACCTTGCGCACCTTGTTGTTCTGCGTATCGGCGATATAGAGATTGCCCGCGCCATCCACGGCCAGCCCTTGCGGACCGCTGAGTTGCGCCCCGCTGGCCGCGTTGCCGTCGCCGGAAGAGCCGGCGGTGCCCGTCCCGGCGAAGTTCGAGATCACGCCGCCGGACACGCGCCGCACCGCGTTGTTCGCAGTGTCGGCGATGTACAGGTTGCCGGCGGCATCCACGGCCACGCCGAGCGGGCCATTGAGCTGCGCGCCGGTAGCCGCGCCGCCATCGCCCGAGCGGCTCACCAGCCCGTTGCCCGCGTAGGTATTGACGGTGCTGCCGGCAAGCTTGCGGATGCGGTTGTTGAGGGAGTCGGCGAAATACAGGTTGCCCGAGGAATCCACCGCCACGCTGGTAGGCAAAGTCATTTCCACCTTGTTGGGCGGTCCGCCGTCTCCCGCAAAGCCCTGGATGCCGTTGCCGATGGCAGTCGTAATATTGCCCGAAGAATCGATCTTGCGGATGCGGTTGGTGCCGAATTCGGCCACGAAGACGTTGCCCGACGAATCGGCCGCCACGCTGAAGGGGGAAAGCATGGAGAGCGTATTGGCGACGCCATCGCCGGAAAGGCCGGCGCTGCCGCCGACCCCAGAGATGGTGCTGATGATGCCGGCCGAGCTGACGGAGCGAATCGCGGCGTTCCCGGTATCGGCAATGAGGATGGAACCGCTGGGCCCAATGGCGACATCCTTCGGGTTGGTGAGGCCGGCCAGGGCGGCGGTGCCGGCGACGCACCCGGTGCAGACACCTCCGGTGGTGGTGCCGGCGTTGTAATCGCCGTAGAAGCCTTGGTAGCCCGCGCCGGCAAAAATGTTGATGATGCCGTCGGTAGTCACCACGCGGACCGTGTTGTCGGCGGAGACGGCGATATAGACGTTGCCCGAGGAATCCACCGCCAGCCCCGTCGGCAGATGCAGGTTCGCGTCTGCGGCAGGCCCGGTATCGCCCCAAAAACCGGGGGGGTTGACGCCGCCGTTGCCGGCGAAGGTGGTGATGATGCCGTTGGTATCCACTCTTCGGACGCGGTTATTCAGGGAATCGGCGATGTAGAGGTTGCCGCCCGCATCGAGAGCCAGTCCCTGCGGCGCACTCAGCTGCGCGTTGACGGCCGGGCCGCCATCGCCGCTGAAACCCGCGCGCGAGTTGCCCGCCACCAAAGTCATGGTGCCCGAGGTATCGATCTTGAAGACCGAGTTGCCGCTGCTGAAATAGAGGTTGCCGCCGGAGAGCGCGAGCTTCCGCGGCTGGCCGATCGACGTGTTCAGGGCCGATGCCGGGGTGGCGGGAGGAGCCCCTCCGGCGGCGGTGGAAATCGTGTATTGTTGCGCGAAGGCAGTGCCTGCCAACAGCAGGATCGAGAATCTCAGCATGCGAGTGATAAGTCCAGGTGATAATTCCATTATGACGGTTTAACGGCGGCAATGTGGACGGCCATACATTCGGCGGCCGCCTCCACCGCCTCGGCGCATTGCGCCCGGTTCACATCGTAGTGCGTTACGGCGCGCAAACACCGCTGGTTGATGGCGTTCATCAGCACGCCGCGGCCGCGCAGTTGGGCGCTGACGTCGGCGGGCGCGAGGCCGGTGGCCGAAATATCGAATACCACGATGTTGCTCTCCACACTGGCGGGGTCCACTTGAATTCCGGGGATGCGGGCCAGCCCCTCGGCCAGGAAACGGGCGTTGGCGTGGTCCGCGGCAAGCATCGCGGGGCTATCTTCGAGTGCGATGAGGCCGGCGGCGGCCAGGATGCCGGCCTGCCGCATACCGCCGCCCAGGCGCTTGCGGTAGAGGCGCCCTTTGGCAATTAAATCGGCTGGCCCAGCCAGCATGGAACCGGCGGGCGCACCCAAAGCTTTCGACAGGCAGAACATGACGGTATCGGCGCGAGAGGCTATTTCTTGCACGGCAAGGCCCAGAGCGGCCGAGGCGTTGAAGATACGGGCTCCGTCCATGTGGACGCGCACTCCACGCTCGTGCGCGGCGTCGCATATCTCGCACACTGTGCGCATGGGGTACACCGTTCCGCCCGCCATATTGTGAGTCTGCTCAATCGACACCGCCCCGGTGGGTGCGCTATACGGGCTCACCGGGCGCAGGTTCCGGATCACCTCTTCGGCGGACAGCAATCCGCGTTCCGTCGGGATGGCGCGGATCACGCAGCCGCTGAACCAGGCCACCATGGAGAGCTCGTAATCCAGCAGGTGGGCCCGTGAATCGCAGATCACTTCCTGTCCGTGTTCGGTGAGCAGCTTGATGCCGATGGTATTCCCCATCGTCCCGGTGGGCACGAACAGCGCGGCGGCTTTGCCGGCGATTTCGGCCGCCCGCTCTTCCAGGCGGTTGACCGTGGGATCTTCGCGATAAACGTCATCGCCGACTTCGGCTTCGAACATGGCGCGCCGCATGGCGGCGGTGGGCTTGGTAACGGTATCGCTGCGCAGGTCGATCATAGATTCAAAAACTCCTGGAAAACTTCGTTGGAAAGCAGCACCCCGCGGTTGGTCAGGCGCAGCGTGGCGCCATCGGTTTCGAGCAGCCCGGCATCCAGGAAGCGGTGGATGGGCGCGTCGAAATGGCGCCATTCCGCGGCGTCGGGCCGTATACCGGCGGAGAGGCGGAGGCCCACGAAAAAACGCTCGTCGGACAGGTGCGGTACGTCATCCACCTGCCCCGCCCCGGACAAATAATCCTCGATGGACTCCGCGTTCTGGTGCCGCATCCGGCCGTCGAAAGAGTGGGCGTCGGCCCCGAAGCCGGCGTACGGCTCGAGCTTCCAATACTTCAGATTGTGGCGCGATTCCAGGCCGGGGCGGGCGAAATTGGAAATCTCGTAGCGCGCAATGCCCATCGCCGCCAGGCGTTCCACGGCCAGTTCGTAGAAATCGGCCGTGGCGTCGCCGGAGGGCGTGTCGAGAGCGCCGTAGCGCACCCCGCCGAGCAGCATCTCCTTGCCGAGGCGGCTGTCCTCATCCACTTCCAGCATGTACACGGAGACGTGTTCCGGGGCCAGGCGCTCCACCCAGTCGAGCGATTCCCGCCACGATGCTTCCGTCTGCCCGCTCAGCCCGGCGATAAGGTCGATATTGACGTTGTCGATCCCTGCCCCGCGCAGCACGGCAAGTTCGGCGGCTACCCTCTCCGCGGTGTGCCTGCGCCCGGTGCGCCGGAGTTCCTTTTCGACGAAGGATTGCACGCCGAGAGAGACGCGGTTGAGGCCCGCGTCCACCCACGCGCGTGCGGTATCGGGCGTGATGTTGCCGGGTGCCGCTTCGAGGGTGGCTTCCACCCACGGACGTCCCGGAACCAATGCCAGCAGCGCGCGCAGCGCAGCGGGATGGAGATTGCTCGGGGTGCCGCCGCCCAGGTAAACCGTTTCCGGCGTCCAGGCGAAGCGGTGGGCGCGGATTTCGCCGGCCAGGGCGTCCCGGTAGCGCGCCTCGAGATCGCGCGGGAACACGCCGGATGCGAAGTTGCAGTAGGTGCACTTCTGCGCGCAGAACGGATATGAGACGTAGACTCCGGCCACCTTATTGATTGTAGCGGGCAGCGGAGGGGCTCCGGAGTCCAGGCTCAGACGCTTCCGATCAAGGCGAGATTTCCGGGACCGGTGCCATGCACTGCCTTCAAGGGAATGGACCGGTCGAAGGTGGCGAGCCGGCCGTGATTGCGAACTGCCAGACCAAGCAAATACGCATCCGTGATCTTCTGGTGTCCGCCGATCATCGACAGCCGAAATAACGACTCATCCAGGAGAGACACGGAATCCTCCCAGAAATGATGGTCCGTGACGGAGCAAAATCTGCGCAGATGGTCGGCCGCTTCGGAAGGAGTCGCTTTCACCGCGTGATAGGCGGGACTACTCAGGATGCGGATACAACCGTTGATCGTCATCGGGCATGTCGCCCAACCGTGTTTTCGGTTCCGGCCCAACCAGTGGTGTGCCTCTTCGTAATTGATGTGGCCAGGATCGAAGAGAGCTATCAGGACATTCACGTCCAAAAGGGCGATACTCAATCCTCGTCTCGCAATCGGTTTACCAGCTCAAGATCAGCTCTGGGAGCGCCAGGTATTGGTTCGAAAAGTGGAACCCCATTGCGCACCCTGGGGCGTGCCTTGGCCTCGAGCGACTTCCGGGCCAGTTCCGAGATGACCTGCCCGAGCGTCACCCCTCTTTCCCGAGCCAGGTGTTTGGCGGTGCTGAGGAGATCGTCGTCGAGTTCCAAGGTCGTACGCATGCCATCAGTGTAGCACATCACGCATCAATTTAGATGATGTTTGATGCTTGCCGGTGGTCGCGTCAATTGGGGCCAGCGGTGCACTCTCCGATAAGCCCGGAAAGTGCTCCGACCTACCCCACCAACTCCGGTTCCGCCACGCAGCTACCGCAGCCTTTCTTCTTGGCGAGCAGGTCCAGCCGCTTCATCTCTTCCGCCACTTCCAGCGGCACGGCGAACTCGCGTTCCACCCGCTCGCGGTAGACCGGACCCGAGTTGTAGGCGCAGAACGGATAGATCTTGCCATTCGGCGCGGCGTAGTGGATGACACAGCGTTTCACGCGCTCCACGTCGTAGTTGTACGAATCCATGAAGTGCATGCCGGCCAGCATCAGCGTCCTGTAAGTGAATCCCTTGGTCTCGTTTTCGCCGCGGCCGTAACTCTTGTCGGTCATGCCTTGCAGCGTTTGCAGGAACTTGGTGAAGGTCAGTCCTTGCGGCGCCTTTTCTTCGTGGAAGAACTTGCGCAGACTGTTCCAGGCTTCGAACTTGGTGAAGAACTTCAGGCGGCGCTTCCCGGCCTTGCGGGAGAGTTCGTCCATCTCGCGGAGCATCGGGCCGACCTCTACGAACTGCGTCACGGGGACGGCTTTGCGGTTCTGATCGACGAATAGATAAGTCCCCAGCGAGCAGTGCGGGTGGCAGCTCAGGGTGGTGGTTTCTTCGCCCCGCAGCGCGCTCAGCAACTTGGAGAACGGCGTCACGCAGGAGAGCGGGAACCAGTCTTCGTAGGGATCCGCGATGCCGGTCTGCTGCTGGACGGCGTGGGCGAAGTCGGAGAGGGTGAAGCGCTTGGCTTCCAGTTCGTGCCTGGCGATGCGCCCGGTGAAGGCAACCGGCTGGAAGCTGATGCCGCTGGTGCAATCGATGTACTCCAGCGCCAGGCGCACAATGTCGCCAATCTCGTGATCGTTGAGCCCCTTCACGATCGTGGGCACGAAGACGATCTTCAGCCCCGCCTTCCGGACGTTCTCGATGCACGCCAGCTTCTTCTCCCACAGCGACTCGCCGCGCGTGCGCCGGTAGACATCGTCGCAGACGCCGTCGAATTGCAGGTAGAGGGTGTGCAGCCCGGCTTCCTTGCACTGCTCGGCGAATGCCAGATCGGTGAATTTCAGGCCGTTCGTGGCCACCTGGGTGTGCGAGAAGCCCATTTCCTTGGCCAGGCGGAGCGCGTCCAGGAAACGCGGGTAGATGGTGGGTTCGCCGCCCGAAAACTGTACGATGCGGCCCGCCACCGGCCGCTGGTCGCGCAGCGCCTGCAGCATCTTACGGACCGTCTCGAAATCCGGTTCGTAAAGGTATCCCGCGGCGTTGGCATTGGCGAAGCATACCGGGCAAGTCAGGTTGCAGCGGTTGGTCAGGTCCACGTTCGCCAGCCCCGTATGGCTGGTGTGCATATTGCACAGGCCGCAATCGTCCGGGCAGCGCGTGGCGTCGGTGACAATCGGGTTTTCCAGGCCCCGGTTGTCGCCGAAGGTCCACTCCTCCATCTTCAGGTAGAGCCTGGCATCGGAGTAGATGATGTCGCGGAAGTCGCCGTGGTTCTTGCAGTGCTTTTCCATCACGACCTTGCCGCCGTCTTCAAAGATCCTGGCATCAATCATTTCCGAGCAATCCGGGCAAAGCGACTGGGTCTGTTTGGGCAGTCCCTTCTTCAGCGCCTGAATGGGCGAGCCGGTATACGTAGTTTCGGGTTGTATTACCTGGAATTGTGCCATGATCGGCCATTGTAAGGCGAAAGCGGTGCCATTTCGTACCATCGGGGATTAAACGGTCGATATCCGAAGCTAAGCGGCGCCTTTTGCAGGCCGAACGGGACGGCAGCCGGGTTGGACAGTTGCCTGGCGATAGTAGGCAAAAATTACGGGCCCTCGAACGTTTTTTCTAATCTCGTTCGTCATCGGACCGAAGGTAACGCTCCAGTAGTTCCTGTTCGCTGAATTCCACGGCCCTGGCATACTGGCGAATATAGCTGACGTTATAGATGCCACCAGGCAGCTTGGCAAACTGGCCTCCCTCAATGGCTTCCAGATAGCGCACGCCGATTTTCGTGGCTTCCGCGATCTGGTGCAGGGAGATTCCCTTGTGGTGCCGCAGTGCGGCCAGGTTCTGTGATGCGGTCGCGGCTGTACTCATGCCCGCGTTCCTTGCATTTCAAGGGCAAATTCCAGGAACGCCCGGCGCGGGTTAAAATTGCATACTTGGACCTCACACACGCGGCGATAGCCTTTGGAGCGGCCTTTCTGGCCGGCGCCATCAACTCGGTAGCCGGCGGCGGTACGCTGGTCTCGTTTCCGGCGCTGATCTGGCTGGGCTTGAATTCGGTGACGGCGAACGCCACCAGCACCGTAGCCATCTGGCCGGGCACGCTGGGCAGCGCCTGGGGCTACCGGCGCGAGTTGCGCGACGCCGAGCCGCGGTTCCGCATCCTGATTGTGCCCAGCCTGGTGGGCGGCATCGCCGGCGCGCTGCTNNCTGCTGTTCATGGCGCAGGAGCCGGTGCAGCGCAAGCTGAAGACCGCCGGCGCCTCCGGGCATGAATCGACGCGCTGGATCGTCGGCGCGCTGCTCTTTCAACTGGCGGTGGGCATCTACGGCGGCTATTTTGGTGCGGGTATCGGGATCCTGATGCTGGCGGCGCTAAGCATCCTCGGGCTGCACGACATCCATGAGATGAACAGCTTGAAGGTGGTGTTCGGGGGAAGCATCAACGGGGTGGCCGCGGCATACTTTATCTGGGCGCACATGGTGCATTGGCAGTACGTGCTGATTATGGCGATAGCGGCCATTCTGGGGGGCATCGGCGGGGCCGGCACGGCGCGAAAGATCGGCCGAACCGCGGTGCGGCGCATCGTCATTGCCATCGGGCTTGGCATGGC
>PLDO01000054.1 GCA_003136215.1 Bryobacterales bacterium
TAGGGCCGTTGGCCGATCGATTGCACATCGAGACCGAAGAACAGGTCGCGCATGGTGGAGTTGCCCACCACCACCATCTCGTAAATGCTTCGCGGGTCCACCGGGAGCTCCACAATAGCGCGGGTCAGATAGCCCGCCAGCGTACGCATCAACAGGCCGCGGTGCTCGCTATCGTAGGCGATGCGCGCCATCACGTCGCTGCCGCCGAAGCGCTGCGGATTCTCAAACGAGGTGTCGGCGATCTGCTCGCCTGTCTCCAGATCGAACAGCCGCAGCACGATCGTGGTGGTCCCCAGGTCCATGGCGATGCCGTGGATCGGTCCCGTGGAGCGGTCCACCGCTTCGCCATCGATCAGGATCCATCCGCCGTCGCGCGTCACCGCCGGTTCCAGCGCCGCCTTGCGGCCCAGGGGCAAGCCGTAAGCGTGGCGCTCAATCCGCAGGTTGGCGCGCCGCATGGTGTGACAGCGCAGAGCCGCGACGGGGTGCCCTCTGGGCCTGGAGCGGTTTTCGCTCACTCTTGCCTGGCACGACAGCCGGAAACTGCCCTTGAGGTGCCGCTCCGGGTCCGTCGGCTCCGAAAGGCCTTCCAACCCTTCGGCGACCTCTACGATGCACTCCTTGCA
Source organism: Bryobacterales bacterium (assembly GCA_003136215.1). Taxonomy (GTDB): domain Bacteria; phylum Acidobacteriota; class Terriglobia; order Bryobacterales; family Bryobacteraceae; genus Solibacter. The sequence continues at coordinate 627 of PLDO01000054.1, forward strand.
CTTGCCCTGCTTCCGGCAGGAAGTGGGAACCTGTATGCCCAAGCCCTCGGCGCAATCGAAGAGCGTGGCGCCATCAGCCGCCTCGGCCGTTCTTCCGTTGATGGTGACGGCTACCAATCGGCCTGGGCCTCCAACTCCGCGCTCACCGCCGCCGCCACCTCTTCCGCCGAACCCTCGCGATCTTCCTCCTCGCTCCACTTCCACTCGGCCAGGTATGCGTCCGCCTCCTGCAAGCCGCGCCGCGCCGCCATCAGGTCGATCCTCTCCTGGAACCGGTCCGGCAGTTGCACCGTGACGTCGTCCATGTCATCCTCCGCTTTGATTTGCGAAGGGATCTCCTGCCAGTACAGAATCTTATACGTCGCCATGGGGAACCGCCCTACTTTCCGCCGCGAGGCGCAGAAACAGATCCACGGCGGCGGAGGCGTTCATGCCATACCCGTCGGCGCCGATCTCGTCGGCGAACGACTGGCTGATTGGCGCGCCGCCCACCGCCATCTTGATGTGACCCTGCCCGGCGGCTTCAAAGCCGGAGATCACGGTCTTCATGTAGGTCATGGTGGTGGTCAACAGAGCGCTCATCCCGACGATGGTCGGCCGGCATTTCGCGGCCGCCGCCAGGAACTTCTCCACGCTCTGGTCCACGCCGATATCGTGGACTTCAAAACCGGCGCCCTCGGCCATCATGCAGACCAGGTTCTTGCCGATATCGTGCAGGTCGCCGCGCACCGTGCCCATCAGCAGAACGCCTACCGGATTGGTGGAACCATCCTTGGCGGTGAGCAGCGGTTTCAGCACCGCCATACCTGCTTTCATGGCGCGCGCCGCAATCAGCACTTCCGGAACGTACAGCACATTGTGCTTGAAATCTTCGCCCACCACGCTCATGCCGGCGATCAGGCCTTCGTTCATCACTTCCTGAACCGCACGCCCCTCAGCCAGGGCATCCCTGGTCAGCTGCTCGACTTCTTTGGCGTTGCCCTCGTAGAGGTGCTGATTCATCAAGGCGTAATCCACCATCTTGGCTTCCCCGCTAAACGCCCGCCAGCGTGACCGCGCGGCGCGCGTTGAATTCTTCGAGCGCTTCCAGCATGGCCAGGATGTTTTCCCGCGGCATCCCCGGACTCACTCCGCCGCCCACCGAAAGAATAATGCCCTCCCCGCCCGAGGCCTCCAGCACTTCGAGCGTGGCGTCCTTCACTTCGTCGGGATCGCCGCGCACCGCGATTTCCAGCGGGTTGACGTTCCCCATCAGGCACATCCGGTCGCCCACCCGCCGTTTCACCTCGCTGATATGCTTTTGCTTGCCCCAGTTGAGCACGTTGAAGCCCGCGTCCGGAATGTGGTCGAGGCAGGCATCCACTTCGGCGTCGTTGTGGTAGAGTTTCACCCAGTCCGCCGGGAACGCGTCGCAGATGCGCTTCAGGTAGGGGTGCGCGAACTCCAGGTAATGCTCCTCGTTAATGAAGCCCACAATGTCGTCCAGGATGAAAATGCTCTCCACCGTGTCGCCCATCACCTTATGCTGCGCCTTGAGCCAGTCGATGATCACCCTGGTGCACAGGTCGATCAGCCGGTGCGCCCCTTTCGGGTCTTCCACGATATCGATCATGAAGTGCGTCGTGCCGCGCACAAAGCCCGCCGTGCACAGCGGCCCGCGCGCCGTCACCATCGGCAGTACGTAGCCGTGGTCCAGGATGCGCTGCCTCGCCATCCCGATGCGGTGCAGCGTGAGCGCCGCGAAGCCGTCCGCTTCCACTTCATACTCCGGAAAGCTGTCGATGTCCTCCAGACGATACAGGGTGTGATATTCGCTCGGCGTGTTGTCCTGCCAGAACTTGATCTTGGCTCCCAGCACGGAGGGTTCCGCCGCCATGCCGTACTCCATCCACCACGAGGGGATAAAGATGATATCGGGAAACTCGCGCATGATCTTCAGGTTGGATTCGAACCAGAGTTCCGGATCCAGGAAGTAATCCAGGTGCTTGATACCCAAATAACCCGGGATCCACGGACTGTCTACGATGAGGGCCATCGGGACCTTGTCCATCTTCTCGCGCCGGGCCGCGCGCTTGAATATCTCCCACTGTTCCTTCAACATTACTTCCCTTTCCTTGTTCACCGTGCCAGTGCTGAATATTGTTGTACCATGAAACAAAATATGAAGATCCGGGATATCCGCGCCACCACGGTCACGGTGCCGCTCGAGGCCCCGTTGCGCCACGCCAATGGCTGCCACTGGGGGCGGTTCGTCCGCACCATCGTCGAAGTGGAGACCGATAACGGCATCGTCGGGCTGGGCGAAATGGGCGGCGGCGGCGAATCGGCCGAGGCCGCGTTCCGCGCCATGAAATCGTATCTGGTGGGGCACGACCCCGCCCGCCTCGAGGAGATGCGCTTCCTCATCGCCAATCCTACCGCCTCACTTTACAACAATCGCACCCAGATTCTGGCCGCGCTGGAATTCGCCTGCCTCGACATTCTCGGACAAGCCTGGGGCGTGCCGGTCTCCGAGATTCTGGGCGGACGCTTGCGCGACCGCGTCCCGTTTGCCGCCTACTGCTTCTTCCGTTACCCCAACCCCGCCAACGGACAGGGCGAGGTCCGCACCATCGACCAGGTGCTGGAAAATGCCCGCGCCCTGAAACGCCGCTTCGGCTTCACCAGTCACAAGATGAAGGCCGGCGTCTTTCCCCAGGATTACGAACTCGAAGCCTATCGCGCCCTTGCCAGCGAGTTTCCGGGCGACTCCTACCGTTTCGACCCCAATGCCGTCTGGTCCACCGAACAGGCCATCCGTTTCGGCCAGGCCATCGAGGGCCTGCGCAACGATTACCTGGAAGATCCGGTGTACGGACTCGCCGGCATGCGCCGCACCCGCGAAAAGGTGCGGGTGCCTCTGGCCACCAATACCGTGGTGGTGAACTTCGAACAACTGGCCGCCAATGTGCTCGATACCGCGGTCGACGTGATTCTGCTCGACACCACATTCTGGGGCGGCATCCGCGCCTGCGTGAAAGCCGCCGCCGTCTGCGAGACCTTCCAACTCGGTGTCGCCGTCCACTCCTCCGGCGAACTCGGCATTCAACTGGCCACCATGTTGCACCTCGGCGCTGTCATCCCCAACCTCTCCTTCGCCGCCGACGCCCACTACCATCACTTGACGGACGACGTCATTCAAGGCGGCCTCATGCGCTACGAAAACGGCGCCATCCGCGTGCCCGATCGACCCGGTCTCGGCGTCACGCTCGATCGCGAGAAATTGCGCGAGTACAGCGAACTCTATCAGCGCCTGGGCGGCTATCCCTACGATCGGGACCCCGGCCGCCCCGGCTGGACACCCATGGTTCCCAACGACCGCTGGGCAGATCCCCAAGACGATCGCCCGGTGAAGATTCCTTACTGATGCCGGCTACGTCTCATTGCGGTTCACACCAGAGGTGGGACAGACGATCGCCTTTTGTCGTCTGTCAACCCAAAGTCCGGAATGACAGATCACGAAAAGCGATGGTCTGTCCCACCACACCCGAGGCACTCCCATCATGCGCTACCTGTTTTTGATCGCCGCCCTCAGTCTCCACGCCGAAAGCGGCGCCGATGCCTGGCTCAGGCACGCCCCTCTGGACGAGGCGTCCGCCCGTCCGTACCGCGCCAGTCTCCCCGCGGCCATCGTCACCTTCAACGCCTCCCCCGTCGCACGGTCTGCGCAAGACGAAATGCTTCGCGGCGTTCGCGGCATGCTCGGCCGGACCTTGCGCGTGCAGTCCGCGCTGCCCGCCGAAAGCGCCATCGTCCTCGGGACTCTCGCCGATCTCCACAGAGCCGCGCCCCAACTCCGCCTCGCAGCCGACCTCCCAATCGACGGATACTGGCTCACCAACGCCTCCCTCGCCGGCGTCTCCTACACCGTGATCGCCGCCGCCAACGATCGCGGCGTGCTCTACGGCGTGTTCGCATACCTGCGCAAAATCGCCCTCGGCGAGCCCATCGGCACACTCGATGAAAGGCAATCGCCTTACGCGCCCGTGCGCTGGGTCAACGAGTGGAACAACCTCGACGGCACCATCGAGCGCGGCTACGGCGGTCGCTCCATCTTCTGGGACAACCTGCAAGCCCGCCAGGATTTGAGCCGCGTGAGCGATTACGGCCGCCTGCTGGCCTCCCTCGGCATCAACGCCTGCGCCATCAACAACGTCAACGCCAACCCGCGCGTGCTCGCCGCCGATTTCATTCCGCAGATTGTGCGCATCGCCGCTGCCTTCCGCCCCTGGGGTGTGCGCGTCGCGCTTTCCGTCGATTTCGGCAGCCCCAAAACCATCGGCGGCCTCGATACCTTCGATCCCCTCGATGCCCGGGTGGCGTCCTGGTGGAAAGCCCGCGCCGACGCGCTCTACGCCGCCATCCCCGACTTCGCCGGCTTCGTGCTCAAGGCCGATTCCGAAGGCCGCGTCGGGCCTTCTACCTATGGCCGGACCCACGCCGACGCCGCCAACGTGGTGGCCCGCGCCCTCCAATCCCACGGCGGCCTGCTGTTCTACCGCGGCTTCGTCTACGACCACCACGCCGACTGGACCAACCCGAAGAACGACCGCGGCCGCGCCGCTTTCGACAACTTCCAGCCTCTTGACGGCAAGTTCGACGAAAACGTCGTCGTGCAGATCAAACACGGCCCCATCGATTTTCAAGTGCGCGAGCCCGCGTCTCCGCTTTTCGGATCGCTGGAGAAAACCAACCAGGCCATCGAACTGCAAATCACCCAGGAATACTTCGGCCAGTCGCGCCACACCGTCTTCCTCGTCCCCATGTGGAAGGCAGTGCTCGATTTCGATATGCACGCCGGCGAGGGCGCCACGCCGGTGAAAGCCCTCGTGGCCGGCAAGACCTTCCGCCGCCCCACCGGCGGATTCGTCGGCGTCTCCAACGTCGGCCTCGACGAGAACTGGTACGGCAACCACCTCTCGCAGGCCAACCTCTACGGTTTCGGCCGCCTCGCCTGGAATCCCGATCTCAGTGCGCGGCAAATCGTCGACGAGTGGACCAGGCTCACCTTCGGCAGCTACCCCAAGGCCGTGGAGACTATCAACTCCATCCAACTCACCAGTTGGCGCACCTACGAAAACTATACCGGCCCGCTCGGCCTCCAGACGCTTACCGACATTGTCGGCAACCACTACGGCGTCAGCGTGGAAGCTTCCGAACGTAATGGATGGGGCCAGTGGCACAATGCCGACGAAAAGGGCGCCGGCATGGAGCGCACGGTCGCCAGGGGCACCGGCTACACCGGGCAGTACCGTCCATTTGTTGGCAAGGTATACGAATCCCTGGAATCCTGCCCCGACGACTTGCTGCTGTTCCTCCACCACGTGCCGTACACCTACAAGCTTCACTCCGGCGAGACCGTGATCCAGCACCTCTACGATGCGCATTACGAGGGGGCGGACACGGTCGAGAACTACGTTCGCCAGTGGCGGGAGCTCCACGGCCGCATCGATGACCAGCGTTATGCAGACGTCCTGGCCCAACTCCAGTACCAGTCCGGCCAGGCGGAGGTCTGGCGCGATGCCGTCGATAACTGGTTCTTCCGCACCTCCGGTATCCCCGATGCCAGGGGCCGCGTGGGCCATCACCCCGGTCGTTTCGAGGCCGAGTCCATGAAACTGGAAGGCTACACCGTAGTGGACGTGAAGCCGTGGGAAGCCGCTTCCGGCGGCAAGGCCGTTTCCTGCCCGGTGGCCCAATGCGCGGCCGGTCTGCGCTACGACGGTTCCCCGGGATGGTATACCATCCACGTCCGCTATTTCGACCAGATCGACGGCGTCTCGCGCTTCCGTCTCCTGGTCGCCGGCCAACTCATCGATGAGTGGACGGCTGCCGACCGGCTGCCCACGCGGCGCATCGACTCCTCTTCCTCCGCCCGCCGGGTGGTACCTGGTATCGCCCTTCGCCCCGGAGACCAAATCCGCATCGAGGGTATGCCCGACGGCGGCGAGACCGCCGCCCTCGACTACATCGAAATCCTCCAGCCGGGAAATTAAGGTCTGTTACTGACCCTCCCGAGCCTTGACTTTATCCGCGAAAGGTGAGTCTATATATATAGTTTGAAGTTCGAACGAACTGCTAAGAGGTTAGCCATGCAATCAAGGACCGTGTTCATGTTCCGTTGCGCGACTCTGTTGCTCGCGCTGGCCTGTGTGTCCCGTTTCGCCGACGCTCAGGTTTTATATGGGTCGCTCACCGGAAACGTGATCGATCCCAGTTCCGCCGCGGTTCCCGGCGCCAAGGTGACAGCCCTGAACGTGGACACCGGGGTTTCGCGGCAGTCGGAAACGGATGCCCGGGGAGCGTATCTGTTCAGCAATCTCCAGTTGGGTACTTATAAAGTCACCATCGAGGCCAAGGGCTTCCAGACGACGGTCGTGGATCAGATTGCGGTGAAAGCCAATGAAGTGCGGCGCGTCGACGTGCAGGGGAAGATTGCCCAGGCGACTGAGACCGTGGAAGTACTGGCCAACTCCGCCGTGCTGCAAACCGACAAGTCCGACGTGCATTCGGAGATCTCCGCCCAACAAGTGGTGGACATACCCTATAACGGTGGCGAAGGCAAGAATTTCCAGAGCCTCCTGTACCTGGTCCCGGGCGCCGGCATTCCGGCTACCCGCGAGGCCAACTCGGAGGCGGGCAATCCGCAGCGCGCGCAGACGCTCTTCATGAACGGCGTCTCTTCCACCGGCAACAGCACGAAACTCGACGGCGCCACCGTCTCCTATCCGTGGCTGCCGGTGAATATCGCCTACGTGCCGCCGCCGGAATCCATTGAAACCGTGAACATCACCACCAACTCGTTCGACGCAGAGCAGGGCGCCGCGGGTGGCGCGGCCATCAACGTGGCCATCAAGTCGGGCACCAACCAGTTACACGGAGTGGCGTTCGAGCACAATCAGAACAACGATATGACGGCGGTGAACTACTTCTCCCACACCAGCCCGCTGCAAAAGAACGTGTTTAACCAGTACGGATTCGCCATCGGCGGGCCCATCTGGATTCCGAAAATCGTCCACGGCAGGAACAAGCTGTTCTTCTTCGCGGACTATCAAGGGACCAAGCGCCGCCAGTACGCATCCACCCCCAACCTGACGCTGCCCACAGCGGCCATGCGCACGGGAGACTTCAGCGCCACCGGCGTCACCATCTACGATCCGCTTACCGGCAACGCCGACGGCACGGGCCGCACCCCGTTCGCCAATAACGCGGTTCCCACCGCGCGCATCGACCCGGCGTCCGCAACGATGACGGGGTTGCTGCCCACGTTAACCCGGCCAAATGCATATACCAGCAATTACGACGCTTACGGCAACACCGAGTACAACCGGACCAACTGGGATTTCAAGGTCAACTATAATCCCAACGACAAGTTGATGATCTGGGGCCGGTACAGCATTTCGCCCATGGACATCGTGGCCCTGCTGGTCTTGGGACCGGTGGCGGGCGGCGACGCGTTTGGCGGCGGAAACCCGGGCCACGCGGGTGGACGGGTGCAAACCACTGCGGCAGGCTTCACCTATACCCTCTCGCCCACCCTTCTGGTGGACGGCAACGTCGGGTACACTCGCCAGAACATCGGCGCGAACGGCGACGAACAAAACGGCCTTTACGGGTTGAACACTCTGAAAATACCGGGCACCAACGGGATCGGACCGAACTACTATGGGGTTCCCGGATTCCAGGTCACCGGCGTCGCCAACATGGGTAACACGAACACGGGCAGCCCGTTTCAGTTCCGCGATAACCAGTACACCACCGCCATCAACCTGAGCAAGACCAAAGGGGCGCACAACCTGCGCTTTGGATTCGAATATGACAAGTACGCCCTGAACCACTTCCAGCCGCAGGGCGGCACGTTCGGCACGGCGCGCGGCACATTTGGTTTCGATGGCACGCTGACCGCGCTAAAAGGCGGCGCCGCGGTCAACGCCAACGGCACGCCGGCCAATTCCTGGGCCGAGTTCCTGCTGGGCTTTCCCAGCCGTATTGGAAAAATTACCCAGTTTCAGAACCCCAACGCTCTGCGTTTCTCCACCTGGTCGATGTACGCGCGCGATCAGTGGCAGGTGAGCCGCAACCTGACCGTCAACTACGGCGTGCGCTGGGAATACTATCCGATTTTCTCTCACAACTGGTATGGCGCCGTCCGCTACGACCCCAGCACCTATACGGTCCTGATTGGCGGCGAAGGTGGCGTTCCGTGGAACACCGGGGCGACCGCCAGCAAGAAGGGTTTCGCTCCACGCATCGGTCTGGCCTATCGTCTCGGCTCCAAGACTGTCATCCGCACGGGCTACGGCATCACCGTCGATCCCGACAACATGCGCAACCAGCGCAACGCCTTCCCGTCGGTGCTCAACCAGGACTTCACGCCCGCCAATTCGTACATGTTCGACACCACCCCGGGCGTTACCCAGGCCTCGCTGCGTACCGGCATCCCCTCGCCCACCACCCCGGATATCACCACCGGCAAATTCACCCCGTC
>PLDO01000145.1:0-439 GCA_003136215.1 Bryobacterales bacterium
TAGCGGAACTACACCTCCCGGTGCTCGCCGAAAACCCCTCGCAAACGGTCGGAGATCTCGCCGACCGTGGCATACACGCCCGCCGCTTCCAGAATCGGCGGCATCAGGTTGTCGCCCCCGCGCGCCGCCCCCTCTAGCGCCGCCAGTTTGTCGGCGACCGCGCTCTGGCTGCGGCCCGCACGCACTTCGCGCAGGCGTTCGATCTGCGATCTTTCGAGCGCCGGGTCCAGCCGGAANNGAAGCGGTTCACCCCCACCACCACGCGCGCGCCGCTTTCAATGCCGCGCTGGTAGTCGTAAGCCGCATTCTGGATCTGATTCTGGATGTACCCGGTCTCGATGGCGCGCAACGTGCCGCCCGCCTCCTCGATCGATTTCAGGTACGCGTGCACGCCGCTTTCGATGGAGTCCGTCAGCCCCTCGATGCACTCGCTGCCCCC
>PLDO01000145.1:444-6834 GCA_003136215.1 Bryobacterales bacterium
TTGGTGTGCAGGGATTGCGCGCCGCCCAGCACGGCCGCCATGGCCTGTAGCGCGGTGCGCACGATGTTCACGTCGGATTGCTGCGCGGTCAGCGTGGAGCCGGCGGTCTGCACGTGGAAGCGCAGCATCAGGGAGCGCGGATCTTTGGCGCCGAAGCGATCGCGCATCAGGTGCGCATAAATGCGGCGCGCCGCGCGGAACTTGGCGATCTCCTCGAGAAAGTCGTTGTGCGAGTTGAAGAAGAAGGAAAGCCGCGGCGCGAAGGAATCCACCGCCAGGCCGGCGGCGATGGCCGCCTCAATGTAGGCGATGGCGTTGGCGAAGGTGAACGCCAGTTCCTGGGCGGCGGTGGAGCCGGCTTCGCGAATGTGATAGCCGCTGATGGAAATCGTATTCCATTCCGGCATCTCCCGGCCCGCCCAGGCGAAGATATCGGTGATGATGCGCATCGCCGGGCGCGGCGGGTAGATATAGGTGCCGCGCGCAATGTACTCCTTGAGGATGTCGTTCTGGATGGTGCCGGAGAGTTTGCGGCGGTCCGCCCCCTGGCGTTGCGCCACCAGCGCGTAGAAAGCCAGCAGGATACTGGCGGTGGAGTTGATCGTCATGGACGTGGAGACGTCCTCTAGCGGGATGTCCTGGAACAGACGTTCCATGTCGGCCAGCGAGGAAATCGCCACGCCGGCGCGGCCCACCTCTCCGGCGGCAAACGGGTGGTCGCTGTCGTAGCCCATTTGAGTGGGCAGGTCGAATGCCACCGAGAGTCCGGTGGTGCCCTGCGAGAGCAGGTATCGATAGCGCTGGTTGCTCTCTTCGGCGGTGCCGAAGCCGGCGTACTGGCGCATCGTCCAGAGGCGGTTGCGGTACATCTCGCGATAGACGCCGCGGGTGTACGGGAACTCGCCAGGGTTGCCGGGGCCGCCGGTCATGATCGGGAAATTCTACGCGCGCGCAAAAAGGAACTGACGGCGAAATACAGCATGAGCAAGGTGCCCGAGGTAGACAGAACCAGGCGAAACAGGTCGCCGCCATCCGTGCTGGGTTTCGCTCCCGATTGAAGCTCCGCGGCATGGCTGGCGAGCTTCATGTAGGCGCGGACAATGCCAGATCCGCAATACACCGCCAGGCAGAAGAAAACAAATCCGATCACCTCGTTCCAGAGGGTCTGGGCAGGCTTCAGCACGGCCGGGACAATATGTTTCAAGAACTCCCGTCCGCTGCGCACAGTCAGATGCTTCCACACACCCACATCGTAACAAAAGGCGCGAATCCGGGTTTTCCCGGTAATGTGCGGGCGCGGAATTGCCGATTGTTACCCAGGGTCGTGCTTGTGAACCCCGGTTTGGTCCACTACAATCGGAACGGGTGGATGCGGACCCATAGGTGGAACGCCGGTCGTCTCCGGCGCATCTGCCATTAAGGGGAATCTGTGGAAGAGCCATTGAAGCACCTCATGCAGGAGTTGGGAAACGCGATCAACGATTCCCTCTCCGAATCCGACCGGATTGCGGAGGCAATCGGGGAAATTAAAAGGGCCGGCTATGACGTCTTCCTGGTATTGGAAGCGACTATCGGCTTCAACCGGAGGGATGAGAACGCCGAAGGCGAGGAAGAAAACCAGCCTGACGTAACCGAAGAACCGAAGCGCACTTTTGAGGCCACCGGCAAGATCAAATTCACTTCCCAGGACCACCGTTTTCTGCGCGCCCTCAAAATTGCGGTCGATGACGAAAACCGCTGAGGTGGCTGCGGGGCTGCGTCCGCTTCCCTGCACAATGCCACGCCGCTAGAGGCTTCGCCTTTAGCCCAAGAACGTCCGATATACGTCCCAAGTCTCGCGGACGGCTTTCTCCCACGTAAACATTCGCGCTCGCGCTTCTCCGCGGCGGGCGAATTCCCGGCGCAAATCCACACTGCGGATCATATCCAGGAGTGCCTGGCGGAGCGCTTCGCCGTCCTCCGGGTCCACCAACACCGCGGCGTCTCCCGTCACCTCGGGCAGGGCGGAGCGGTTCGAGGCAATTACCGGTACACCCGCCGACATCGCCTCCAGTACCGGCATGCCGAAGCCTTCGTCCATGGAGGGAAAGGCGAAAACCGCGGCTCGCGCGTACCATCCGGCCAGGTCTTCCGCGGAGACGTATCCGGTAACCCGTATGCGGTCGCGCGCCGGACTTTTTTCGATGCGCGCCAGAATCTCCCCGGCGCCAAAGCCGCTGGATCCGGCGAGCACTAGTTGCCACGGCGGCTCCAGCGTTTCGAAGGCGTCCACCAGGCGGGCGATATTCTTGCGTTTCTGGATGGCGCCGACGTTCAAAATCACCTTCTCGCGGGCGGGTGGGGCGCTGGCTGGCTCCGCGAGATGCCGGATGCCGTGGTGCACCACGTGGATTTTCGCCGGATTCACGCCCAGCAGGGAGACCACCTGGCTCCGGGTGAATTCCGAAACCGCAATCACGGCGTCGGCGCGAACGGCTGCGTCGCGCGCCTGGGCGGTAAAGCGCGCGCGAAACTCCGGCGTGGAGTAGTCGCCGGTCATCACGAAGAGATCGTGGAAGGTGGCGATAGCGCAGCGCATCGGGATGCGCGGCAGGCGTTGGTTCAGCCCGTGGAACAGATCGGCGCCGCGCGGCCCCAGTGGTTCGGCCAACAGACGCCGCCGCGCATTCGGCGGCAGCGGGGCGCGCCGCGCGCGGAGGTAGCGATGCGGCCGGTAGCAGAAATCGAAGCGCGTCTCCGGATGAGCGCCGGCCAGGCCTATAAGGATTTCGTGCGAGTACAGTCCCACTCCGGAAAGCGCGTCGCCGATGCTGTAGGTCGCGTCCAGCGCGATGTGGTGGATTGGACTGGCGCGTCTACTCAATACCGTATTGTTTCATCTTCCGGTAGAGAGTGGTGCGGCCGATGCCGAGCAGGCGCGCCGCCTCGCCGCGCCCGCCCTGGGTCGCGGCTAGCGCCCGGGCGATGGTGTGGCGCTCGCTATCGGGGAGGGAAATCACCGGGGATTTCGACGCCATGGCAAAATCGGGCAGGTAGCCGGCCGCCGCATCCGGCTGCGTGACGGCGCAGGACAGCCTTTCCAGGCCGGACAAATTGCGAAACTGCTGCAGCGGGGAGGGAAGGTCCGCCATTTCCAGCGCGCCTTCGGAGTGAAGCGCGTTCAGGCGGTCGATACAGTGTTTCAACTCGCGGACGTTGCCCGGCCAGTCGTAGGCGTGGAAGGTCTCGAACAGTTCCTGGCTGGGCTCGATCCCCCTTAGGCCGGAAGCGTGACCGTTGTTCAAGAAGTGCTCCACCAGCAGGGGAATGTCCTCCTTGCGATGCCGCAGTGGAGGCAGCCGCAGGGCAAAGACGTTGAGACGGTAGAACAGGTCCAGCCGGAAGCGGCCCGCGGCCACTTCGGCGTTGAGGTTGCGGTGTGTCGCGGTGATGATCCTCAGGTCCACTTTTCGCCATTGCAGCGAACCCACGGCGCGGAATTCGCGCTCCTGAATCAGGCGCAGCAGCTTCACCTGCATGTCGAGCGGCAGGTCGCCAATCTCGTCGAAGAAGGCGGTGCCGCCGTCGGCCAATTCCACCAGCCCCCGCTTGCTCCCGGTGGCCCCGCTGAAGGCGCCTTTGGCATGGCCGAACAACTCGCTTTCCATCAGCGTTCCCACCAGCGAACCACAGTCGATGGGCACAAACTGGCCTCGCGGATTGGCGTCGTGGATGGCGCGGGCAACCACCTCTTTGCCCGTGCCACTCTCCCCTAACAGCATGACGGGAAGCCGGTTGTTCGCCGCCTTCCCAATTAGCCTGCGGACGGAAGCGATCTGCGGAGATTGGCCCACTAACCCGTGAGCCCACCCCGAGGGAGTCGAAAGCATGTTCTTTACGTCGCTGAATCTATACGTACAACGAAGGCGGAGGTTTTCTCAACAGAATCTTGGCGGATGCGTTCGGCCAACCGGTTGGCCCCGTCTTCCGACGTCTCCGCGCCCACCAGCACCCGCCACACCGCCGGATTTTCCGCCCGCTGGAGCAAGCGGGCCGAGCCATAGCGCGCTTCCATCTGGCTGCGCAGCCGCTCGGCGTTGGCGCGGTCGCGGAAGGCGCCCACCTGGACCGCGAACAGCCCCGGAGTTAGATTCGGCGGGGTGCGGATGACTTCGATGCGCACGCGCGCCACTCCCGGTCCAATCATTTCCAGCTCGCGCGCCGCGGCGTGCGAAAGGTCGATGATGCGCCCGCCCACAAACGGTCCGCGGTCGATGATGCGCACCTCCGTCGTCCGGTCGTTGTCGAGATCGTAGACTCTCACCCAGGTGTTGAACGGGAGGGTGCGATGCGCGGCCGTCATTTTCTCCATGTCGTAGATCTCGCCATCGGCGGCGGCGCGGCCATGATACGGGTGCCCGTACCAACTGGCGATGCCCTGTTCCGTATCGCCCGGCTGAACCACCACCGGGGTGTGCGAGGGACGCGGCAGCGGCGTTACGCGGGCGCGCCTTTTGTGCCCGCACCCAGCCAGCGCCACGGCGGCGACCACGAGGACAATGAGGGCTCTCATGGCGTCAGTCTTCGATTATGTCACGCCTGCAACTAATGAAAAATAGTACTCTTTTTTAGTCCAAAGGCCATTGCCGGAGGGTAAAGTCGCCAGTTGGGGCCGCCGATAAGACAAGTATGGACGAGAGGAGAACGGAAGTTCGTATGATGTGCGCGGACATGATAGAGGTTCGCTGGAAAGACCGGTCGGACGGCGAGCGCGGAACCACGGCAATTCTGGAGGACATTTGCGCCTCGGGGGCCTGCCTGCAAATGGAAGAGCCCATTCCGTTGGGTGTGAGGATCCGCTGGGATGAACCGAAACAGTCGTTCCAGGGCTACGTGCGATATTGCGTCTACCGGGAAATCGGGTATTTTGTCGGAGTGGAGTTCGACGCCTCGTTCAAATGGTCGAAAAAGGCCTTCAAACCGCAACACCTGTTGGATTTGCAGTCCCTGGTCGCGCACTCGAAAAAGTGAAGGTGGGCCAGCCCCTAGCGCCCCGACGATCCGAAGCCGCCGGCGCCGCGCGAGGAATCGGCCAGATCCCCCTCCAGCCATTCCACCGCCACGTAGCGCGCCAGAATCATCTGCGCGATCCGGTCCCCGGCGTGGACGGTGTACGGCTCGCGCCCCAGATTCAGCAGGATCACCCGCAATTCCCCGCGATACCCCGGGTCAATCGTCCCGGGCGCGTTCGGAATCGTGATCGCATGCTTGAGCGCCAGACCGCTGCGCGGCCGCACCTGCGCTTCATACCCTGAAGGAACCTCGATGGTCAACCCGGTCGGCACCAGGCGCGGCACCCCCGGCTCCAACAGGACCTCCTCCACCGCGTACAAGTCCATGCCGGCGTCCTCGTCTGGCCCATGAGCGTACGAGGGAAGGATGGCTTGCGGGTGGGTACGTTGGATTCGGATCTGCATTCCCAGTTATCATAGCGTCTTGACTCCCACCAAACGCGTCATCACGGTAGCTCCCATGCCGCCCGAGAAGAGCGCCTACGCCCTGGCCCGTTACAGCAGGTCTCCGGATTCCATCCGCGAGAGCGTGGAGTGGGTGCGCACCCACAATTCGGAGAAGTTCCTGGAGAGCTTCTACTTCCAGTACGGCCATGCTTCCATTGCCGACCTGGGCCACACCGTAATGTGCTTCGAGGGTATCAGCGAACTGGCCGCCACGGAAATCGAGGCGGAACCTCTCTGGGATGGCCAGGCCAAGTCGTCGCGCTACCAGGACTTTTCCCGTTCCGGATTCATCGTTCCGCCCGAGCTTACCGGCGAAGCCGCCGTGGAATATCAGGCCGCCGGCGAGGCTCTGCTCGCGGCCTACGCCAAGGTGAAAGACCTGGCGTTTGCCGCCTTGTGCGAGCGCCTGCCGCGCCCCGGGGACATGAAACCGGACGCCTATCAGCGCAACCTCGCCGCCCGCGCGTTCGATGTGGCGCGCTACCTGCTCTTCTGGGGCGTTCCCACCAATGTCGGCCAGGTGGCCAGCATCCGCACCGTGGAAAAGCAGATCCGGCGCCTGAAGGCTTCCGAACACGCGGAGTTGCGCAGCCTCGGCGACGAAATCGCGCAGTCGTGCGCCGCCCCGCCCGATTGTGTCTGGGACATCCACGCCGCAACCGAACCCCTGGCACCCACCCTGGCCCGCCACGCCGATGCCGACCAACATCTCGCGCAATCCCGCGAAGACCTCAGACTCTGGGCCGCGCAGAATCTGCCGGCGCGCGCCGGCAATGAAGGCGACCGCGTCGATCTCATCCGCCCCACCCTCGTCCCCGCCGATATCGCCGCCACCCTGCTCTATTCCGTGACCACCCGCCCGTTCCGCGAACTATACGACCTCGCCTGCAGT
>PLDO01000671.1 GCA_003136215.1 Bryobacterales bacterium
CCTTTCAATTCGCTCTGGCACTCTCGATCGCGGGATGTGCCTTCGCCGGACAGATCTCCAAAGATCTCCCCCAGACCAACGGGACGAACCTGGTGACTGTCGTAGTGCAGTTCTCCAGCACGCCTACGGCAGCCTTGTTCAGTTTGTTGGCTGGCAATGGCGCCACAACCAAAAAGAAATTCGACAACGTCCCCAAAGTGCAAGTGTTGAACGTGCCGGCGGGTTTGGTCGGCGTGATCGCCAGGCTTCCGGGAGTGAAGTTCGTATCGCCGGACCGGCAGGTGCAAAAGCATTTGGACGTGACCGCGGGCACCGTCGGATCGTCCATCGCCAACCAGAACGGCTGGACGGGACGCGGCATCGGCGTGGCGGTGATCGACAGCGGCATCGATGCCGCCAATGCAGATCTCAGGCAGCCGGGCAGCGGCGTCAAACGCGTGGTCTATAGCGAGGACTTCACGGGGGAGGGCACCACCGCCGATCTCTATGGCCACGGGAGCCATGTGGCCGGCATCGTGGGCGGCAACGGCGCCAACTCCGGCGGCAAATACGTGGGCATCGCGCCCCAGGTGAGCCTGATCAATCTGCGGGTGCTGGACGAAAACGGCTCCGGATCGGACAGCACCGTGATCGCCGCCATTGACCGGGCCATCCAACTGCGAGCGACCTACAATATTCGCGTCATCAACCTCTCGCTGGGACGTCCCATCTTCGAGAGTTTCACCGATGACCCGCTGTGCCAGGCGGTGGAAGCGGCCTACCAGGCGGGAATCGTGGTGGTAGTGGCGGCCGGCAATAATGGACGCGACAATAGCGTCAGCTCGATGGGCTACGGCACCATCAGCGCTCCCGCAAACGACCCCTTCGCGATCACCGTGGGCGCCATGAAAACCCAGGCGACGGTCGCCAGGAGCGACGACCGGGTAGCCAGCTACAGTTCGAAGGGTCCGACCGTGGTGGATCACATCGTCAAACCCGACCTGGTGGCGCCCGGCAACATCGTGGCTTCGCTGCGCGTGGCCGGCAGCACGCTGGACGTGGGCTATCCAGGGAACCGGATCAGCGCGGCCCTATACGGCGCCGCCGCCAGTGCCACGCCGCTGTATTTCAGCCTCAACGGAACCAGCATGGCGACTCCGGTGGTGGCCGGGACCGCGGCCCTGCTTCTCCAGCAGAACCCCGCGATGACGCCGGACCAGGTCAAGGGCCGGCTGATGTTGACCGCCAGCAAGAATTTCCCCGCGTACTCCGTCGCGGTGGATCCCATCACGCACGTTTCGTACGTCTCCTTCTATGATGCCTTCACCATCGGAGCCGGCTATCTGGACGTCATGGCGGCACTCAACAGCACCGCGCTGCCACCCGGCACCACACCCTCTCAGGTGGCCGTCTTCAACGCCTCCAGCGGTACCGTGTCGCTGCTGAATCCAAATCAGGTCGCCTGGGGCGAGCAGGTCGCGTGGGGCGAGCAGGTCGCCTGGGGCGAGCAGGTTGCCTGGGGCGAATCGACCGTCTTTGGCGCGAACTGCGTGGTCAATGGAAGCAACCTCGCGGTGCTGAGCAGTTCCGTGCCGGTGGCCCAATCCACCGCCGCCGGCTTTAGCACGATCTGGAAATCGAGCGCTTCGTGGGCGACTTCGCAGGCCAGCGCCACCTCGATTCTCGGAGGGGGAGAACAGTAGCGCGCCAGCGCGAGCGTCACAAGTTGATGTTCCTGGTGTCCAAGGGTGAAATCAAAATGAAGACACAAACCATGAAAAACGCTGCTCAGAATTTTGCGATTTCCAGTCTCCCGATGAATTCCAGCGACCGCTTTTACCCGTCCCGCTCCAGTTTTGTCACTGGCCGAATCGACGCCGGCATCGCGCCGCTGCTTGCGGCCGGCTCGTGGTGGGCCCGGTCGTACAACCAAGGGCTTCCGGCAGTAGGCGGACGGTACGTGTTTCTCCGCGGCGCCTGGCTGCCGCAAAACCCCTGCGGGGGTTGGAGCGCTTCGGCCTCGTGGGGCGCCTGCGCGCCCAGCACCGGGGAGGCCTGCTGAAATGTCCGCCGCCCGGCGCTCATCCAGCCTGCTTCGCGGTTTGGCCGCGCGGGTGGCTTTCGCGCTGGCAGTCCTCGTGATTTGCGGACTGCTGGCCGCGACGCTGGTTCGTATGGCGCCGGGTTTCGGAATGGATGAGCGCATGCTCGACGCGCGGCTGAGCCGCGCCAGCTTGCAGGCGATGGAACGGCAGGGCGCGGCGGACCGCAATATCCTCCCTTATTACTGGCATTACCTCGGGCAGTTGTCGCGCGGCGATTTGGGAACCTCGCTTTCCTGGGGCCGGCCGGTCCGCGAACTGCTCGGGGAACGTCTCGCGTTGAGCTTGCGGAGCACGCTGGCCGGATTGGCGCTGGCGTGGGTGCTGGCGCTGGGGGCCGTCACCTCTCTCGAGTTGTCGCGCCGCGGATTTGGCGAGGGGCTGGCTGCCATTCTCGCCGGAGCGCTGTTGTGCAGCCCGGCCGCTCTGCTGGCGCTGGCCTGCGTCTACATCGGCGCCGGGCCGGCGGCGGCGATTGCGGCGATTGTGTTTCCGCGCGTCTTCCGGTACCTGCGGGATTTGGTTCGCCAGGCCGGCGCGGCGCCGCACGTGCTGACGGCCCACGCGCTCGGCCTGCACCCCCTGCGCATTCTGGCGTGCCACGCGGCGCCGCCGGTGCTGCCCGAGTTGCTGGCCCTGGGCGGCATCTCGGTGAGCATGGCGATGGGCTCGATGGTTCCGGTGGAGGCCCTGTGCGACTCGCCCGGCGTGGGGCAACTGGTATGGCAGGCCGCCATGGCGCGCGATTTGCCGGTGCTGGTCAACGTGACCCTCCTGTTGGCCGCCTTTACCATCGGCGCAAATCTGCTGGCGGACGCGGCTCGCTCCGCGCGGGAAGGGCAGGCCTGAAATGCGCTTGTCGGCCGCCCTGCTGCTGGTTTCGATTACGATCCTGCTGTTGCTGGCGCCTTATGTGGCGCCGCACTCTTATACCACGCAGTTTCGCGAGGCGCCGAACGCCAGTGCGTCGAGCCAATTCCCGCTGGGGACCGACGCGCTGGGCCGCGACCGCTTCTCCCGGATGCTCTACGGGGGCCGGATCTCGCTCGTGTGCGCGCCGGCCGCGGCTCTGCTTTCGAGCCTGCTGGCGCTCGTACTGGCGCTCGTGGCGGGATGCCTGGGCAAGCGCGCGGAGACGCTCGCCGGGGTGGCGGCGGATGTCTGTCTCTCGCTGCCCTGGCTCTTTGCGCTGCTCGCCGTGCGCGCCGCGCTCCCGCTGAATGCGGCGCCGTGGGCCGGTGTGCTCGCCACCTTCGGGTTGCTCGGCCTGCTGGGTTGGGCCGGGCCCGCGCGCGTCATCCTGGCCGCCGTGAAGCGCCACCTTGGGTCGGATTTCATCCTGTTCGCCAGCGCCTCCGGGTGCTCCCCCTTTCGCCTGGCGCTGGTCCACGTGCTGCCGAATCTGCTGCCGCTGGCGGGCGCGCAGTTCCTGGTCACGGTGCCGGCGTTCCTGTTGGCGGAAGCCAACCTCGGGCTGCTGGGGCTCGGCATCCCGGAGCCGATCCCTTCGCTCGGAGGCTTGCTGCGCGAGCTGGAAAATCTGCCCGGCGCGGTCGCGCACCCGTGGATGTTCGTGCCGGCGCTGTTGCTTTTCACCGTGGTCGGCTCTTTTCATTTGCTGGTTTCGGCCGATAAGTACTCTGTATGAACTGTGTTGCCGAGTGGGACAGGCATCCCGGCCTGTCGTTGGGATTTGCACTACCGGGACAGGCCAGGAGGCCTGTCCTACTCCTCGTTCTGGTGGCGCTGCTCAGCACTCCGGGCTTGGGTGCCCAGTGGGGCGGAGAACTCCGCTTCTCGATCCGCAGCGAGCCGCGGAGCTTCCACCCGGCGCTGGCCGATAGCGACGCGGCGGAAACCATCCGCTATTTGACCGGCGGCGTGCTGGTGCGCGTCAATCGCGGCAATCAGCAACTGGAGCCGGAGCTGGCCACCTCCTGGAAAATCGAGAACGGCGGCAGGAGCATTATCTTCCAATTGCGGCCCGGTGTGTTCTTTTCCGATGGCACGCCGTTTTCCGCCGAGGACGTGGTGTATACCATGAACGTCCTGCTGGACCCGGCCCTCAATTCCGCCACCGGGGACACCTTCCAGGCGGGCGGCGGCGCAATCCATACCATGCCGCGCGGCAAGTACGAAGTCGCGGTGGCATTTCCGGAGCCCGTGGCCGGCGTCGCCAGGCTGTTCGACCAGGTGGCCATCCTGTCCCACAACTCGCCGTTGAAAGAGCGCGCGGCGCTGGGAGCCTTCCGCATCGCCGAACATAAGCCGGGGTCGTTCATTCTGCTGGCGAGAAACCCCAACTACTGGAAGACCGACGGAGGGCGGCGTTTGCCCTATCTGGACGGCGTCCGCCTGGAGATCCAGCAAAACCGCGAACTGGAATTGCTGCGCTTCCGGCGCGGCGAAGTGGACCTGATCTCCTCGCTCGGTCCCGATCAATTCCAGCAACTGGCCGCCGAGGGTGGCGCCACCGTGAAGGATGCGGGGCCGACGCTGGAGAGCGAGATGCTGTGGTTCAACCTGAACCCCTCGGCTCCCATTGAGGCATACCGCAAGAGCTGGTTCGGCTCCCGCATTTTTCGCCTGGCGGTGTCGCACGCCATCCGGCGTGACGATCTGTGCCGCGTGGTCTATCACGGCCACGCGCAGCCTGGAATCGGACCCTTTTCGGCGGCCAATCGCTTCTGGTTCAACCAGAGCCTGAAGCCGCACAGCTTCGACCTGGAGGAGGCCCGCCGCCTGCTGGCGGCCGATGGATTCCGCCTTGCCGGCCAAGCCGGAGCCCAGGCACTCCACGATCGTGACGGCCACCTGGTGGAATTCAGCCTGATCACCAACGCCGGCAACCCGGCGCGGGAGCACATCGCCGCCATGCTGCAACAGGACCTGACGGCCATCGGTATCCGATTGAATATCGTGACGCTGGATTTCCCCTCGCTGATCGAGCGGATCGGCAAGTCGTCGCAATACGAGTCCTGCCTGCTCGGACAGGTCAACGTGGACCTCGACCCCAACGGGCAACTGAACGTCTGGTTGAGTTCGTCGGCCACGCATCAATGGAACCCCAACCAGGCAAAACCCGCCACTCCCTGGGAAGCGGAAATCGACCGGCTCATGCGGCTGCAAAGCTCCCTGCCGGATGAAAATCGCCGCAAGCCGCTTTTCGACCGGGTGCAGCAGATCGCCTGGGACGAGGCGCCGATGCTGTATCTGTTGAACCGGAATGCGCTGGTGGCGGCGGCGCGCCGGGTGCGCAACGTGGAGCCTTCCGTGCTGCGGCCGAACATCCTGTGGAACGCCGAGCGGTTATGGATCTCGGCGAAATAGCCCGATTCGGCGAGGCGGCTGCGGGACAACCGCTGCTGGCGGTGGAGATCTCCGCCGACTATCCGGAGAAGCCGCGCGTGCTCGATCGCGTTTGCTTTACCATGCACAACGGCGAGATTCTGGGGCTGATCGGGCAGAGCGGGAGCGGCAAGAGTACCATCGCTCTCGCCGTGCCGCGGCTGCTCGAATTGCGCGGCGGCAGAATCCGCGGATCCCTTCATTTCGGCGGGCGCGACCTGATGACCTGCGATGCCAGGGCGCTTCGCCGGATTCGCGGCAGGGAGATCGGCTGGGTCCCGCAGAGCCCCATGTCCGCGCTCAATCCGGCGCTCCGCATCGAGACCCATCTGCGGGAAGCCTGGCGCGCCCACCGCGCGGAATCCTGGGCATTCGCCAAGGAGTCAACCCGCGGCCTGCTGAACCGCATGGGGCTGCCCGCCGCCGACGGGTTTCTGCGGCGATACCCGAAGCAGTTGAGCGTGGGACAGGCGCAGCGCGTGGTGATCGCCATGGCCGTCATGCACGGGCCGGCGCTGCTGATTGCCGACGAAGCCACCAGCGCCCTGGACCCGGTATCGCAGGACGAAATCCTCGCCCTGTTCCGCCGGCTGAACCTGGAACTGGGGATGGCCATCCTCTATGTCTCGCACGATCTGGCGTCGGTCGCGCGGTTGTGCCACACGGTGGGCATCCTCGACGCGGGGCGGCTGATCCACTGCGGGCCGGCGGCCGAGGTGCTGGCCTCGGCGGCGGCGCCGGCGAACCGGCCGGCAGCTCCGCTGGCCTGGTCCGCCTGAACTTCCCAGCCACAGCAGGCAGCGATCCGTCGCACGGTCATGGCAAAGAAGCCGTTTGAGGTGTGAGCAGGCTGGGGATCTGATCGGCTGCATGGCCCAGCGCACGGGCGAGACTCAATTTCGCCAAATTGTGGGCGAAGACGCTGTCGATCAGGTCCAATTGCCCGCTGGCGACCGTTTGCTGCGCTTGCACGACCTCCAACGTATTGATCACGCCGGCTTCCATGCGCGCGCGGGTCATCTCCAAAGTTTCCCCGGCAACCTGGAGATTCTTGCGCGCGACCTCGACCTGTCCGGCGGCGGCGTCGAGATCGAGGCAGGCTTGGCGGACTTCGGCTTCGATCTGCCCGCGAGTGTCGTCCAACTCGGCCTGGCGCTGCGCCAGCACCGCTTCGGCCTGTGCGATGTCGCCCGCGGTGCGCCCACCTTGCCACAGCGGAATGCTGAGAGAGCCGACCACATTGAAGGCTCCATGCGATTGGGCCGGGTTGGTGCCGATCACCTGGTAGTTTCCACTAACGGCGACGGACGGCAGGCGCTCGGCGCGCGCAGCCGACAGGGCCTTGGCGGCTGCCTCCACCTGGGATTGGGCGGCTTTGAGGTCGGCACGCTGTTGCAGGGCCTGGGCCACAGCGGCATCCACACTCTCGACCGTCGCCGGGCTGAAGGGGAAGCTATCGGTGAGGGTATAGCCGGCATTGGGCGCGAGGCCGGTGAGCCGCGCCAGGTTGATCTTCTGTTTGGCGAGATCGTTGCGCAGCGTAATCATCTGCTGTTGTTGGATGAATGTCCGTACCTGGCTTTGGTCGACGTTGAGCTGCGACAGCACGCCCTGCCGGTGTTGTTCGCTGGATTGATGGAAGACGGCATTGGCGGTGTCGAGTTGGGCTTGCGCGGCGTCCACGCGGGCTTGGGCGGCCAGCACCTGGAGATAAGCGCCGCCCACCGCCAGGGTGATGAGGTCGCGCGCATTCTGCAGGCTGAACTGGCTGGCGCGGGCGGTGGCTTGGGCGGAGCGGTAGTTTTGTAGCGCGGTCATGTTGGCCACGGTCTGGCTGAGGCTGGCCTGAAGGGCGAAGTAGTTGAACGGGCCCACGACGCTGGGAATGCGGAAGCCGGGCACGCCGATACGCAGTCCCATGGCGGCCAGATTGGTTTGCTCCACGGTTTCGCTGAGATTGCCGTTGATGTTGGGCAGCAGGGCGCTGCGTGCCACGGTCACTTGCGCGCTGGTTTGACGCGCGGCTTGCGCCAGCCCGACGGCACCCAGGTTGTAAGCGAGACCGCGCTCCAGCGCCTCCTGTAGCGACAGACTACCGGAAAAAGGCATGGCCGTGGTGCTGCGCGCGCTGCCGCTGTAGGGTCCGGAAATCTGCACGCTGGGGTTCAGGGTGTTGACGCTGGTGGTGGTCCCGGCCACGGGCAATTCGGCGGCGCCGACCGAACCGCCCTGATTGTTGCGGCCCGACGCCGGCAAAACGACCGCGGAGGGGCCGCCGCCGGACGAAGACTGTGCGAAGGCGGCGCCCGCGCCCGCCAGGACGGTCAAAAACACAACGCTGCCGAGTGGTTTCATGGCATCTCTCGTCATTTCGAAATCATCGCCAAGGTACGCATGGCGGCCACCAACTGGCGCTGTTGGGCCGCGGAAAGCGCCGCCAACTGCCGCGCCTCGGCGCGCTGGGCGCGCGGCAACGCCCGGGCGAACAAGTGGTCGCCGGCCTCGGTGCGCTGCACCCAATGCATGCGGCGGTCCTGCGGGTTGCGCTGCCGGCGCAGCCAGCCGCGCCGCTCCAGGCCATCGAGCACCGCCACCAGGGAACTGGGGTCGAGGCCGCACAGGCCGGCAATCTCATGCTGCGAGATATTGCCGCGGCCGGCGATGGCCAGCAGCCAGAACTCTCTGGCGCGCAGATCCAACGGGGCCAGGGCCCGGTCCAGCCGCCGCCGCGCCTCCAGCCAGATCTTCCAGTTGCAAAACCACAAGCCGGGGGCGGCGGGATTCCATGCGGCCACTACCTTGGTCGCGATCGTCTTGGCGGCGCGCGGCATGGTTACAAGGTCCGCCGGAACAGCAGCGTGGCGCCCGACAACACCACCACCGAGGTCAACACCAGGGCGAAGATATCGCCAGTGATGGCTGTGATACCGACGTCCTTGAGCAGCAGCGTGCGCAGGCCGTGGACAGCGTAGGTGAACGGGTCGCAGGCCGACAACCAGCGCAGCCACCTGGGGAAGCCGGCGATGGGGTAGATGGCGCCGCTGGGGAAAAACAGCAGCGTGTTCAGCACGCCGAAAATGGCGCGCGGCACTAGCGGGTCGCTGATGCGCGCCATGATGAAAAACATCATGCCGATGAGCGCCACGGAAGTGAGCGCGACCATCAGGGTCAGTTCCAGCAGGCGCGCCGGTTGGAAGAAGTTGGGGACGCCCGCCACCACGGCCCCCAACACCAGGATGGTCTCCCCCGCCAGCATCGCCTTGATCACGCCGGACAGGTTAAAGCCCAGGATCAGCTCCCATTTGGTGATCGGGGTCACCATGTAGCCTTCGTGCAGACAGCGCGACTTGTCGTCGATGAACAGTAGGCCGCCGCCGATCATGGCGGTCATGAAGATGGCCAGCGCCACCGAACCGGGC
>PLDO01000577.1:0-7269 GCA_003136215.1 Bryobacterales bacterium
ACAGGTGCGCGGTGTGCAGCAAAGCCGGGCGGGCGTTGTCTGGCGACCCGGCGGTCAAATAGCGCGCGGTCGCCGGCGAGTTGTGAAAGACGCCTTCGCGCTTGACGAGGAGCCGCAGGGACGCGAGCGCATTGAGGAGCATTTCGGTGGAGCGCGGGTCGGCGTGGATTCTGGCCGCCACGTCCACGGCGGCGGCACCGTCGCCCACGGCGGTGAAGAGGTCGAGTTCGAGCGCGGTGAGAGTGACGCGGCTCTCCTGGAAGGCCCGGACGCGGTCGTTCAGCTCGTCGGGGAGGACGCCGGCGGCTTCGCGGGCACGTCGGCCGGCGAACATCTTATCGCGGTTTTGCAGGATCTCGGCGCGCAGGGCGGCGGGGTCGGTGCGCACGAGGCGCTCGACGGGCGTATTCTCCTGGAAATGGGAGCGGACGATCTCCGGCACGTCGGCGGGTGCCACACAGGAGTACCAGATGCCTTCGGGATAGACGACGAGGTTGGGCCCGTGCTCGCACAAACCGAGCGAGCCGCAGGTGGTCACCTGGACTTCGTCTTCGAGGCCGCACGCGTTGACTTCGCGGCGCAGCGCCTCCAAAACCTGGCCCGAGCCGTGCGCCGAGCAGCACGGCAGGCCTTCGGGCTTCTGTTGGTCGCAGACAAATACGTGAAGGCGGAAAGGCTCCATGGGGGTTCTCCGGTTTTACGGTAACAGAATTTTAGTGCGGGGCGAGCTTCGCTCGCCTGGCAAGCTGAAGCATGCCCCACCAATGCAGGCAGACNNCGCAGGCGGTTCCGCCTGCGAGAACGGCGAATGGCCAATCTCCAGGGGCGAGCCTCGCTCGGATGGCAAGCTGTAGCAAAGCTGTAGCATGCCCCACCGATGCTACGCGGGCGACGGGAAATGGCCAAACTCCAGGGACAGGCCGGGAGGCCTGTCCTACTTAGGTGTACGATTGAAGGCGCATGCGTGCCCTATTCATGTGCGTTGCGGCGCTGTCGCTCTGTTTAGAAGCGGCGGCAGCCGATGTCCGGGTGTGGCAGGATGTGCTCACCCTTCCCACTTACCAGGAGGGGCCGCCGAATCCCAATCCGCCTTTCGACCAGTTCGCGGCGGCGCGATTCAACTACCCGTACACATTGCGCGAGAGTATTACGGACCGGCGTGTGGACACCGCCTGGCGCGCCGTCTACCTGGAAAACGAGTACCTGAAGTGCTCCGTGCTGCCGGATATCGGCGGCCACCTCTACACGTGCATCGACAAGATCAGCGGGCAGCCGATGTTCTACGCCAACCCGTCGATCAAGAAGGCGCAGATCGGCTACCGCGGCGCGTGGGCGGCATTCGGCATCGAGTTCAATTTCCCGGTGTCGCACAACTGGGTGTCGATGTCTCCGGTGGACTTCGCGTGGGCGAAAAACGCGGATGGCAGCGCGAGCGTGTGGGTGAGCAACATCGACCGGCCGTACGGGATGCAGTGGACGGTGGAGCTGCGCCTGGCGCCGGGATCGGCGGTATTGGAAGAGCGCGTGACGCTCTACAACCGGAGCGACGCGCGGCACCGATTCTACTGGTGGAACAACGCCGGAGTGCGCGTGTGGGACGACTCGAAAATCTGGTATCCCATGCGCTGGGCGGCGAGCCACGGTTTCACGGCGGTGGACACGTGGCCGGTCAACCTGGCGGGAGTGGACGTGAGCGTGATCCGCAACCAGACGGGCGGTACGGTTTCGGAGTTCGTCCACGGCAGCAGGGAACCGTTCATGGGCATCTACCATCCGAAGACGCAGACCGGGGTGGCGCACTATGCCGACTATGCGGATCTGCCGGCGAAGAAGATCTGGTCGTGGGGTGTGGATGCCGACGGACTCGACTGGCGGCGGGCGCTTTCCGACGACAACAGCGGGTACGTGGAGGTGCAGGCGGGGCTGATGCGCAATCAGGAAACGTATGCGTTCCTGGAGCCGCGGCAGAGCATACACTTCACGGAATACTGGATGCCAGTGCGCGGCATCGGCGGCATCGCGCGCGCCAACCTGGCGGGCGTGCTGCAACTGCACCGCGAAGCAGGGCGCCTGGTGGCCGGGTTCAACACGAACCGGACGGTAGCGGGCGGCAAGGTGCGGATTCTGGCGGGGACGCGGGTGGTGCGGGAAGAGATGGTGGACCTGGCGCCGGAGCGAACATGGCGCCTCGAAATCGCCGAGGCTCTGCAGCCGCCTCTGACGTTCGAATTGCGGGATGCGGCGGGGCATATACTGATGCGGCAGACGGAGGGCGAGTACGACTGGACGCCGGAAGGGGAGATCCGGACGGGCGCGCAGGCGCGGCTGCCGGCGGGCGGAGCGCTGGATGCGGGCGCGGATCTGGAGTTGAACGGGAACCTGCCGGCGGCGTACGAAGTATACGAGCGCGCGCTCGGGGAGTCGCCGAACGACGAGGCGCTGCGGGTGGCGGCGGGACGGCTGGCGGCTTCGCTGCTGCGCTATGAGGACGCGGTAAGGTGGCTGGAGCCGGCGCAGGCGAGGGCCACGCAGGATGCGGAGATCGCCTACTATCTGGGCGTGGCGTACCAGGGGCTGGGACGGATTCGGGAGGCGCGGCTGCAACTGGAGACGGCGCGGCGGATGCCGCGCTGGCGCGCCGCCGGGAACCTGAAGCTCGGCGAATTGCTGGCGCGGGTGGGCGACCTGGCGGGCGCGGCCACCTATTTAGCAGAGGCGATGCGCACCGAACCGGACGATCAACGCGCGCGCGAAGAGTGGACGGCGGTGGAGCGGGCATCGGGCCGGACGCCGGAAGGGGCCAAGCCGCCGCTGAGTTTGTTCCTCTCCGGGGAGACCGGATCGGATGCCGAAAGGGTGCTGGCCATCGCCGCGGAGTATATGCGGCTGGGGCTGTGGCGCGAGGCGGGGACGGTGCTGGCGCGCGCGTATCCGCCGGCGCCGCCGGAGCAATCCGAACCCGGCGTGCCGGCTCCGGGGCAGCATCCGATGGTGGCCTACTATCGCGCTTTCTGCCGGCAGAAGCTGGGAGAGCCGGCGGCGGCGGATTACGAAGCTGCCGCGAAGCTGCCCACGGCATATGTGTTCCCAAATGGGGCGCAGACGCAAGAGGTGCTGGAGAGCGTGGTGCGGGAGAGGCCGGGCGATGCCACGGCGCATTTTCTGCTGGGGACGCTGCGCATGGCGTCCGGACGCTCCGACGCCGCCATCGAGGAATGGCGGACGGCGCAGAAGCTCAACCCGTCGATCCCGGTGTTGCAGGCGAATCTCGGCCGCGTGCTGCTGCGCATGAAACGCGACGTTCCGGGGGCGGCGGAAGCATTCCGCGCGGGACTGGCGGCGGACCCGTCGAATACCGAAATCTACGAGGGGCTGGGCACCACGCTGGGCATGCTGGGGCGGCCGGCGGCGGAAGTGGCGGCGGCTCTGGAGCGTTATCCGGACCGGGCGGGAATGCCGGCGGCGCTGGTTTACGACCTGGCGCTCAGCTATGCCGAGGCGGGGCGATTCGACGACGCCAAGGCGATGTTCCAAGGCCGCTTCTTCCCGCGCGAGGAGGGCGGCACCAACGTGCGGCAGGTGTGGATCCGGGTGCGCGCGCTGGAAGCGCAGGCCAACGCGGGGTGCGACGTGGCACTGGCGATTGTGGATCATATCGGGGAAGAAGTGGGGCAACTGGCTTTCACGAGAGATGGCTTAGAGCGCTTCATTGCGGCCGCGCCCAATCAGGCGGCGCTGGGAAGGGCGGAGGCGCGATGCGGACGGGCTGAGGCGGCGGCGGGACGGTTGCGAAGCTTAAGCGCGGCGGGCGATGCGGAAAGCCTGGTCTTTGCGTATGAACTGGCACGGCAACTGCCGGGCTTCCAGGCGGCGGAGTGGACGGCGCGGTTGCAGGCGGCGGGGCGGCGCGGCGGGGGGCGGAACGCGGTGGTGGGCGGCATGATGGAGCTGGATTTGGGGCACACGGAAGAAGGGCGGGCGTTGATTGAGGGTGCGCTGCTGCTGCCGGATCGGAACCTGGCGCACCATTTGGGGAGGGAGGCTTTGCGGGGGATTGGGAAGAAGTGAAAAGAATTCTTAGCCACAGATGAACACAGATGAACACAGATAAGAAAAGCTCTTGTGTTATCTGTGTTCATCCGCGTTCATCTGTGGCCCAATGTGTTTTGTTAGGCTGAATGCTTCCGCAATATGGACCGTTATGCTGAGTTGCGTGTGCGGGCGGCGGAGTTTGTCGCCGAGTGGGCGGGGCGGGGTGCGGTGGCGGTGGTCGCGGGGGTGCGCGAGGCGGCCGACGAAGTTGCTTTGGCGGCGTGCAGCGACGCGCTGGTGGGGGTGCATCGATGGGCATTCCGCGAGCTGGTGGCGGAGCTTTCCGCCGCGGAACTGAATCGGCGTGCGCTGGTGCCGGTGGGCCGGACGGTGCGCGAGGCGCTGGCGGCGCGGGTCACGCAAGCGGCGGTGGCGGCGGGCGGGTTGAGCTACCTGGGGCCGGTGGCCGGATTTCCCGGATTTCCGCGGGCGCTGGCCTCCACGTTTGAAGAGCTGCGGCTCAACGCGGTGTCGCGCGAGCGGCTGCGCGAGTGCGGCGAATCGGGAGCGGATCTCGCGCTGCTGCTGGGCGCGTATGAGGACGAGCTGGCGGCACGCGGCTTGGCCGACCACGCCACGCGCGTCGAACTGGCGCTGGCGGGAGTGCGGGAGCAGCCTGGCGACAGGGCCGTGGTGGCGCTGGACCTGGCGCCGCGCAGCCGCGCGGAGCGCGACCTGCTCACCCTGATACTGAATTCCGCCAGCGCGCACCTGGACCTGCGGCTGGGCGCGGGCGGAGGGCCGCCGGAATCTTCGCTGCAATCGCTGCAGCGAAATCTATTCAGCGGCGACGCCGTGGCGGCGCGCGAGGAGGACGGCAGCGTCGCCATCTTTTCCACTTCGGGGGAGGCGCAGGAGTGCGTGGAGCTTGCGCGGCGCATCGGCGCGGCGGTGGAGCGCGGGGTGGCGTTCGACGAGATGGCCATCGCGGTGCGCTCACCGGAACGCTACCAGCCACTGGTGGTGGAAGGCTTGCGCCGCGCGGGAATTCCCATGCACTGTACGCGGGGAGCGCGGCGGCCCGACGTGGCGGGGCGCAGCTTCCTGGCGCTGCTGCACTGCGCCGGAGAGGGTCTTTCCGCCTCTCGATTCGCGGAGTACCTGTCGCTCGGGCAGATGAAGGAAGACGAGGAACCGCGCACGCCGGCGGCCTGGGAACGGCTGCTGGTGGACGCGGCGGTGATCGGCGGAGCGGAGCGCTGGGAAGCGCGGCTCAACGGACTGCGCGAGGAACTCGACCGCCGTTATGGCGAGGAGGAAGACGAAGGCGAGCGGGCGCGGTTGGAGCGGCGCATGGCGAGCGTGGAGAACCTGCGCGATTTCGCGATGCCCGTGATCGGCCTTCTGGCCGCTCTCCCGGAGCGCGCCACGTGGGGCGAGTGGATTGCGGCACTGACGGATCTGGCGGAATCCACGCTGCGCCAGCCGGAGCGGGTGACGGCGCTGTTGGAGGAACTGGAGCCGATGTCGCCCATTGGTCCGGTGGACCTGGCGCAGGTGCTGCTGGCGATTGGTCCGCGGCTGACCACGCTGGCGGCGGCGCCGAAGGAATCGCGCTATGGCAAGGTGTGGGTGGGCGGCATCGAAGAGGCGCGCGGCATGGCGTTCCGCGCGGTGTTCGTGCCGGGGGTGAACGAAGGGCTGTTTCCGCGCCCGGCGGCGGAGGATCCGCTGCTGCTGGGGGCGCAGCGGGCGGCGCTAGGAATCGAACTGCGTACCGACGATAGTGAACTGCTGCGCCTCGCGGCGGCCTGCGCGAGCGAACAATTGACGCTGTCGTTTTCGCGGCTGGATCTGTTGACCGGCCGCTTGCGGGTGCCTTCCTTCTACGCGTTCGCGGCGCAGCGGGCGGCCGGCGGGCCGGAGATGGACGTGCGCGAATTCGAGGCGCGGGCGCGCTCCGCGACGCGGACGCGCATCGGGTGGCCGGCGCCGCCGGACGCCAGAGACGCGATCGACGACGCGGAATTCGATCTGGCCACGCTGGCGCCGCTGGTGAAGGGGTCGGGGCAGTATTTGAAGAGTTTGCCGGGGCGCGCGGTGGAAGCGCTGCGGGCGCGCTGGGTGCGCTGGCACAGGGCGTGGAAGGCGGCCGACGGCCTGTTCATCGAGGAAATCGGCAGCGACGCGCTGAAGGCATACCGGCTCACGGAGCGTGCGTGGTCGCCCTCGGTGTTGCAGCAGTACGCGCGGTGTCCCTACCGGTTCGCGCTGCGCGGCATCTTCGGCCTGCGGCCCGCCGACCGGGCGGCGGGTATTCAGCGCATGGACCCGGCGGAGCGCGGCAGTCTCTATCATGCGGTGCAGTTCGAACTGCTGCGCGATCTGGGAGCGGCGGGCCTCGTGCCGGTGACCGGCGGCAATCTTGACGCGGCGCTGGAGCGGCTCGACGCCATATTGCACGCTGAGGCGGCGCGGGCCGAGAGCGCGCTAGCGCCAGCAATTCCGCAGATCTGGCGCGCCGAAGTGCAGTCGCTGCGCGCCGACCTGCGGGGCTGGCTGCAACAGAAGGCGAGGCTGGAAGCGGATTGGACGCCGGAGTTTTGCGAGTTGAGCTTCGGCCTGAAGAGTCCGGCGGGGCGCGATCCGCGCAGCCGCAAGGAAGCGGTGACGGTGAGCGGCGGGTATCAACTGCAAGGATCCATCGACCTGGTGGAGCGTCACGCGAGCGGCGTGGTGCGGGTGGTGGATCACAAGACCGGGCGCGTGCCGGATCCGCGGCCGGAGACGGTGGGCAAGGGCGAAGTGCTGCAGCCCACGCTGTACGCGCTGGCCGCCGAAGCGATGCTGGGCGAGCCGGCGGCGATTGGCCGGCTGTACTACTCGACCATCGCGCAGAATTACACGGCGATCGATGTCCCGATGCACGATTGGACGCGGCGGCGCGCGGAGCACGTGCTGGAGGTTATCAACGAGGCGATGGTCAACGGCACACTCCCGGCGGCGCCGCGCGAGGGCGGCTGCAAGAATTGCGAGTACCTGCCGGTATGCGGGCCGTACGAAGAGGAGAGGGTGAAGGAGAAATCGCAAGCGGAGTTGAAGGGGTTGAAGGAAATGCGAGGGTGGCGATGAGGTGGCATAAGGCTCCGCCTTGTGCAGGCGAGCGTGAGCTCGCCCGGGACGCGGGCGACAACGTCCGAGCTGCGCTCGGATGCACAAGGCGGAGCCTTATGCCAC
>PLDO01000577.1:7354-7534 GCA_003136215.1 Bryobacterales bacterium
CGGCACCATCCACGCCTTCTGCGCGCAACTGCTGCGGCGCCGTCCGGTGGAGGCGCGGGTCGATCCGGTCTTTCAGGAGCTGGCGCAACCCGACGCGCTGCGCGTGTTCGCGAGCGTCTTCCGGCGGTGGATGGAGCGACGGCTTGCGGCGCCTTCGCCGGCGCTGTCGCGCGCGCTGGC
>PLDO01000078.1 GCA_003136215.1 Bryobacterales bacterium
CTCACCATCTTCTGCGGTTCCATGACGGGGGCCAGCCTGGAACCGCAGAAGATGGTGAGTTCGGCGGTGCGCGGATTGCGCGCCAGTTGCAGGTACTGGGCAAGGTCCTTGTGGCCGCCGGCGTAGGTGAGGATGGTGAGCGCTCCGGCAGCGATCACCATCAGCCCGATCGCCAGGCCGTCGAGGCCGTCGGTGAGGTTGACGGCGTTGGAGGAGAAGACCACCACCAGGGCGACGAAGATGCAGAACGGCGCCACGCCAAAGATGTACGTCCACGGGTTGGCCATCAGTTGCGGCATGAGGAGCGATGGTTGGTAGCTCTTGAAGAACGGGATGTTCATGGCGGTGCTGAAATCGCCCCAGGCGCGCATGAACAGCAGCGAGGCCGCGAAGGCGAAGCCCACGATGAACTGGTAGACCAATTTGCGCTTGCCGCTCAGGCCGAGATTGCGCCGCTTGGTGACCTTGGCGTAGTCGTCCAGAAAGCCGATCCAGCCGAAGGCGAGGAGAGTGAGCGTGGCAATCCACACGTACGGGTTAGCGAGGTCGGCCCACAGCAGCGTGGGAACGACGATGGAAATGATGATCAGGATGCCGCCCATGGTGGGGGTGCCGGCCTTCTTCTGGTGCGACTTGGGGCCTTCCTCGCGGATGTACTGGCCGATCTGCAGATAGCGGAGTTTGTTAATCAGCCAGGGGCCGAGCGCAATGCAAAGGAAGAGCGCGGTAAGGCTGGCGAAAGCGGTGCGGGAAGTGGTGTACCCGAAGACACGGAGCGGGCTGATGTGCTTGAAGAGTTGTTCGTAGAGTAAAAAGTAGAGCATGAGCTAGGCCGTAAACCTTTCCAGCGCTTTTTCCACCTTTACGCCTCGCGAGCCCTTGAACAGCACGGCATCGCCGGCACGCGCCACCTGTCGGGCGCGGTCGCCTGCCTCGGCGGGGTCTTCAAGAAACTGCGCCTCGACGCCGGCTTCAGTAGCGGCTTCCACCATCGCGCGGGCCGCCCCGCGGACGCCGATCAGCAGGTCCACGCGCCCCGCCGCATACCGGCCCACCTGGCGGTGCAGCTCCTCGCTTGCCGCCCCAAGTTCCAGCATTTCGCCGAGCACCGCGATGCGCCGCGCGGCAGGCGTTTCCCGCAACACGTCCAGCATCGACTGGGCGGCCTCCGGGTTCGAGTTGTAGCAGTCGTTCCAGATGACGATGCCGCGATGCAGAGTCCGCTGGCCGCGCATGTCGCCCACGGTGAAACTGGCGACGGCCGGGCGCAGGCGCTCCGGCGCGATCTCGAAGACATGGGCCACGGCGATGGCCGCCAGCAGGTTCATCACGGCGTGGCGGCCGGACAGGGCGCTTTCAAAATCCACCCCGAGAGCGCGAAAGCGCGCGCCGTCGACGCCGAACTCCACATTCTCGCCGCGCACGTCGGCGGCCTCGGAAAAGCCGAAGGTCACGGAGCGGCCGGCGTGACCCGCGGCAAAGCGGGAGACGCGCGGATCGTCGGCATTGAGCACGGCGACACCGTCGGGCGGCAGACCATCGATCAATTCCCGCTTGGCGGCGGCAACGCCTTCGATGGAATCGAAGAACTCCACGTGCGCATAGCCAACGTTGGTCACCACGCCGATGTCCGGTTTGGCGATCTCCGCGAGTCGGCGGATTTCTCCGGCGTGGTTCATGCCCATCTCGATGACACCGGCGCGGCAGGCATCCGGCAGGCGCAGCAGGGAAAGCGGCACGCCCACGTGGTTGTTGAAATTGCCGTTCGTCTTGCCGGTCGGCAACTCGCCTTCCAACAGGTGCGCGATGGCGTCCTTAGTGGTGGTCTTGCCGGCGCTGCCGGTCACGCCGATCACCCGGCCACCCCACCTCTCGCGTGCCCATGAAGCAAGGTCCTGGAGGGCGCGCTCCGTATCGCGGACGATCAAGGTGGGGCAGGCTTTAGCCTGCCGGCCCAAGGTGGGGCAGGCTTCAGCCTGCCGGCTCAAGGTGGGGCAGGCTTCAGCCTGCCGGCTCAAGGTGGGGCAGGCTTCAGCCTGCCGGCTCAAGGTGGGGCAGGCTTCAGCCTGCCAATCCGGGCGAAGCCCGGACCAACCGCCTTCCACCACCACCGCGGCGGCGCCTTTTTCGATGGCGGCTGCCAGAAAATCGTGCCCGTCGTGATTGGGACCGCGTAGCGCAAAATACACGTCACCCCGATTCTGTGTCCGTGTGTCCACGCTCCAGCCGGCTACCGCCTGGGGCGGCGGGTGGCCTTCGGCGCCAAGCGCGCGCGCAACTTCTTGAAGATTCAGGGTCATGGCTCACTGGGTCTTGTGATACCCATACCCCTTGAGCACTTCTCTCGCCACCGCGCGGTCGTCGAAGTCGATGGTCTTGTCTTTCAACACCTGATAGGTTTCGTGGCCTTTGCCGGCCAGGATGACGATATCGCCTTCGCGCGCTTCCTTCAGAGCGCCGCGGATGGCTGCCTGGCGGTCGGGTTCCACCACGTGGGGGACATCGAACCGGCGGACGCCGACCAGGGCATCGTTCATGATGGCCAGCGGATCTTCGGAGCGTGGGTTGTCGCTGGTCAGGAACACGAAGTCGCTGCCTTCGGCGGCTGCCTGCCCCATCAGCGGACGCTTGGCGCGGTCGCGGTCGCCGCCGCACCCGAAGAGCGTGATCACGCGTTTTGGATTCAATCCGCGGGCCACGGAGATGACGTTGCGCAGCGCGTCGTCCGTGTGCGCGTAGTCCACCACCACCACGAAGGGCTGGCCTTCGTCGACGCGTTCGAAGCGCCCGGGGACCGCCTTGAGGTCGGCGATACCGTGCGCCACCACCTCGGGAGCCAGACCGTAGGAGAAGCCCGTGGCACATGCCGCCAGAATGTTGTAGACGTTGATCTTGCCGATCAGCGGAGATTCGATGGGGATGCGCCGCTTACCGAACTGCAGGTCGAAGCGCAACCCGCCGAATCCGGATGCGATGTGGCGCGGGCGCAGATCGGCTTCCGGGCCGAGACCGTACCAGATCATTTGGGTGCCGGGGTGCACTTTGATGCGGTGCGCCCACTCATCCTCGCGGTTCAGCACGGCGTACTGCGGCGGCGCTCCGCCGGCGCCTTCGAAGAGCAACTGCTTGGCGGCGAAATAGGCCTCCATGTCGCCGTGAAAATCCAGATGGTCGCGCGTCAGGTTGGTGAAGACGGTGGTGTGGAAGTTGAGGCCATGGACCCGGCCGAGGGCAAGGGCGTGGGAGGACACCTCCATGGTGACGTGCGTGCCGCTGGCTGATTCCAACTCGGCGAACAGACGCAGAAGATCGAGCGATTCCGGGGTCGTGTTTACTGCTTTGAGCACCCGTCCCGCCAGATGATACTCGATGGTGCCGATCATGGCGGTGGTGAAGCCGGCGGCGCGGAGCACGGAATCGATCAGATACGCGGTGGTGGTTTTACCGTTCGTCCCGGTGATGCCGGTGAGATACAGGCGTTCGTCCGGCCGTTGAAAGAAGTTTCGGGCGGCCAGCGAGAGCGCCTGACGGCCATGCGCCACTTGAATCCAGCGGTCCGCGAGTTCTGGTGGCGCGGGCGATTCGCTGATCACGGCCACCGCGCCAGCGGCCAGCGCGGCGGCGGCAAACTGCCCGCCGTCGGCCTTACTGCCGGGGAATGCGAAGAAGAGGGATTGCGGGGAGACGCGGCGCGAATCGTACTCCAGGGCAGCCACCGGAGCCCGGGCGAGTTCCGGCGCCAGCGGTTGCAGCAGCGCAATGCCCGAGAGTAGTTCGCCTAGGTTCATTGAACAAACTGCACGCGGATGCGTTCCCCCTGATGCAGAGGCGCGCCCGGCGGCGGAGATTGCACGCGCGCGATACCGCTCCCATCGGGCAGCACGAACAGACCCTTGGCGGCGGCTTCGGCCAGCACGGCGCGCATCGTCATGCCGCGGAAATTGGGGACGCGCGGCCCTGGCGGCTTGGGTGGCGCGGCCTGCGGAGGGGCGATGGGAGGAACCTGGGGCGGCCCGGCGGCCACCCCCGTTGCGGTCTGCACGGGATGCGGCCCGTAGATGGGCGGCGGGGCCACCGTGTTCTCCCCCTCTTCCGGCTCTTCCAGGATGTTCCGGCCCGCGCCCAGATCCGCGATGGCCAGATCGTTGAGATCTTCCGGGGTCTTGGCCACCAGCGTCGGCGTGGCCACGTTCTCCGGCAGGTCCTTGGGAACGTCGAAGACGCGGAGGGCCTCACCGGCGACGATTTTGAAAACCGGCGCCGCCGCCTGACCGCCGAATCCGGCTTCGCCGTGTGTGCCGTTCAATGTGACTACCACCACTACCTGGGGATTGGTGAGCGGGGCGAAACCCATATATGAGCCGTTGTACGTGTGCGTGTAGTGCTTGGTTGCGTAATCGTAAATCTGCGCCGAGCCGGTCTTGCCGCCGCTGGAATAACCGGCCAGCCGGGCGCGGCTGCCGGTGCCCACCAGCACCACGCCTTCCATCATCTGCCGCATGGTGATGGCGTTGTCGCCCTTGAGGACGCGCACCGGCGCCGCCACGGGTTCCGCGCGCTCGCCACGCTTCAGCACCAGCCGCGGTTTCACCATCGTGCCGCCATTGGCGATTACGGCCGCCGCCTGCGCGAGTTGCAGCGTGGTGACGCTCACTTCCTGGCCCATCGATACCGAGGCCAGCGACGTCTTGCCCCAGCGTTCCAAGCGGTACACCTTGCCGGGCGATTCGCCCGGCAGCGGCAGGCCCATCTTCCGCCCGAAGCCGAAGCGCGTCATGTATTCGTGCATGTTGACCTGGCCCACTCTGAGCCCCACCTGGATGGCCCCGATGTTGCTGGATTTGGCCAGCACGGTTGCCATCGGAACCACACCCATGCCGGCGTGAGAATCGTGAATCGTGCGGATGCCCAGCGTGAGCTTGCCGCCGTTGCAGTTGATGGGGCTTTCCGGCCGCAAACTGGTGGTTTCGAGCGCCGCCGAAAGGGTGATGACTTTGAATACCGAGCCGGGTTCGAAGGGCACGCTGAAGGCGTGGTTCATGCGGGGCTGGGGATCCTCCCCGTGCTCCACCGGGGTATTGGGATCGAACGTGGGATAACTGGCCATTGCCAGGATGTCGCCGGTATCCGGCTTGAGCACCACCACGCTGCCCGATGCCGCGTTGTGGCTGGCCACGGCGGCGGCAATTTCGCGCTCGGCCACAAACTGCAGGCGCTCGTCGATGGTGAGCGTCAGCGACGTGCCGGGCCTCATGGGGACGGTTGTCTGCGGTGCGATCCCCCGGCGATGCACGTCGGTGAGCAGGCGGATGTGGCCCGCGCTGCCGCGCAGTTCCGCGTCGAGGCCTTTCTCAATGCCGGCGTTGCCCTTCTCTTCGAAATCGACTGAGCCCAGCACGTGGGCCGCCAGCGTGCCGTTCGGGTAGTGACGCTGGCTCTCGTTGGAGAGGCTCACCCAATCGATGCGCGATTTCAGGTTGAGAAGGTTTTCGTACTCCTCGGCGGTGAGTTGGCGCTTCACAATCAGGTAGCCGCGGTGCGCGTCGGCGGCTTGCTTGATCTTGAGGTAGAGATCGGCGCGGTCCAGGTGGAGAAGATAGCCCAGCAGATCGCTGGCCACCCCGATATCCACCTTCATGGGATTGATATAAACCGTGCGCGAGGCCAGGCTCATGGCCAGCGGCCGGCCGTCGCGGTCAAAGATGGTGCCGCGCGGCGCGGGGATTTCCACGTCCACTTCCTGTATGGACCGGGCCTTGACGGCGTACTCGCGGTGGTGAATTACTTGCAGCGAAATCAGATTCTTGAGAATTGCCGCGCCCCACAGCAGGATGATGACGACAAGACATGTAAGACGGCGCTCCACCATGATGCACTGCGTGAAGGATTCACGCCTCCAGATTCCTTACTTTGCCATCGCAACCGCGCCTTGGGGTTTGCCTTCCAGGTGGAAGACTTGGCCCGGGGACGGAGCCACCAGATTGTTCTCACGGGCGAGTTGATCCAATCGCGCCGGGCTGAGCAATTCGGCTTCCTGCAGGTCCAGGCCGCGGTGCTCGTCCAGCAGACGCCGCTCTTCGATGCGCAGCGCTTCCAGTTTGTACCCGGCGATGGTGGTGGCGACGGATGGCGCAAACGCGCTGGTCAGCAGAATCGCCAGTACGCACGCGGCTCCAATGGCGCTCCAGCAGGCTCCACGCGACTTCGGATCTGCCTCGCGGACGAGACGCGAATTGTCGATCCGCTTGTTATACAGGAAGAGATGTTCGTGCGGCAAGGCACGCAACTGGAAGGGGTCGCGCACCGGGCGCAGCCGGTTGCTCCGGTTCGCGGCGTCCATGCCCTGCGCGGCTTCCGTCCCCTCTTCGTTCTTTTTGTAGAATGCTGGTAGCGTCGCCATGGTCTTCTGCTTAACCTCCGCGCCCCGCGTGGGGCTCAAATCATTTCCAGCGCCCGCAGCTTCGCGCTGCGCGATGCCGGGTTGGACGCACTCTCTTCTTCAGTCGGCTGCAACGGATGTTTGGTGAGGATTTTGACCCGCCCCGAGTGTCCCAGCGCCTTGAACTTCTCCTTGACCGCCCGGTCGTCGCTCGACATGAAGCTGATCACCACCATACGTCCGCCGCTCTTCAGTAACTCCGGACCGATTTCCAGCAGCCGGTCCAATTCCTTGGGTTCGTCGTTGACCGCCATTCGCAGCGCCATGAACGTCTTGGTGGCGGGGTGCAAACGGCCCGTCCTGGGCACGGCCCGCTCCACTACATCGGCCAGATGCAGTGTGCTCCGTAAGGGCCGTGCTCGGACGATTGCTCTGGCTATCTTCCGCGCCCTCCTTTCCTCGCCCAACTGAAAAATCAGATCGGCGAGTGTCTTTTCGTCGGTGTGATTGACAAGATCGGCTGCCGTCGTACTTATGGTTTGATCCATTCGCATATCCAGCGGCCCATCTGACATGAACGAAAACCCTCTGTCCGGCGCGGTGAGCTGATACCGGCTGACCCCTAGATCCGCCAGCAGCCCATCCACCTTCTCAAATCCCGCCTGCTCCACCGCTGCGGCCAGCGAGCCGAATCCGCCGTAATGAAAGCAGATCCGGTCCGCCCACGCCGCGGTGTTGGCGCGCGCCATGGCCAGCGACAACGTATCGTGATCGTTCGCAATCACCGCGCCCGTCGTCAACTGCCGCGCGATTAAACCTGTATGCCCGCCGAGTCCCGCCGTGGCATCTAGATAGATGCCGTCGGGACGAACCCTCAACAGGTCGATCGACTCCACAGGCATTACCGAAACGTGCATACGGCATCACTTCATTCCCGCCCGCCGCGCCCTCGCCAGATCCGATATCGGCTTCGCCTTGGCCGCGACCTTGCGTTCTTCGTATACCGCCGGGCTCAAAACTTCAATATGCCCACCGAAAACGTACAGGTGGACGGGCTGATCTTCCAAACCAAGCTCTCTGCGCAGTTCCGGGCTGAACAGCACACGGGCCTGCGAATCCATCTCGGCTTCGACCCCCAGGTCGGCGGCGTTGAAGGCCAGGTTTTCCGCAACTTCCGGGTCTTCCGAGAAGTTCTCCAGGAACTTTTTGGTTTGCTTCCAAAGAACAATCGGGTACACTTGCGCTATGCGGCGGTCAAGACTCGTCACAAACAAGCGCTTATCTTCAAACTTTTCCAGGTACTCTTTCAGGGCTACCGGCAGCTTGACGCGGCCGCGGTCAT
>PLDO01000289.1 GCA_003136215.1 Bryobacterales bacterium
GGGCGCGTTCTCCATGATGATGATGGGGGTAACGGGCGGGACTGGTTATGGCCAAGGCGTGGGAGTCTATGGAAACCAGGTCATTCCGCAGCAGAGCTTGTCGCCGATGGCGGCCGGTATCGGCGGCACACAAAACCCAAATGGCGCGGCCGACCTCACCGGCAGCTACCTGGGCGGCGGGGCGGCCGGGGGGCAGGGCAATCAGCGCATGCCGCACATCATTCCCAACCCGTTCGACAACACGGTTCTGATACAGGGCACGCCGCAGGAGTACGAGCAGATTCTGGGACTGCTGCGCCAGTTGGACATCCCTCCGCGACAGGTGCTGATCGACGCCAAGATTTACGAAGTGGATCTATCGGGAGCGTTCGCGGCGGGCGTGACGGCCTACCTGGAGCAGAAAGACTCGGGCACCGGCGGCGCGGCCGCGCGCATTCTGAACGTAGCTACGGGAGCGGGCGGAGTCGCGCTTACCACGGGAGCGCTGGTGCTGCGCAGCCACGAACTGCTGGCCGCGGTCACCGCATCGGAGACCAGCAGCCGTACGCGGGTGATCTCCGCGCCGAGCATAATCGCGACGGATAGCATCCCGGCCTCGCTGAATGTGGGCGACCAGGTGCCGGTGCTGACCTCGCAGGCGGTCGGCGGGGTGCAATCGGGGGGCAATTCGCTGTTCACCAACACGGTTTCCAGCCAAAGTACGGGTGTCACGCTGAACATCACGGCGCGGGTGAACTCGAGCGGTATCGTGACCATGATCATCAACCAGAACGTGAGTTCGCCCCAGCCGCCGTCGGCATCGAGCAGCATTCAATCGCCTTCGTTCTCGAACCGGTCCTTTTCGACGCAGGTGACGGTGCAGGACGGCGACACGGTGGCCATCGGCGGCATCATCCAGGAGAGCAACCTGCTGAGTTCGGCGGGCGTGCCGTTCCTGCACAAGCTGCCGATCGTCGGCTCGTTGTTCGGCGCACAGAGCATCACCAAATCGCGTACCGAGCTGGTGGTCTTCCTGACGCCCCGGGTGATCTACGACACCAACCAGATGGTGGAAGCGGCGGACGAAATCCGGAGCAATATGAAGAAGGTCACGAAGCTGATCAAAGACGAGTAAGCGGAGAGCCGGACCGCGCGTCATCCAGATCTTCCTCAATCGACGGCGAGGAGGGCGAGCAGTTCGTCCTCCGTAAGGGTACAGATGCCGAGATCCCG
This sequence comes from Bryobacterales bacterium, assembly GCA_003136215.1. Taxonomy (GTDB): domain Bacteria; phylum Acidobacteriota; class Terriglobia; order Bryobacterales; family Bryobacteraceae; genus Solibacter. The sequence continues at coordinate 1,213 of PLDO01000289.1, forward strand.
GGCTTTCTCGAGCTTGCTCCCGGCATCCTCACCGGCCACCACGAAGCTGGTTTTCCGGCTCACCGCTCCGGAAACTTTGCCGCCGGCGCGTTCAATCAACTCTTTGGCCTCATCGCGGCTCAAGGTGGGCAGGGTTCCGGTGATGACCAGGGTTTTGCCCTGGAGGGGGCCGGCCTTGGGACGGGTGGACGCGTAGGAGAACTGGAGGCCGGCCATGCGCAGGCGGTCCACCAGTTCGCGGTTGCCGGGCTCGCCGAAATACTGTAGGACGGCCTCGGCGACCTTGGGTCCGACTTCCTCGGCCAGTTGGAGTTCTTCGAGCGATGCGTGCTCGATCGCGTCCATACTGCCGAAGGCCTCGGCGAGGAAGATGGCCGTGCGCTCGCCGACGAAGCGGATGCCGAGGGCGGTGATGACGCGCGGCAGAGGGTTGAGGCGGGAGCGGTCGATATTGCGAATCACGTTGCCCGCGCTCTTGACGCCCATGCGTTCCAGGCTGACAAGGTCTTCGAGTTTCAGGTCATAGAGGTCGGCCACGTTGCGCACGATCCCGCGATCCACCAGTTGATCGACGAGAGCGTCCCCTAACCCATCGATATTCATCACGCCGCGCGAGGCGAAGTGGAGCAGGGACTCCTTGAGGCGGGCAGGGCAGTTGGCGTTGATACAGCGGCTGGCGGCCTCGCCCGCTTCGCGAACCACTTTGCTGCCGCAGACGGGACACTCGGCGGGCATGCGGAATGCTTTTCGGTAAGAACCCTGGGAGGAGACGCGCACCACTTTGGGGATGACGTCGCCGGAGCGTTCCACCACCACCTGGTCGCCGATCTGCAAGCCGAGTCGCTCGATCTCATCCTCGTTGTGGAGCGTGGCGCGGGAGACGGTGACCCCGCCCACTTCGACGGGTTGGAGGCAGGCCACCGGAGTGAGGGCGCCGGTGCGGCCCACCTGGACCTCAATGGCTTCCACCGTGGTGGTGGCTTGTCGCGCGGGGTACTTGTAGGCGATGGCCCAGCGGGGAGCTTTGGCGGTGAAGCCGAGTTGGCGCTGCTGGTCCACGGAATCGACCTTGACGACTACGCCGTCGATGTCGTGAGGCAGGCCTTCGCGCTTGCCTTCCCAGGTGTTACAAAGATCGAAGACTTCGTCGATGGTGCGGCAAATTCGGCTATGCGGGTCGACCTTGAAACCCAGGTGGCGCAGTTCCTCGAGCGAGCGCCAATGGCTGTCGAAAGCGGGGTGGCCTTCCGTGAGCAGGAAGTAGGTGTAGTATTCCAGGCGGCGTTCTGCGGTAAGCTGCGGCTCCAGCAGGCGCAGCGACCCGGCGGCGGCGTTGCGCGGATTGGCGAAACGGGAGAGGCCATTCTCTTCGCGCCCGGCATTGAGGCGTTCGAAGGCGCGGCGGCTCATGACGGTTTCACCGCGGACTTCGAAGGCGGGGAGGGAACTCTTCACGCGAAGGGGAAGGGAGCGGATGGTGCGGGCATTCTCGGTGACGTCTTCGCCCACCGTGCCATCTCCACGCGTGATGGCCTGTGTGAATTGGCCGTCGCGATAGTGAGCGGCCATGGAGAGTCCGTCCAATTTGAGTTCGGTGACGTAACGGTATTCGGCGCCGCCGAGGAGTTCGCGGACGCGGCGGTCGAAATCGCGGAGCTCGGCTTCGTTGAGGGCGTTGTCCAGGCTGAGCAGGGGAGAGCTGTGCATCACCTTGCTGAATCCCTCACGCGGTTTTCCGCCGACGCGCTGGGTGGGAGAATCGGCAGTGAGCAGTTCGGGGTGTTCGGTTTCCAGGGCCTGAAGCCGCCGCATGAGCTCGTCATATTGGTCGTCGGCAATCTCCGGAGCGTCGAGGACGTAGTACAGGTGTTCGTGGTGCCTGAGCACCTCGCGAAGCTGCTCGATCTGGACCGCGGGATCTTTCATTGGCCTCTCAACTATAATTTAACGAGGAACCCGGAGCACATACCATTACAACCTACAGGAATACTGTCCTGATCTACAACCCCCGTGCGGGCAAGTTCATACGGAGCGGCGGCGCACTTGTCCAACGTGCGGTGGAAATCCTCGAACAGCAAGGCCACAACGTAACGGTGGCGCCGACTACGGGGCCGAACATGGCGGGCGCGATGGCGCGCGCGCAGATCGCCGGCGGAGCGGACCTGATCGTGGTGGCGGGTGGCGACGGGACCATCAACGAAGCGGCCGAAGGCATCATCGGCACGCAGGTACCGCTGGGGATTCTGCCGGCGGGCACAGCGAACGTGCTGGCGACGGAGATGCAACTGGGCGGCAGTCTGGAGAAGGTGGCGCGCCGGTTGGGCGACCTTCGTCCCAGGCGGATTTCGGTGGGACATATCACCTGCGACGGGGGCCGCGTCGCGCGGCACTTCCTCCTGATGGCGGGAGTCGGGCTGGATGCGCACGTGGTTTACAAATTGAATGCGGCGCTGAAGGCAAGGACGGGAAAGTTCGCCTACTGGGTAGCGGGTTGGAGCCTGCTGGGCAGGCGGTTAGCCGAGTTCGACGTGGAAATTGCCGGCGAACGGCGGAAGTGTTCTTTCGCGTTGTTGAGCAAAGTGCGGAATTATGGGGGCGACTTCGAGATCGCGCGCAACGTGACGCTGCTGCACGATCAGTTCGAAGTGGTCCTGTTCGAGGGCGGAAGTTCGACGCGCTACGTGAAGTACTTTGCCGGGATGGCGCTCAATCGCCTGAGCGGGATGCGTGGGGTGACGGTAGTGCGGGCGGACCGGGTGAAGATTTCGCCGGCGGACGAGCGGCAGGCCCGCGTGCAGATCGATGGTGAGTTGGGCGGGATACTGCCCGCGGAGATTCGCATCGTCCCGGACGCGCTCACGCTGCTGGCGCCGGACGGGTATGGGGAGTAGGACGCTTACGGTGTCACAACCTCGAGTTCCCGAAAGGGTTCAAAATCCTTGGCCCCGAGATGACACCGATTGCGTCGGCAGGAGAGCGGGGTTTGGGAACCCGGCGCGCGTTGGTCACGATGGAGTAGAACTCGCAGAGCACTTGCGAGGTCACATAGAGCGTCGTGGACGAGTCGTGAGCCGCTTGGAGCAAGGCGCGCGACGCCGCATGTTGCGGCGCGTCCGCATCCACCGCATAGACCAAAACGTTTGCATCGACGATTCCAGGCTCAACGGACATCGTCATAGATGTCCCGGCGGTGCAGACAGCCAGCGCCACCAAGATGCCAACTCGGCAATTCGGGGAATGGGCGTGCGCCGGGGCTTGCGTTGGCCCGGAACTCGCTCATCAGCCGTTCCAGCAGAGCATCCACAGAGATGCCCTGCCGCCGGGCTTCGTCCGTGAGGTGAGCTTCCGTTTCACGCGAGATTTCGATGCTCATGGAGCAACTCCTTTCCTTAGATTACCGTAACGGCCGGCCTCACACCCCCCAGCAGTAGTCTTCCACGGCCTTTTCGATGGTGTCGTCTTTTTCGGTGAGACGCATCAACTCCAGGCGGATGGCGTCCACCAGGGCTTTCCAACTGGCCTCGATGACGTTCTCGCTGACGCCCACGGTGCTCCAACTGCGACGGTGGTCGCTCCATTCGATGAGGACGCGGACGTTGGCGGCGGTGCCTTTGTGGGAATCGAGGACGCGGACTTTGTAGTCGGTGAGGCGGACGTCGGCGATCTGCGGATAGAGCCTGGAAAGGCACTTGCGCAGGCAGACGTGGAGGGCGTCGAAGGGGCCGTGACCGCTCTCGGTGGCGCTGTGGAGATCGCCCTGCGCCTTGACGATGACGGTGGCGGTGGAAGAGGTTGCGTGGGCGGCGCCGCGGGTAGCGACTTCGTAGCTCTCGACATCGAAGAAGTGCATGCCCGGGCGAAGAGCTTCGCGGACCAGCAATTCGAAGGTGCCTTCGGCGGCTTCGAGTTCGTAGCCTTCGTACTCCATCTGTTTGATGCGCTCGAGGAGTTCGCGGCGGGTGTCTTCCTCGAGGCGGCCGGCGAGTCCGTGCTGCTTGAGTTTATAGATGATATTGCCGCGGCCGGAGAGGTCGCTGACGAGGACGCGCTGGCGATTGCCGACCAGTTCCGGCTTGATGTGCTCGTAAGTGGCGGAGTCCTTGAGGACGGCGCTCACGTGCACGCCGCCCTTGTGGGCGAAGGCGCTTTTGCCGACGAAGGGCTGGTCGTTGCGCAGTGGGAGGTTGGCGAGTTCGGCGATGAAGCGGCACGCTCCGGCCAGGCCGGGGAGTTTGTCGGGGCCGATGGTGGTGTGGTGGAGCTTGAGTTCCAGGTTGGCGATGACGCTGGCGAGGTTGGCATTGCCGCAGCGCTCGCCGTAACCGTTCATGCAGCCCTGAACATGTGACGCGCCGGCTTCGACGGCGGCCAGGGTGTTGGCGACGGCGAGATCGCCATCGTTGTGCACGTGGATGCCGATGACGCCATCGAAGCGGCGGCGGACTTCGGCGACGATTTCGGCAAGACGCGGGGTGACGGTGCCGCCGTTGGTATCGCAGAGGCAAAGGACGTCGGCGCCGGATTTGTGCGCGGCCTCCAGGGTTTGCAGGGCGTAATCGGGGTTGGCAAGGTAGCCGTCGAAGAAATGCTCGGCGTCGTAGACGACTTCCTTGCCATGGTCCTTGATGTAGCGGACGGTTTCGGAGATGAGGACGAGGTTTTCGTCGTTGGTGATGCCCAGGGCGCGCTTGACGTGCAGGTCCCAGGCCTTGCCGAAGATGGAGACGACGGGTGTGCCGGCTTCGACGAGGGCGCGGACGTTGCGGTCCTCATGGACGGGATTCTTGGCGAAGCGGGTGCTGCCGAACGCGGTGAGCCTGGCGTGGTGCAGGGTGAGCCCGGTAGCGCGCTTGAAGAACTCCTGGTCTTTGGGGTTGCTGCCGGGCCAGCCGCCCTCAATGTAATCGATACCGAGCTCATCCAGTTTCTGGGTAATGATGAGCTTGTCGTCCACGGAGAAAGAGATGGACTCGCCTTGCGTGCCATCCCGGAGAGTGGTGTCGAAGGTATCGATTTTCATTGGAATTCCTCAAGAGGACAGGCGGACCCAGAGGGTACCCCGGCCTGTCCTACTTACGCTACGGGGACGCCCACTTCCTTTTTCTTTTTGAGGAAGGGCATCATGTCGCGCAGGCTCTTGCCGACGGTTTCAATCTGGTCGGTCTGAGCGGCTTTGCGCATGGCGAGGAACTTGTGACGGCCGGATTTGTTCTCGGCGATCCACTGCCGGGCAAATTCGCCGGACTGGATTTCGGCGAGGATCTTTTTCATTTCGGCGCGCGTCTGCTCGTTCACGATGCGCGGGCCGCGGGTGTAGTCGCCGTATTCGGCGGTGTCGCTGACACTGTAGCGCATGTAGCTGAGGCCGCCTTCCTGAATGAGGTCGACGATGAGTTTGAGTTCGTGGAGGCACTCGAAGTAGGCGATCTCGGGGGCGTATCCAGCTTCGACGAGGGTCTGGAAGCCGGCGCGGATGAGCTCGGCGGCGCCGCCGCAGAGGACGGCCTGTTCGCCGAAGAGGTCGCTTTCGGTTTCTTCGCGGAAGTTCGTGTCGATGACGCCGGCCTTGAGGCAGCCGAGGGCGAGGGCGTAGGCGAGGGCGCGTTCGAGGGCCTGGCCGGTGGCGTTCTGGTGGACGGCGACGAGGGCGGGGACGCCAACGCCTTCGGTGTATAGTTCACGGACGCGGTGGCCCGGGGCCTTGGGCGCGACCATGGTGACATCGATATCGGCGGGGGGAGTGATGGCACCGAAGTGGATGTTGAACCCGTGGGCGAACATGAGCGTCTTGCCGGCGGTCATGTGGGGGGCGATTTCGGCGTTGTAGAGATCGGCCTGGATGTGATCCGGCACCAGGATCATGACCACATTGGCGGCCTTGGCTGCGTCGGCCGGAGAGAGGACTTTGAGTCCGGCGGCTTCGGCTTTGGCGACGCTCTTGCTGCCGGCGGGGAGGCCGACGACGACATCGACCCCGGAGTCGCGGAGGTTGAGGGCGTGGGCGTGGCCCTGGCTGCCGTAGCCGATGATGGCGACCGTGCGGCCGGCGAGGTAATCGAGATTTCCGTCTTTTTCGTAGTAGCGATTTGGCATGAGAGCTCCAGAGTTATTTTTGTAGGGGCTGGGGATGGCCCTGCCCCACGGTGGAAACGGGCGGTTGGAGGCGCAGTTTCCTGGCATCCAGGGCGATGGCGAGGGCACCCGAGCGGGTGACCTCAACTTCGCCGTAGGCGGACATGACGTCGACGAATTCGCCGAGCTTTTCGGGGTCGCCGGTGACTTCAATGGCGAAGCCTTCCACACCGGAATCGACCACGCGTCCGCCGAAGATCTCGGCTTCCTTGAGGACGGCGGTGCGGCTTTCCTGGGCGGTGCGAATGCGCAGCAGGACGAGTTCCCGGATGACGGCGGGACCCTCGGTGAGATCGTTGGCCTGCAGCACGTTGATGAGCTTGTTCATCTGCTTGATGACCTGGGCGCGCTGGAGGGAATCGACGTCCACCACGATGGTCATGCGGGAGAGTTCGGGGTCAAGCGTGCGGGCGACGGTGAGGCTTTCAATGTTGTAGCCGCGCTGGGAGAGCAGTCCGGTGACGCGCATGAGCGCGCCGGGTTTGTTTTCGAGCAGTAGAGAAATGATCTGCAGCATATGGATCCTTAAACGACCGGGACAGGCAAGGATGCCTGTCCTACTTTGGCACCGTCACGGGTTGAGGCGGCCCGAGCACCATCTCATTGAGGGCGCCGCCGGCGGGCACCATCGGGTAGACGCACTCAAAGGGAGTGACCTTCACATTGAGCAGGTAGGGGCCGGGCTCGTTGACGGCCTCTTCGAGCGCGGAGGCGANNGTCTGCCACTGGCGGACCATGCCGAGATGGCCGTTGTTCATGACGATGATTTTGATAGGCAGGCCGTTGCCGGCGATGGTGGCGAGTTCCGGGATGGACATCTGGAAGCCGCCATCGCCGCAGAGGGAGAAAACGAGCTTATCGGGGCGGGCCATCTGCGCGCCGACGGCGGAAGGAAGTCCGAAGCCCATGGAGCCGAGGCCGCCGGAGTTGATCCACAACCGGGGTTCGTTGAAGCGGCAGAGCTGGGCGGCCCACATCTGGTGCTGGCCGACGTCGCTGGTGATGATGGCATCGCCGCCGGAGAGGCGGTCGATTTCGGCCATGAGGTGCTGGGGCTTGATTTCGGTGTCGCTGGTGGGCGTGTCGTAGGGGTGCTCGTCTTTCCAGGCGCGGATCTGGTGCCACCAGGCGCGGCGGGCGGCGCTACGTTTTTCATCGGGTTCGGCGGGAGTTTCGGTGAGGATCTTGGTGAGTTTGACGAGCACGCGTTTGACATCGCCGACGATGGGCACTTCCGGAGTGCGGATCTTGCCGACTTCGGCGGGGTCGATATCGACGTGGATGACTTTGGCGCGGGGGGCGAAAGCGGCGAGGCGGCCGGTGACGCGGTCATCGAAGCGTACGCCGAGGGCGATGAGAAGATCGGCATTGGACATCGCCATATTGGCCGCGTAGCTGCCATGCATGCCGGGCATGGAGATGAAGTTGGGGTCGTCGCTGCGCATGGCGCCAAGGCCCATCAGGGTGTTGACGCCGGGGGCGTCGGTGACCTTGACGAACTCGCGCAGTTCTTCGGAGGCGTTGGCGGCAACGATGCCGCCGCCGGCATAGATGAGGGGGCGCTCCGACTCCTCGATAAGCTGAGCGGCGCGGCGGATCTGGCCGGTATGTCCTTCCGTGAAGACCTTGTAGCCGGGAAGGTGAATGGTAGTGACGGGCGTATAGTGGCCCTGCGCCTGGAGGACATCCTTGGTGACATCGACCAGCACTGGCCCGGGCCGTCCCGTGGCGGCGATGTAGAAGGCCTCGTGGACGATCTGGGCGAGCTCGTCGAGCTTCTTGACGAGATAGTTGTGCTTGGTGCAGGAACGGGTGATGCCGAACGTATCGGCTTCCTGGAAGGCGTCGCTGCCAATGAGTTTGCTGGTGACCTGGCCGGTTATGGCGACAATGGGAATGGAATCCATCATGGCGTCCACCAGGCCGGTGGTGAGGTTCGTGGCACCGGGGCCGGAAGTCGCGCAGCACACGCCGACCTTGCCGGTGGCGCGGGCGTAGCCTTCGGCGGCGAAGGCGGCATTTTCCTCATGGCGTACGAGGATGTGACGGATCTGGTGGTCGTAAAGAACGTCGTAGAAGGGGAGGGTGACGCCGCCCGGATAACCGAACATGCAATCGACGCCCTCGCGGGCCAGGCATTCGGCGAGCATTCTCGCGCCGCTCATCAGGGTTGACATAAGGTTTACCTCAGAAAAAAGTCGTTGGAAAACAAAAAAGGCCATCAGCCGGTTTAACTTCTCCCCGCTGATGGCCTTTCGGAACTCAGTTCCGGCAGGCTAAGCGGGGCCGGGTACGATGACCAGGATGCTAATAATAATACCTACAGGGATACCGTAGGCGGTGGGGAGTAGGGTCCGGGTTGTGAATCCACTGAGCATCGAGGAATGAAATTCGAGTTTAGCTTACAAGTTTGGTAAATGCAAGGGGGGTTCGCTATTGATTATATTTATGCGGGCATTTGCGGCGGTCCGAGCTTCGCTCGGATNNCCACTGAGGGGTAGGATATGGATGTATGACGCGGCGAATGTTTGTGGGTGCACTCGGGTTGGCGCCGGCGCTGGCGCTGGCAAAGGAGGCGGCACCGATCCGGACGGTGGAAGTTTTTCCCGTCAACTATCCGGTGACGGCGTACTTCAAATTTTTCACCAAGCCCGAGCGGCCATCGGTTTTCGTCAAGGTCACGTGCGAGGACGGAATCTTCGGATGGGGACAGAGCGTGCCGATACCGACATGGAGCTACGAGACGTTGGAATCGGCCACCTCGGCGCTGCGCAATTATCTGGGCCCGGCGCTGATTGGCAAGAGCCCGGCGGATATCGAGGGCGCGCATCGCATTCTGAATAAGACGATCGCGGCATCTTTTTCGACGGGGATGCCGATTGCGAAGGCGGGGCTGGACCTGGCCCTGCACGATCTGGCGGGGAAGGCGGCGGGCAAGAGCCTGCCCGAGTTGTGGGGGCGCAAACCGCTGGAGCGCATTCCGCTGAGTTGGACGGTCAACGTCAAAGCCATCGAAGAGATCGAGCCGCTGATGGCGGAGGGGCGCAAACGGGGCTACCGCCACTTCAATATTAAGGTTGCGCCGGACCCGAAGTTCGATCTGGCGTTGGCCAGGGAAGTGCGGCGGCGCGCGCCCGACTGCTTCCTGTGGGCCGACGGCAATGGCGGCTATGACACCGACACGGCGCTGACGGTGGCGCCCAAACTGCGCGAGGCGGGGGTGGATGTTCTGGAGCAGCCGGTGGCGCCCAACAATTTGAGCGGACTGGCCGCGCTGAAGAAGCAGGGGGCCCTGCCGATCATTCTGGATGAAGGCGTGGTTTCGGTAAGGGACCTGGAAGAGTTTCACAAGCTGAATCTGCTGGATGGGGTGGCCATGAAACCGGCGAGGACGGCGGGGCTGTTCGACGCGCGGCGACAGGTAGAATACCTGGAGCGCAACCAGTTGATGTTCCTGGGCAGCGGGCTGACCGATCCGGACGTGTCGCTGGCGGCGTCGCTAGCGCTTTTTGGCGGGTACGGGTTGAAATATCCGGCGGCGCTGAACGGGCCGCAGTTTCTGGCGGGGTCGTTTCTGAAACGACCATTGCAGGTGGAAGGCGGAGCGCTCCGTGTGCCAACGGGGGCCGGCCTCGGGGTGGAAGTGGACGAGGGAAAGGTACGCAATGCATCGCACGGTTAGTCTGCTGCTCTTGGCGCTGCCGGCTTTCGGGCAGGGGCCATTTACGTGGAAAGATCTGGGCGGAGGACGGGTTGAACTCAGCGAAGGCGGCAAGCCGGCGCTGGTCTACAACTACGGTCCACAGTGGAAACAGGGGGCGCCCCAGGACCGGCGGCGATGCTGCTACGTGTTCCCTTTGTACACCCCGGCCGGGGTGTCCATGCTGGACGATTTCCCGCAGGATCACTGGCATCATCGCGGGCTGTTCTGGAGTTGGCCGGTAGTGGAGGTAGGGGGCAAGAAGTACGATCTGTGGATGACGTTCACGGCGAAGCATCGCTCTGTGAAGGCGCCGCTGACGAGCGGGGGTACGCTGCGGGCCGAGAACTTCTGGGAAGCCGGCGGCCAGGACATCGTGAAAGAAGATCTGCGCCTGACGGTGTTGCCGGCGCAAGGCGACACGCGGGAGATGGACGTGGAGCTCACGTGGGAGGCGCTCGCAGCGCCGGTGACGCTGCGCGGGTCGGCGGAAGCGGGCAAGAGCTACGGCGGGCTGAGCGCGCGGTTCGCGGCGAGGGAGGGCACGACGCTGCGGGCGGACGGGGACGTTTTGAAGAAAGATGAAGACCTGACGCCGCGGCAGTGGGCGGAGCTCGAAGGGGTTTACGGGGGGAAGCGCGCGGTGCTGCGCATCACGCCGGACGCAAAGAATCCGGGGACGCCGTACCAGTGGTGTTTGCGGGCGTATGGATTCGTGGGGGCGTCTTTTCCGGGGCGCACAGCGGCAGTGGATGGGTACACGTTAGAGGCAGGTAAACCGCTGACGCTGAAGTTCCGGGTGCAGGTGAGGGATGTGAAGTAAGTGGACAAGCCGGGAGGCCGGTCCGGCACCCGGGCCGCATGGCCCGGGTGCGCGAATGGCGCCGTTTTGGATCGCTGCTAGAAGCGCAGGTATCCGCCGACCTGCAATTGGCGCGCGGTGGATACCGTGCCGCTGATCACGCTGTAATTGCCATAGCTCTTGACGGAGCCGTCGGAGTTCAACGTGGGTGTTGCAAAGGTGGCGTTCGGAGTGGAGAACGACGCCGTATTGGTGAGATTGAAGGCTTCGCCGATGAGTTGGAACTTGAGCTTTCCGTCTTTGAAGCTGAAGGTCTTGGAAATGTTCATGTCCATGTTGAAGAAGCCCGGGCCGCGCAGTAGGTCCCTGCCGGTGGTCCCGAGGGTTCCCGCGGCGGGGTTGGTGAAGGCGGTCCCGTCGAAATACGGGGTATTAGGGTCGTGGCCGCCCAGGATCTGGACTACCGGATTGATCTGCGACGCACTCTGTCCCTGGCCGCCGGCATTCACCGCACTGTTGGAGCCGATGGTGAACGGCAGGCCGCTGAACCGGCTGAGGGTGCCGCCGAGCTGGAATCCGCCGACGACGTGGGCAATCACGCCCTGGTTGAGGAGCTTCTGCCCCTGGCCGAACGGCAACTGGTAGACGTAATAAAGCTGGAAGGTGTGCTTGCGGTCGAAACCCGCCAACTGCTTGTCGAGGGCGTACGACACCGGGTAGGCGCGGAACAGCGTGCCGTCGCCATTGTCGCCATTGTAGTTGTTGATGGCCCTGGAGAAGGTGTAGGCGACTCCCACGATCGACCCGCCGAACCGCTTCTTCACATTCGTCTGCAACGCGTTGTAGGTCAGGTCGCCGAACGGCTGATACTGGTTGAAGTCGGTGGTCAGGTAGGGAGCGAGTTGCCTGCCCGCGTTACCCGTGTTGGGGGCCGCTCCATTGATGTTGACTCCCATCATCTGGTGGACGGCGTGGGTGCCGACGTATCCGGCCTCGGCAGTGAGGCTCGGAGAGAATTCACGCTGCACAAAGAAGTTCCAGCTCTGAATGTAGCCGCGGTTCATGTATTGAGGGAACGAGGCGGCAATGTTGGTGCTTGGCAAGTACGTGGTTGGGGAAGCGGTGGTGGACGGGGTGAATTT
>PLDO01000672.1 GCA_003136215.1 Bryobacterales bacterium
GGTGTTGCGGAGCATTGGTGGGGCATGCCTCAGCCTGCCAGCGGCGAGCGCAGTTCGCCCTTGGCAGGCGGAGCATCCTTTGGGTCCTCCTGCCCCGCCTACTCCACTTTCAATTTCGCGAGCGTGCCGCTCATGCGCATTTCCCTGGCGCCGTTGGTGAGCAGGATTACCAGGCGGCCGTCGTCCTGAGTGGCGCCGTGGCCGGTGTAGGTTTCGTCCTCGGTGCGCAGATTCAGGCCGGTGAGGAGCAATCGCGGCCCGGCTTGCCACCAGGAGAAGTTGTAACCGCCCGTCACGCTGCGCAGCAGCGGGAGCGTTCCGACGTCGATAGCGGCGGCACTGAAAGTTCCCTCGGCCGTGGCGTTGGTGAGCAACTGCATCCCGGTGCCGAAGGTCTCCAACTGGCTATCGGCATCGATTTTCCCGGATTGCCAGCTCATCCCCTTGATCTTCGACGTCAGCCTGTAATTCGGCCGCGAGCCGCGCAGGTTGACATCCAGTTTTCCGGTGAGAGAAGCGCGGTCCAGCCCGGCCTGGATGCTTTCCAGTTGCACGCGCGCCACGTCCCAGAGCAGGCGCGCGCGGAAGTTCTCGAAATGAATGCCGCCGAGCAGCAGATCGCGGATCTGGACCGTGCCCTCGAGGTTGCGCTGGCGCAGCCAGTCGGTGACCATCGGGCGGCCGAGGGCGCGCGCAAACAGGTTGGTGCTGCGGCGCAGGGTGGGCATCAACTCGGCCTCCAGGTCGGCGGCATCCCAGGTTTCGGCGCGCAGGCGCAGACGATGGGGACGCGGCACGCCGGACTCGTAGCGGTAATCGCCGGTGAAGGCGAGTTTTCCCGCTTGCCCGTCGATGCGGTCCAATACCACCCGCGCACCGTCGATCTGAGCCTGCGCGGCGTTCAACAGGACGGGATCGGCCAACCCGGGAATGGCGATGGTGGCATCGGCCAGCGCGAGGCGCCCGCTCCATGCCGCGTCGGCCGGCGTGCGATGGTAGCGGAGTTCTCCGCTCCACTGTCCGGCCGTAATCTGCTCCAGAAAGGGCACGGCGGCGAGCGCCGCCTGCGCACGCAGCGATTGCACCTTCATGGCGTCGGTGGAAATGGCGAGGTCCAGGGTCTGGGTATCCAGGGTATAGTCGGCCTCGATGCGGGCCTCGTCGTTTTCACCGCCGCGCACCAGCGCCGGCGAAAGGCGGACATGGCCGTTTTCCAGGATGATATTGGCCTGCTCGAAACGCACGGCGGGCGAATCGGGGATGGCGAGCGCGGCGTCGTGGAAGGCCAGCGCACCCTGCAAGCTCCCCTGCCCCGTGTAGCCGATGGCGCCATCCATGCTGCCGGTGAGCTGCAACTTGGGCGGGAACTGCGCTCCCATGTGGCGCGCCAGTTCCATGATGGGGGCCACCGGAAAGCGATTCCAATTCAGCCCGACAGCCCAGCGCGGCTGGGAAAGATAATCGGTGGCGCGGAAATGCACGGTCAGCGGCAGCGCGGTGTTGCCCGCGCTGGTGGAATGCAGCTCGATTTGCTGGTCGATCAGGTCGAGGCGCCCGCGGATCTCGTGCCGCCAGCCCTGGCTGTTGCCGGGCAGCATGTCCCAACGGTGCACGTCGCCGATATCCAGGCGGCCGGTGATCCCCATATTGTTTAACGGCCCGGCCAGATGGAGCCGCGAACTAAGGATGCCGTGAACGCCGGCATCCTGGCCGCTCATCAGGGCGGTAACTTCACCGAGCGCGGCGCGGTCCACTTCCACGTCGAGCTCGATGCTCCCCGGCGCGGCATACCAGCGGCCCTTGAGGGTAAACGATCCCAGGCCTTGCGCCGGACGGTCGGCGCGGGCGGGCTTGGCGGAACAGGTAATCTTCCAATCGCCGCCGGAACCAGACGGAGAGACATCGAGATCGGTTTCGGTGAGGTAGAAAACACTCTTGGTGTCGCCGAATTTGAAGTGAATCCGGCTGTCGCGCACGTGGATGGCGGGGGCGGTGCGAATCACCGAGGGCTTGACAATCGAGGCGAAATTCCAGCGTCCCCACTCCGACGCCGGACCCGACTTGGTGAGATTGATGCTGGCGCCGTCGAGGCGTATGGAGGCGATCACGAACCTGCCTCGGAGGAGGGACCAGAAGCTGGGCGCTACTTCCATGGAGCCAGGTTCCTGGATATACACGACCGGCTCCATGCCGATGGCGGGGTCTTCGTAGATGGTGACGCTGTCCACCGAAAACCCGGGGCCTTTGAAAAGATTGAAGTGGACCTTGCCGATTTCCACGCGGCGGCCGAGAGAGCGCCCGAGCGAGGTTTGCAGGCGCTGGCCAAACCAATCGGCGGTGAAGAAGGGCGCCACCACACCGGCGATCAGCAGGGTTACGAGCAGCACGCCGATCACCTTGCACAGCAGGCCGAGGCGGAGCTTCATAAGAGTGCTCCGGTGAGGCGGCCGTAAGCGGCGGGATCGTCGATATCGGCCAGAATGCCCGGGTCGTCCACATCCAGGAATTCCGTTTGGGCGGAGTGCCCGCGCACGATTTCGCGGGCCGCGCCATTGTCCGGCAGCCCGAGGAATTCGGCGATCAGTTCGCGGGAAAACCAGATGGGGTGGCCGCGGCGGCCCTGGTAGCGCGGCACGCGGACCAGGCATGACGTGGCGCAGGCACTCCCGCATGATCGCCCCCGCAGCAGCGCATCCAGCGTGTCCCCCGTGACGGCCGGGTGGTCCACCAGGGTGAAGAGAACGCTTTCGGCGCCGGGGGGGAGGGCGCGGAGGCCGCACTGCATGGAACTGGTCTGGCCGCGCTGGTAGTCCGCGTTGATCACGAAACTGGCCGGCCTCAGGGTGTGCTCGCGGATAAGGTCGCTTTGCGCTCCGAGCACCACGATCACCGGCTGGCAGCGCGCGGCAAAGAGGCCGATCAGGGTATCGAGGAAGGTTTCGTCGCGGTAGCGCAGCAGAGCTTTGGGGAAGCCCATGCGACGCGATTCCCCGGCGGCGAGAATGAGGCCAGCGACGCTCACTGGGAGAGCACGGCCCGCTCCCCCTCGCCGGCGAACACCGACATGGAAAGCGAGCGCCAGTTGGAGGCCGCGCTGCGGCGCACGGCGATCATCTCCGCGGTCACCGAAATGGCGATTTCCTCCGGGGAAATGGCCCCGATATCCAGTCCCATGGGCGCGTGGATGCGTTGGAACGCACTGCGCGGCATGCCTTCCTTTTCGAGTTCGCGAACCACGTTGAGCACCTTGCGTTTGCTGCCGATCATGGCGATGTAGCGCGCCGGCGTGGCGATGGCCAGTTGCAGCACGCGCATATCGTCGCGGTGTCCGCGGGT
>PLDO01000692.1 GCA_003136215.1 Bryobacterales bacterium
GCGAATGGCCAATCTCCAGGGGGCAGGCGTTTTCGCCTGTCCCGTTGGTTCCACCCGTTGTACGTCCGTTAGAAACGGAATCGCGCCGACAGGATCATGTCGCGGGCTTCATAAAGTGAGCCTTTGTTCTTGACACCGGAACGCCGTGGTTATATGCTTTCTCAACCGAGGGGACTTTGAATCGTTTCAGCGGTGACAAGTCCGAGGGGAAGGTGTATGCAAGCGACCTTGACGGCGCACGGCATTCCATTGGCACTCAGTTGTGCCGCACCAGGCGGCCACTGGATCTGTTTCTCGCTCGCCTCCACTCTTCCCTGCTTTAAGCTTCCACCATGGCCGCACCCTTCTCGCCCGCGGCCGGGCCAATCCAAATTCAGAGTGGGAATCCTGGAGGTTAGTCGTGCTCAGATTTCGTCTATTCGCGTTAGTAGCCTTTCTGCTGCTGGCCATGCTGCCCGCAGCCAACGCCCAAAGCGTTACGGGCCAGATCTCGGGAATCGTAGTGGACCCCGCCGGCGCCTCCGTTGCAGGAGCCAAGGTTCAGTTGATCCACGATCAATCCCAGACGGTACACAACTACACCGCTGAGTCGAACGGCTCGTTCTTCTTTACCGGCCTCGTCCCGGGCGCGTACAGCCTGCGTGTCGCACAGGCCGGCTTCAAGGGTTACGATCAGAGGGGCATCACCGTCGCCGCGCAGGAACGCGTCGACCTGCATGAAGTCCACCTGGAAGTCGGCGATGTGACCAGCACGATCGAAGTGCAGGCCAATTCGGTGCACGTCGCCACCGACAGCTCCGACCGCTCCGTGGACATTAACCTGACCCAGATCGTCGATACCCCGTCTCGCGGCCGCAATCCGATCAGCCTGATTATGACGCTGCCGGGTACGCAATCGCTGGCTTCATCGTACGATTACCGCGGCTGGAACGGCGGCGGCATTCCGGGCGTCAACGGCGGGCAGCAGGGCCAGATCATTCTCAACATGGACGGCGCGGCCAGCCAGGACTCCGGCAACCTCAACACCGGATATATCTCCCCCTCGATCGATGCAATCGGTGAAGTGAGGTTGCTGATTTCCAACTACACCGCGGAATACGGCGGGCGCACCGCCGGGCAGTTGACGGTGACGACGAAGAACGGTACGCCCCAGTTCCACGGCAGCCTCTACGACTACTACCGCCACGAAAGTCTGAACGCCAACGAATTCTTCAACAACAAGACCAACGTGGTGCGGCCGCGCTACCGCTACCAGAATTTCGGCGGCACCGTCGGCGGCCCGCTGATCGTTCCGGGCACGCGCTTCAACAAGGCACGGCAGAAGCTGTTCTTCTTCTTCTCCTACGACAAGCTGTACAACAGCACGACCAGCTTTGCCACGTACACAATGCCGACGCAATTGGAGAAGACGGGCGATTTCTCCAAGAGCGTAACCACGACGGGCGCGCTGATTCCGATCTACGATCCGACCACGCAAACGGTGTTTCCGGGGAACGTGATTCCCGCCAGCAAAATCAGTCCACAGGGGCAGGCCATGTTGAACCTGTTCCCGAACCCGTCGCCGCTGGGCCTGGGGCTCGACCCGACGGGCAACCGCGGATACAACTTCCGTTACCCGCAGCAGCAGCTGCGCCCGCTGGATGACAAGATTCTGCGTGTCGATTACAGCATCACTCCGAAGTTGCAGATGTTCGCTCGCCTGCTGCAGGACTACCAGGCGCAGAACGGCTACAACGTGACGGTCGGACCTCCGGGCGGCACGTGGGGCCAGTTCCCGGCCAGCTATCACGTGCAGTCGGCGGGCGCACTGGCCACGCTGATTTACACGATCAGCCCGACGCTCATCAACGAATTCAGCTGGGGCATCAACCGCGGCCTGCAGGGCGTGGGTCCGCTCACCAATACCAGCAGCAATCCGAACACCGGCGGCGTGAGCACCTACCCGCAGAGCCTGTTGCCGCTCAAGGACGCCAACGGCAACGCCCTGACGCTGCCGCGCATCAACCCCGCCAGCAGCAACTACCTGAACCTGCTGCCGGCGGTCAACTTCGGCCTGCCGACGAATTACAGCGCCCAGTCTTCGGGCCAGGGTGTTACCGCGGCTCCCACGTTCAGTCTGGACCCCCGCTGGCCGTTCGGCGGAACGGACCAGTTGCAGACCATTCAGGACAAGGTGACCTGGGTGAAGGGCGCGCACACGTTTAAGGCCGGCATCTATATCGAAAAGATGGCCCGCAACGTGAGCGTGTATTCGGTGTACAACGCCGCCGGAACCTATTACTTCGGTTCCGACCGCGCCAACCCGCTGGACACCAACTACCCCTACGCCAACGCCATGGTGGGCAGCATCTTCGCTTACGGCGACGACAACACCAAGCTGGTGAACCACGCGCACTACACGCAGATCGAGTGGTACCTGCAGGACACCTTTAAGGCGAGCCGCCGTTTGACGTTCGACTACGGCGTGCGCTTCTATCGCGTGGGCGACCTGAACAGCGTGGGAGCGAATCTGGGCCTGTTCAATGCCGCGAGCTACAACCCCAGCCAGGTCGGACAGTTGCTCTACCCGGCGTGCTCCATCTCCTCCACCACCGCCACCTGCCCGGCTGCGGACAAGATCGCCATCAATCCGAAGACCGGCGCGGTCTTCCCCTACGTGCGGCAGGGCACGTTCGACACATCTTCTTATGCCGCGGGCACTCTGCCCTACTCGGGCATCAAGTACTACAACACGCACTTCTGGAACGTGGCGCCGATTCAGGCCTCGCCCCGCGTCGGTGTCGCGTGGGACGTGTTTGGAGACGGCAAGACGGCCATGCGCGGCGGCTTCGGCATTACGACGGGCCGCAACTGGACGGTGGATTACATCGGCGCGCAGAGCGCCGGACAGGGCCCGATGATGGTCCCGCCGACGTTCCTGGCGCCGACGGTGGTCTACACCAACTTCCAGGGCCTGGCCGGAGCGCAGTCCGTGTTCACGCCGCAGAACGTGATCGGCGGCACGCAGAATGACATCCCGCAGGCGACTTACAACTGGAGCTTCGGCATCCAGCGTGAGTTGCCGTTCCACATGATCGCGGACGTTTCTTACGTCGGCAACGCGCTGCGCAACGGTTACGGCCAAATGTACGACGGCAACGCGGTAGCGCCGTTGACCACTTGGAAGCCTTCCGGCTGCGCCAATCCGATTCAGGGCGGCTGCCCGCAGGCGCAGTTCATCGATCCGACGTCGAACCCGGCCAACCCCGGCTTCTACTCCACCAACCTGATTCGCGCGATGACGGGCTACGCCGGCCTCGGCAACATCATCGACTTCACCAACAGCTACACCAACAACTACAATTCGCTGCAGATGCAGTTGAACCGCCGGTTCGGGCGCGTGCAGTGGAACATCAACTACACCTTCTCGCGGACCATCGTCTACAACAACGACAGCGCCACGCAGTTGTGGCAGTTTGTGAACGCGGAACTGACCAAAAACGTGCTGAACCGCCGCCACGCGATCAACTTCAACTTCGGCTACGACGTTCCCGACGTGAGCCGGAAGTTCTTTGCCAACGGCGTGGGTAAGGCGATTTTCGACGGCTGGCACCTCAACGGCAACGGCTCGATCTTCGCAGGCACTCCGTATACAGTAGGCTGCTCGGCCACCGGCCAGCCTTCTCAGTACTGGACGGGCACGCCGACCGCCGATATGCCGTTCCGCTGCCAGATGGGCAGCAACATCTTCCTGCCGAGCGGGCAGTTGCCTTCGGCTACGGAAGATCCGCGTTTGCAGGTTCCGCTCAACGCGGCGAACTTCACGCTGCCCGGGGTGAACTCGGAGGGCATCGGCAATACGCCTCCGACTCTCTTCTACGGTCCGTGGCTGTGGACGGTGGATTTGTCCCTGGCCAAGATGACCCGCATCAAGGAGAAGGCAACTCTCGAACTCCGCGTCGAATCCTTCAATACCCTCAACCACATGAGCCCGAGCAACCCGAACACTTCGCTCACTCTGAATTTCACCACCGGCGCCAACACCAACGCGGCGTTCGGTACGGTACAGAGCTCGCAGGTTCAGGCCCGGCACGTAGCACTTTCGGCTCGGTTCAAGTTCTAAACCTTTAACCAGTAACATCAACCAAGGCCACCCGCGAACCCTCGCGGGTGGCCTTGCCGCATTTGCGCTCCAGAGCCCTGCCCGCGAGGCCATTTCGGCCGGCCTGCCGAAGGCTTGGGTTCCCCCTCTTCTCGATTGACTAAATTCTTGGTATAATACGACTTAACTCATAATCAGGAGCGAGCTTGGCAGACCAGGAACAACCACCGCAGGGTCCACCTGCGCCACCGCCCGACGGGCAATCGAATTTGCCCGGAATGGGCGGCAGCGACGGCGGCAATAAGAATCTGATCCCCGTCAATATCGAAGACGAAATGCAGCGGTCGTACCTGGATTACGCCATGAGCGTGATCATTGGCCGCGCGCTTCCCGATATCCGCGACGGCCTCAAACCGGTACACCGCCGCATCCTCTTCGGCATGTCCGAAATGGGGCTTACCCCCAACCGGCCCACCACCAAGTCCGCCAAGATTACCGGTCAGGTGATGGGCAAGTACCATCCGCACGGCGATTCCGCCATTTACGATTCGTTGGTTCGCATGGCCCAACCCTTCGCCATGCGCTACCCGCTGGTGGATGGCCAGGGTAATTTCGGCTCGGTGGATGGCGATCCGCCCGCCGCCATGCGGTATACCGAAGCCCGCCTCTCCAAGGTTGCCACCGCCCTGCTGGAAGACATCGACAAGGAAACCGTCGATTTCAAACCCAACTACGACGACAGCGAGCAGGAGCCCGAAGTTCTCCCCACCCGCGTTCCCAATCTTCTGGTGAACGGGTCCAGCGGTATCGCCGTCGGCATGGCGACCAACTTCCCGCCCCACAACCTCACCGAGATCATCAACGCCACCATCCACCTGATCCAGCACCCCACCGCACCGCTGGGCAAGATCATGGAGTTCGTGCAGGGCCCCGATTTCCCCACGGGCGGATTTATCCTGGGCCGCCAGGGCATCCTGCAAGCCTACATGACCGGCCGCGGCCAGTTGAAACTGCGTGCCCGCGCCGCCATCGAGAAACTGCCCAAGGACCGCGAGCAGATTGTGGTCACCGAGATTCCCTACCAGGTCAACAAGTCGCGCCTGATCGAAAACGCTTCCGCCCTGGTGAACGAAAAGAAACTCGAAGGCATCGGCGATATCCGCGACGAGAGCGACCGCGACGGCATGCGCATCGTCTTCGAACTGAAGCGCGGCGAACAGGCCGAGGTGGTGCTCAATAACCTCTACAAGCACACCCAGTTGCAGACCGGCTTCGGCATCATCATGCTGTCCATCGTCAACGGGCAGCCACGCGAACTCGGCCTGGTCGATTGCATCAAGTTCTTCATCGACCACCGCATCGAAGTGGTCCGCCGGCGCACCGAGTTCGAACTGCGCAAGGCGCGCGACCGCGAGCACATCTTGCTCGGCTTCCAGAAGGCCCTCGACCACCTCGACGAAGTAATCCGCCTCATCCGCGCCGCCAAAATGCCGCGCGAGGCCCGCGAGAGCCTCGTGGCCGCCTTCCAGTTCAGCGACAAACAGGCGCAGGCCATCATCGAACTCCAGTTGCAGCGCCTCACCGGGATGGAGCAGCAGAAGATCCTCGACGAGCTGGCCGATATCCAGCGCCGCATCGCCGAGTATCTGGAGATTCTTGGCAGCGACACTATTCTGCGCGCCCTCATCGTCAAGGAACTGAAAGACGTGCAGAAGAGTTTCGGCGACGAGCGCCGCACGGAGATCATCGAGGACACCGGCGAAATCAAGCTGGAAGACCTGGTGACCGTGGAAGACGTGGCCATCACCGTGACCCGCGGCGGCTACCTCAAGCGCACCAGCGTCGATACCTATCGCCGGCAGACCCGCGGCGGCAAGGGCCGCATCGGCATGGGAACGCGCGCGGAGGATTTCGTGGAGCGCCTCATCGTCGCCTCCACGCACAGCTACTTATTGATCTTCACTACGCGCGGCCGCGTCTACTGGCTCAAGGCCTACGAAATTCCCGATGCCACCACCACGGGCAAGGGCAAGCACCTCACCAACCTCATCAATCTGCAATCCGACGAGGAGGCCAAGGCCTTCCTCAGCGTGAAGGATTTCGTCGCCAACCAGTACGTCGTCATGGTCACCAAACACGGTGTCATCAAGAAGAGCGAACTCACCGAGTTCGACAACCCCATGTCGCGCGGCATCATCGCCGTGTCGCTGGACGATGGCGATGAACTCATCGGCGCCAAGATCACTCACGGCGACAACTACATGTTCCTGGCCTCCCACCGGGGCCAGGCCATCCGCTTCCGCGAGGAAGACGTCCGCGCCATGGGCCGGCAGGCGCGCGGCGTACGCGGTATGAGTCTGGACGCGGACGATTACCTGATTGGCATGGAAGTGGCCGAGGAGCAAGGACTGCTCCTCTCCATCTCCGAAAACGGCTACGGCAAACGCACCTCGCTGGCAAACTACCGCCTCATTTCCCGCGGCGGCAAGGGCGTCATCAACATGAAGACTACCCACAAGACCGGGCGCGTGGTGGGCGTTCTCCTGGTGAAGGAGGATTCCGACGTCATGATTGTCAGCCAGAACGGCAAGATCATCCGCATCGAGTCTTCCACCATCCGGCAGGCCGGGCGCTCCACGCAGGGCGTCCGCCTGGTGAATCTGGAGGAAGGCGACAAGGTGGCCGCCGCCAGCGTCCTGCCGGAAGCCGAGGAGCCTCCCGCCGACGAAGCGGACCTGCTCCCATTGCAGTAAACTAAGTAGGACAGGCTTCCGGCCTGTCCCTGTCCACTCTTATGGCCGCTTTGACAAACTTCATTACACCCGTCGCCATCGAAGAGAAGCAGCAGAAGCTGCTGGCCAATCTCTCCGCCATGGGCCGCGTAATCGTGGCCTTCTCCGGCGGCACCGACTCCGCCTATCTGGCGTGGGCGGCCAATCGCGCCCTCGGAGGGGACGCCGTGGCCATCACCGCGGACTCCGCCTCGCTTCCGGAATCGCACAAGCGCGATGCCGAAGCTTTCGTGGAACGCTTCGGCATCGTGCACGAGTACGTGGAGACGCACGAATTCGACAATCCCGCTTACGTGCAAAACGGTCCCGACCGCTGCTTCCACTGCAAGGACGAACTCTTCACCCGTCTGGAAGCCGTGGGCCGCGAGCGCGGCTACCAGCACATCATCTACGGAGTCAACGTGGACGATTTGGGCGACTACCGCCCGGGTCAGGGCGCCGCGACCCAACATAAGGTGGCTGCCCCGTTAGCCGATGCCGGGCTCACCAAGGCCGAAATCCGCGAACTCTCCCGCCTGGCCGGACTGCCCACCTGGGACCGGCCCGCCTCGGCGTGCCTGAGTTCCCGCATTCCCTACGGAACGCCGGTCACCATTGAAAACGTCAAGACCGTGGAGACCGGCGAAGAGGAGATCAAGGCCCTGGGCTTCCGCCAGTTCCGCGTGCGCTTTCACGGCGAAGTGGTCCGCATCGAAATCGCTCGCGACGAAATGGAACGCGCCTTAACCATGGAAATGGCCCTGCGGTTCACCAACATCTTCAAGGCGCTAGGCTTCAAATATGTCGCGCTCGACCTGGAAGGCTACCGCCAGGGCTCGCTCAACGAAGTGCTGAATCTGAAGTAGGCCTCCTGGCCTGTGCGGGCGAGCTTCGCTCGCCTTGGACAGGCAGGGATGCCTGTCCTACACCTACACCACGGTTTCCAGCAACTCTCCCTTTTCCAGGTGATGCGTCCTGGTCGCGAAGTGGGCGGCATGCGGATCGTGCGTCACCATCACCACTGTCTTGCCGAAATCCCGGTTCAACTTGGAGAGGACGGTCAGCACTTCATGAGCCGACGCCGCATCCAGGTTGCCGGTGGGTTC
>PLDO01000084.1 GCA_003136215.1 Bryobacterales bacterium
GCACCACCAACTGCCTGGCGCCTGTCGCGAAAGTGATCCACGATTCGTTCGGGATATCCTGCGGCACGATGACCACGATTCACTCCTACACGAATGACCAGAAGTTGCTCGACCTGCCGCACAAGGACCTGCGGCGCGCGCGCGCGGCGGCGCTTTCGATGATTCCGACGTCCACCGGCGCGGCCAAGGCGCTGCACCTGGTGA
This sequence comes from Bryobacterales bacterium, assembly GCA_003136215.1. Taxonomy (GTDB): domain Bacteria; phylum Acidobacteriota; class Terriglobia; order Bryobacterales; family Bryobacteraceae; genus Solibacter. The sequence goes on from PLDO01000084.1 coordinate 205, forward strand.
TCCCGGCCCTGAAAGGGAAGCTGGACGGCTACTCGATTCGCGTGCCGACCCCAAACGTGAGTGTGGTGGACCTCACCGTCATGACAGAAAAGCCCGTCACGGTTGCGACTTTGAATGCGGCGCTTCGCCGCGCGGCTGAGGGACCGATGAAGAACATCCTCGAATACACGGAGGAGGAGCTGGTTTCGGCCGATTTCCGCGGGAATCCTCATTCCTCCATCGTGGATTCCGGGTACACGCGTGTAGTGGGAACGAATTGCGCGAAAATTTTGGCATGGTACGACAACGAGTGGGGCTATTCCTGCCGCGTGGTCGACCTCTGCGCCTTCCTCGTCGCCAAGGGTCTCTAACCTAACCACCCAGGGGGACGGGCGTCGGGCCTGTCCCCGCATTCCTTGCCGTGGTTGTACAGTGAGAATTGGGCAAGAAACAGCGCAATCCGGAAAGCGCGCGGCCGTCTGAGCCCCGCCGGTCACCCACCGCGTGGATGGAAAAACACTCCACCCTCTTCTTCGTGGGTCTGCTGGCGCTAGCCACCCTCCGCATTGCCGCCACCTACTCCGTCTTCAACCACACCGCCGACGAGCCGGGGCACATTGCGGTCGGCATGCAGTGGCTCGACGAGGGCCGCTACACTTACGAGTCCCAGCACCCGCCGCTGGCCCGCATCGCCGTGGCTTTCGGGCCGTTTCTGATGGGCCGCCACACCGCCAACCAGCCCAACAGGGACAAGGAAGGCATCGATATCCTTTACGGCGACGGGCACTACCTGCGCAATCTGACGCTCGCCCGCATGGGCATTCTGCCGTTCTTCTGGGTCTCCTGCATCGTCCTGTACGCGGCGACTAGAGCAATTCTGGGCGAGCCAGTGGCCCTGTGTTCCGTTTTCTTATATTCCTTTCTCCCGCCGGTGCTCGCCCACGCGGGCCTGGCGACCACCGACATGCCGCTCACCGCCATGCTGGCCGCCAGTTTCGTTACCGGCCTGATGTGGCTCCAACGGCCCACCACCCGGCGCAGCCTGCTATTCGGCGCCTGTACCGGACTCGCTATAGTCTCCAAGTTCTCCGTCTTTGCCTTCCTGCCCGTATCGGCCGGCGCCGCCCTGCTCTGCTATCTGGTTGCCGCCCGGCCCGGTTGGCGCACCCTCCTTGCCGATATCCGGGGCAGGTTCGTGCCGTTGCTGCTCGCCGCCGCCGTCGCCATACTGGTTGTCTGGGCCGTTTACCGGTTCTCCATCGGTAAGGTCGCCTACCTCGGTATGACGCTGCCCTTCCCGGAACTGTTCGACGGCATCAAGGAAGTCTTCCAGCACAATGCCATTGGGCATCCCGCCTATCTGTTCGGCAAGCGCAGCCATTTCGGCTGGTGGTACTACTATCCCGTCGTGCTTGCCGTGAAAACCCCGCTCCCATTCCTCGCCCTGTTCTTCATCGGTCTGGCAGTCTCGCTCCGCAAGTCGAGGCGCGCGCTGGCCGCCTACTGGCTGCCGCTGGCGTTTTCGCTGGGCATCCTCTTCTTCTCGCTTACCAGCCACATCAACATCGGCGTCAGGCACATTCTTCCCGTCTATCTCGGATTCTCCATCACCGCCGCCATAGGCGCCGTATGGCTCTACCGGCAATCGTCCACCGCGCGCTGGGCGCTGTGGATTCTTGGCGCGCTGCTGGTGTGGCACGGGGCTAGCTCACTCCTCAGCCACCCCGACTACATTCCTTATACGAACTTGCTGGCCGGCGATTACCCCGAGAGGATTCTGGTGGATTCCGATCTGGACTGGGGCCAGGATATGATTCGTCTCGGCAAGCGCCTCCGCGAATTGGGCGCGCGGCAAGTCGCTTTCAACCCCTTGGTCATGTCCTATCTGGAGGAGGCCCACGGATTTCCGCCCATCACGCTGATGCAACCCACACGGCCATCGCCAGGCTGGAATGCCGCCAGCCTGACCGTGATGCTGTCCGGCCGCCTTGGCATGTACGACCAGTTTCCGAACGCGAAGCTGTGGACGGAGGGCGTCAAGCCCACCGAGCGCGTCGGTAAGGGCGTTTACCTGTGGTATGTCCCCGGCCCGCAAGATCCCCCGCTGAAGCGGTAAGTATATTTGACCCGCCAACGCGCGCTCGGGTACCCTGAACTGTCGTCATGCCGTTGCCGAAGCCAATCGTCCATTACCCGTTCTGGCTCACTGCCGGCCTCGGCGGCGTGGCGCTTCTCTCCATCGCCGCCGCAGCCCAGGCGTACCGCTCCGCCGATGCCTACGCTCGCGCGTACCAGGATCCATACGAGATCAATGCGCAGCCCCAGCGCCTTCGGGAAGCGGTTCCCTACCTCCCGGAAAACGCGCCGGTCGGATACCTGTCGGACGTTTCGTTCGAGGTGACCCTGGGTTCGGCCGCCTATTTCGGCGTCATGTATGCGCTGGCGCCGCGCCTGATGACGCGTTCCGCCGATGGCCCCGAATGGGTGGTGGGCAACTTCTCGCACCCGCTCGATTACGCCGCCGCCGGCCGACAGCACCAACTGGAACTCGTGAAGGACTTCGGTAACGGCATCGTGCTGTTCCGCAGGCGGGCCCGGTGAGCGCCCTGGTCGCGTTCGTCATCGCCTGGCTGGTGGGATACTGCGGCGTGCGCCTCTGGCTGCCCTCCGGCGCCGGCAGCCGGCGGTGGACGGTGGCCCTTCATGCCGCCCTGGGAATCGGCTTGGGAACGGGCTTTACGTCTTGCCTATACTGGCTGCTGGTGGTGGGCGGCGCGGGCACGCTGCCGGTAGCGGCCGGCATGGAACTCGTGGTGCTCGCCGCCCTCTCCGCGCTGGTGATGCGGCAGCGTTCCGCCGCCGGTCCCGGTGTCGAGGCAGCGGCTTCCTCAGCGTTCCCGTTATGGATTCCGGGCCTGGGCCTGGCCGTGATGTTGGGCCTCTTCGTCACCGCTTTTCTCAGCGTGAGCGACTGGAACCCGCAAGGCGGGTGGGACGCCTTCAGCATCTGGAATCTGCGGGCGCGCTACCTGCTGCATAGCGGGACCTGGAGGTATGCCGTCACCCCGCTTCCGGTGGGCACCCACATGGAATATCCGCTGCTGCTTTCGAGCGTGGTGGCGCGCGGATGGACGTATATGGGCTCTGTGTCGCCCCTGGTACCCATCGGCGCCGCGCTCGGGTTCGCGTTGGCGCTGGTGACGATGCTGGTTTCGGCGCTGGCGCTGGCACGCGGAACCGCCATCGGCCTGCTTGCCGGAATCGTTCTGCTGGCCAACCCCGCCTTCGTGAGCCAGGCCGCATCGCAGTATGCGGACGTGCCGTTAGCTTTCTTTTTTGCAGCCGCGCTCGCCCTGATTTCTCTGGGCGGCGAGTCCCCCTGTCCGGCGCGCTACCTGTCGCTCGCCGGCGTATTTGCCGGTTTTGCCGCCTGGACCAAGAACGAAGGCAGTCTGCTGGTTCTTGCGCTGGCGGCAGCGCTTTTTGTGAGCTCGTGGCGCTCCGCCGGATGGCCTTCCGCCGCTCGCCGGTCCGGCGCATTCCTGCTGGGTGCGCTGCCCGGGCTGATGCTGGTGCTCTGGTTCAAAGTGGTGTTAGCTCCGACCGACCCGTTGGCCGCCCAGTTGACCCTCAACCTGGGGCAAAAACTCGCCAGCCCCGCCCGGTGGTTTCAGGTTGCCGGCGGATTCCTGAAACAGGCGTGGGAACTCTACTGCCTCCCCGGCCCAGCGCTCGCCATCCTCGCCGTAACCTGTGGTCTGTTGCGTCTGCGTCCCCGCCGGGAGCGCACGGCAGGGCCGCTACTTGCCATTCTCATCGCCCTGGCCGGCTACTTCGCTATCTTCCTGGTGACCAAGGACGATCTCGACTGGCTGTTCGCCACCGCCCTCGATCGTCTTTACATGCATCTCTGGCCAGCGCTCGTGCTGGCGGTTTTCCTGTTGCTGCGGCGGCCCGAGGATTTCGCCATCGTAAGCAGCCCGGCGAAGCCCAGGAAAGCCCGCTAACCCCCCGCTTTGGCCAGCGACGACTGGGAAAGCTCGTCCTTCAACAGCAGCTTCAAGACCAAAAACCCGCAGATCCGGAAAACCGTGTAGAAGTACAGGGCCGCGCCCAGCACGCTGGGTAAACGCTGGGAGAACTCGGAGAGGCCGAAAATGCCGATGGAGATCCGGCTGAACAGCACGGTCTCCATGGCCACAATGATAACTGGCGACTCTCCGCCCGCGCACCAGATCGACGGGTTGTTTTGTCGCGCCGCCGAGTCTGCCTGATACTATTGTCTCGGACCCTTCATGCATGAAACCGTCTTGATCACTGGCGGCGCCGGATTTGTCGGCTCCACCCTGGCGATCGCCATCCGCCGGGCTCACCCGGGCACTGCCGTCATCGCATTCGACAACCTGCGCCGCCGCGGTTCCGAAATGAATTTGCCAAGGCTGAAGGCGGAGGGTGCGCGGTTCGTCCACGGGGACGTGCGGTCGCTGGCGGACCTGGCGGCGATTCGTCCCGCGCCGGATTTGATTCTGGAGTGCTCCGCGGAACCCTCTGTTTTGGCCGGCTACGGCGGTTCGCCGGAATACCTGATCCACACCAACCTGACCGGCTGCTTCCATTGCCTGGAGATTGCACGCCAGGCCAAAGCCGACTTTCTCTTCGTCTCCACCAGCCGCGTCTACCCGGTGGCGACGGTCAATGGCCTGTCTTTCGAGGAGACCGAGACGCGTTACCGTTTGCTGCCCGGGCAGACCGTTGCCGGCGCTGGCGTTTACGGCATCGGCGAGGAGTTTCCACTGGCCGGCGCGCGCTCCCTGTACGGTATGACGAAACTCGCGGCCGAACTCATGGCGGCCGAATATGGCGACGCCTACGGGATACGGTTCATCATCGACCGCTGCGGCCTGCTGACGGGCCCCTGGCAGATGGCGAGGGCCGACCAGGGGGTGGTGGCATATTGGGTTGCGGCTCACTGTCTCAATCGCGGGCTGAAGTACATCGGCTTCGGCGGNNTCGCCAACAGCCTGTCCCTGCGCGAAGCGACCGTGCTGTGCCGCGAAGTGACCGGCCGCACGGTGGAAGTGATTCCAACCGACGAAAACCGTCCGGCGGACCTGCGCCTGTACATTAGCGACCACCGCGCGGTCACCGCGGTCCGCGGTTGGAATCCGCGGCGCGACGCGCGGCGCACCATCGGCGATATCGCCGCGTGGGTCGACGGCCACGGCGAGCAGTTGGACGATGTAGTATTCGGCTAGTAGGACAGGCCTCCCGGCCTGTCCCCGGACGTAAGGCGCACGCTCAACCCAGGACAGGCCAGGAGGCCTGTCCTACGCGCGGTGCGCCTGGACGATTTCCCCTACGATCCTGGGCAGATCGTATTCCAGCTTCCAGTTGGGGAAATGCCGGTGAATCTTGGAGAGGTCCGAGATGTAGCAGATGTGATCCCCCACGCGGTTCTCCGGCTTGTAGCTGTGCTTCAGCGGGTAGCCCATGCCGGCCAGCAGGTCGATGGTCTCCAGAATGGAAATACTGTTGCTCCGCCCGCCGCCCAGGTTGTAGACCTCTCCCGCACGCGGCGCCTTGTAGAATTCCAGGAACAGGTTGGCCACGTCGTGTGAGTGAATCTGGTCGCGGACCTGCTTTCCTTTGTAACCGTAAACCTGGTACTCCTTCCCGGTCATGGCGCAGATGATGATGTACGCCAGATAGCCGTGCAGTTCGACGGCGGAATGCTGCGGCCCAGTGAGGCAGCCGCCGCGAAAGATGCCGACCGGCATCTGGAAATACCTGCCAAACTCCTGGCACATCACGTCGGCCGCCACTTTGGAGGCGCCGAAGACGGAATGGAGGCAATTGTCGATCGACATGTTCTCGTCGATGCCATCCAGGCCGCCGGCGTAATCCCAGCGCTTCTCGAGTTCCCGCAGCGGCAGGTAGTTCGGCCGGTCGCCGTACACCTTGTTGGTGCTGGTGAAGCAGAATGGAGAGTCCTTGCAGTAATCGCGCGCCGCCACCAGCATGTTCATGGTGCCCACCGCGTTGACGTCGAAATCGTCGTAGGGAATCGACGCGGCTTTATCGTGCGAGGGCTGCGCAGCGGTGTGGATGATGAAGCCGGGCCGCTCGCCGGCGAACAGATCGCGCACGCCTTGCCGGTCGCGGATATCGAGATCGAAATGGCGGTAGCCGGGAACGGAATCCACCAGGTCGCGCACAACCGCGCGTGTGGTGCCCGCCGGGCCGAAGAACTGCTGCCGCATATCGTTATCCACGCCGACGACGTTCCAGCCTTCGCAGGCCAGCAGGCGCGCGCACTCGGAGCCGATGAGCCCGCCGGATCCGGTGACCATCGCTTTCCTGGGGACGGATGACATAAATCCCATTATGCCTGTTAGCGCTCACGTTATCATTTGGTGTGGCGCGCCATACCAACGTGCTTTTCGTTTTCGGCACTCGCCCGGAGGCAATCAAACTCTGCCCGGTGCTGCTGCACATGCGGCAGCGTGCCGCCGAGTTTACGGTGAAGGCTTGCGTGACCGCGCAGCATCGCGGCATGTTGGACCAGGTGCTGGCGGCGTTTCAGGTGGCGCCGGATTACGACCTGGACGTGATGCAGGCGGGGCAGACGCTGGCCCAATCCACGGCGCGCATCCTGGCGCAACTGGAGCCCGTTCTGGCAGCCGAACGGCCGGACATGGTCCTGGTGCAAGGCGATACCACCACGACGCTATCGGGCGCATTGGCGGCCTTCTACCAGCACATTCCGGTGGGGCACGTCGAGGCCGGATTGCGCACCGGCGATCTGCAACAGCCATTTCCGGAAGAGATGAATCGCGTGGTGACTACCCGCCTGGCCACCCTCCATTTCGCCCCCACTGCCCTGGCAGCCGGCCGCCTGGCTGCCGAAGGCGTTCCCGGCGAACGCATTTTCGTCACCGGCAATTCCGGTATCGATGCCGTGCTTTTCGTGCGCGACGCGCTGGCCTCGGGCGCCATGGCGGCGGCGCCCTGGCCGCAACTCGATGCCGCCAGGAAGCTGATTGTGGTCACCGCGCACCGCCGCGAGAGCTTCGGCGATGGCTTCGAGCACATCTGCGCCGCCCTCCTCCGCCTGGCCCGCCGGGGCGACGTACAGATCGCCTACCCCGTGCACCGCAATCCGAACGTGATGGAACCGGTAAACCGCCTGCTGGGGGGGCAACCCAATATTCTGCTGCTGGAACCGCTGGACTATGTACCGTTCGTCGATCTGATGCGCCGCGCCTGGCTGATTCTCACCGACTCGGGCGGCATCCAGGAAGAGGGCCCCTCGCTGGGCAAGCCGATCCTGGTGATGCGCGAAAAAACCGAGCGGCCCGAAGCGGTGGAGGCGGGCACCGTCAAACTCGTGGGCACCGACGAGGAAACGATCGTGAGCCAGGCATCCCTGCTGCTGGATAACGCAGAGGAGCGGCAGCGTATGTCGCGGGTGCACAACCCCTACGGCGATGGCGAGGCCAGCCGCCGCATCGCCGACGCCATCGCCGGCTTCCGCAGGGGGGGCGCCCGATGACCCGCCGCGACCTGCTGCACCACTGCGCCCTGGCGCCCGCGGCACTGCTCCCGCGGACCGCCCGCCCGCGGACCTCGCGGCCCAACATTCTGCTGCTGATGGCCGACCAGTGGCGCGCCGACTGCCTGGGCGCCGCGGGCAACCGCGCTATCCACACTCCCAACCTCGATCAACTCGCCGCCCAGGGAGTCCGCTTCACCAATGCCTATTCCGCCACCCCCACCTGCACGCCGGCGCGCGCCGCGCTGCTCACCGGGTTGGCGCCATGGAATCACGGCATGCTGCGCTACGCCAACGTCGCCGCGCGATATCCCTTCGAAATGCCGCGCGCCTTAGGCGAGGCGGGCTACCACACCGCCGCCATCGGCAAACTCCACTACCATCCGCAGCGCAATCTGCACGGCTACCATCAGGCGCTGCTGGACGAATCGGGCCGCGTCGAATCGCCGGACTTCCGCAGCGACTATCGCAGCTGGTTCTGGTCGCAGGCCCCAAATCTGGATCCCGATGCCACGGGCCTCGGTTGGAACGATTTCGACGCCAAACCGTACGCGCTCCCCGAACACCTGCATCCCACCGCGTGGACCGGCCAGACCGCGGCCGCGTGGATCGAGAGCTACCAGCGGCCCGAGCCTTTTTTCCTGAAGGTGTCCTTCGCCCGCCCGCACAGCCCCTACGACCCTCCGGAGCGCTTCTGGCGCCGCTACCAGGAGGCCGGCCTGCCACCGGCGACCGTGGCGCCGTGGGCCGAGCGGTATGCGCCGCGCAGCGGTCCCGAGACCGACGCCTGGCACGGCGATCTGGGCGCGGCACAGGTTCGACGCTCGCGCCAGGGATACTACGGCTCCGTCACCTTCGTCGATGAGCAGATCGGCCGCATCCTGGAGGCGCTTGCGCAGCGCAAGCTCACCGACGAAACGCTCATAGTTTTCCTTTCCGACCACGGCGATATGCTGGGCGATCACCACCTCTGGCGCAAGTCGTACGCCTACGCCGCCTCCGCGCGCGTGCCCATGCTGGTCCGCTGGCCCGAAGGCCTGCTGAACGCGCGCCGCGGTTCCGCCATGGATCAGATGGTGGAATTGCGCGATGTGTTGCCGACCTTCCTGGACGCCGCCGCCGCGCCTTCCGCGCGCCCGCTCGACGGGCGCAGCCTGCTGCCGCTGATCGGCGGCAAAGACTCCGGGTGGCGCAGTTTTCTGGATCTCGAACACGGCGTCTGCTACGGCCCTCAGAATCACTGGAACGCGCTGGCCGACGCACGCCACAAATACATCTTCCACGCGCAGGATGCCAGCGAGCAGTTGTTCGATCTGGCGCGCGACCCTGGCGAACTGCACGACCTTGCCGCCGATCCCGCCGCCGAAGCGGCGTTGCGCCAGTGGCGGCAGCGCCTGACGGCCCACTTGACGCCGCGCGGCGATCACTGGGTGCGCTCCGGCCGTCTGGTGCCCAGGGCGGACGATCCGGCCTACTCGCCTAATTATCCGGGGTGATCTACTTCCAAGCGCCGCTCGGATCTGGAATTTGGCCATTTCCAGGCTGCTGCGGAGCATTGGTGGGGCATGCTTCAGCTTGCCAGGCGAGCGAAGCTCGCCCATGCGAGCTTCGCTCGGATGGACAAGGCAGAGCCTTATCCCACTATTCCACGATTTCGAAGGGGATGGCGGGCAGCGTGCCGAACGGGACGCGCCGGCCCGGATTGGCGGGACGCTCCACGAAGGCATCGACAATCAGGTTTCCCATCAGGCCCGCTTTGA
>PLDO01000192.1 GCA_003136215.1 Bryobacterales bacterium
GGCGGCCGCCATGGCGGCCTTGCCCGCGCTCTACCGGGAAGCCCTCACGCTGCGCTTTGAAGAAGGCATGAAGTTGGAAGAAATCGCCGAAGTCACGCACGCGCCCCTTTCCACGGTGAAAAGCCGCGTGCGCCGCGGCCTGGAAGCCATGCAGCAAAAACTCTCCAAGGAAGACCTCTTATGAGCGATCACGAATCTGTTCGTCACCTGCTTGCCCTCAGCGCGGCCGGCCTCCTCGATGCCGCCGAAGAGCGTCTGGTGAGGGAACACGCGCGCCAGTGTGCCCGCTGTGCCGCCAAACTGGACGACTACGCCACGCTGTCCGCCGGGCTCTCCGCGCTGCCCTGTCCGCTGCTTCTCCCCGACCTGTTGCGCCGCACCAATTCGGTGGTGGCCGCCGAACTGGATCGCCGCCAAGGCGCCGCCCTCGCCGGAGGGGCGGCTGTCTTCGCCCTGGCTTTCGTTCTGGTGATCGGCCTGACCCTGCGCATCGTGGGGGGCGATACCGCCGCCCTGTGGTGGCTCGTCTGGGTCGCGGTTTCCTCCGTGTTTGGAGCTGCGTCAGCTCTCGCGCTGGCCTCGCGCCGCCGTCTCGAAAGGAATATGCTATGACACCGATTGTTCCACGCCAGAGAGTCATCCCCTTCGGTGGTTGGGTGGCCGCCGGTATCGTGTTCCTCCTGGCATTTTTCCTGCTGCTCCTACTGGTCATGAGCCATGAGGCCCCGTGGCCGGTACGGTTCATCGTCCCTATCCTGATCCCGCTAATGCTGGGTGGCTATACCCTGCTGATCGGCTACGTCAACGGCGATGCCCGCCGCCGCGGCATGCGCTACGTGATGTGGACCCTGCTGGCCATCTTCCTGGCCAACGGGATCGGCATCATTCTCTACTTCATCCTGCGAGATCCGCTGCTGGTGCACTGCACGCGCTGCGGCGCGGGCGTACAACCCGGTCACGCGTTCTGCCCGCACTGCGGCGTCGGCGTGCAACCCGCCTGCCAGGGGTGCCATCGCACCATCCAACCCGGCTGGACCCACTGCGCCTGGTGCGGGAATCAGTTGTAAACGTCCGCTGCCAGTGGGGTACAATCCCTAGTACGCATGAGTAGCCCGACTGTCAGCGAAGGGATGAATCCCGGACGCCTCCTGGGCCACTATGAGATCCAGGCGCAGTTGGGCTCCGGTGGCATGGGGACCGTCTATCAGGCTCTCGATACCCACCTCAATCGCACGGTTGCCCTCAAGGTCCTGTCGCCCGACCGGTGGGAAGGCACCGCCGGCAGGGGACGGCTGATCCGCGAAGCCCAGGCGGCCAGCGCGCTCAACCACCCCAATATCGTCACGGTCTACGAGGTGGGCCACGATGCGGGCGTCGATTTCATCGCCATGGAGCGCGTCGAAGGCCGCACGCTCGGCAGCCTGACGGCGCGCCGCTTACCGCTCCGCGAGACGCTGCCCATCGCTATACAGATTGCCGACGCCCTCGCCGCCGCGCACGCCGCTGGCATCGTGCATCGCGACCTCAAGCCCGGCAACATCATGGTAACGGAACGCGGCTTGGTCAAAATCCTCGATTTCGGGATCGCCAAGGTCGCCGCCGCCGGCGATACCGAATCCAACGCCACGCAGACCCTCACCCTGTCCGGCCAGATTCTTGGCACGGTGGCTTACATGTCGCCGGAGCAGGCCGCGGGCAGGGATGTCGATTGGCGCTCCGATATCTTTTCCTTCGGCTGCGTGCTCTACGAGATGCTGGCGGCCCGCCGGGCTTTCCACGAGGATACCGATCTGGCCACGCTGGCGGCGGTGATCTCCAAGGAGCCGCCGCCGGCGCGCCAGTTTTCCCCGGCATTGCCCCCGGCGCTGGAGCGCATCGTCGATACCTGCCTGTGCAAAAAGCGCAGCGACCGCTGGCAATCCATGGGCGACGTCAAACTGCTGCTGGCTTCCGCCCTGGCCGATCTGGATCGCGTAGCGCCCCCGCCGCGCCACCTGCGCAGCCGGTGGGCCGCGGCGATGGGAGCAGCCGCGGCGCTGCTTGCCTCCGGCGTTACCTGGTGGTGGTTCCGCCCCGCCGATACTGTCGCCTCCGTGGCGGTGCTGCGGCAAGTCACCAATAGCGGCGGCCTCAGCGACTATCCGTCGCTCTCGCGGGATGGCAACCTTTTGGCCTTTGCCAGCGACCGCAACGACGCCGGCAACCTCGACATCTGGGTGCAGCAGATCGGCGGACGCGACCCCATCCGTCTGACCACCGACGAGGCCGACGACAGCGAGCCGGCGATCTCCGCCGATGGTACGCGCGTGGCCTTCCGCAGCGAACGCTCCGGCGGCGGCATCTACGTGGCGCCGTCTCTGGGCGGCGACGCCGTCCTGCTCGCCCCGCGCGGCCGCGGCCCGCGCTTCTCTCCCGACGGCCGCTGGATCGCCTACTGGGAGGGCCGCGAAAGTGCCGACCTGCTGCCCGGTACGGCGCGTGTCTTCGTGATCGAAAGCGGCGGCGGGCAGGCGCGGCAGGTCGGCGCCGATCTCGACGCCGCGCTCTACCCCGTCTGGTCGCCGGCCGGCGATGAGGTGCTCGTGCTGGGCCGTCGCGCCGGCGGCGGTGCCGACTGGTGGACCATTCCGCTGGGGCCGGGGACCGCGCACAATAGTGGAGCCTTGGCCGCACTGGCCGCGCAGCGCCTGACCTACACCGCCTGGCTGACCAATATCCCGCCGCTCGAATGGCGTGCCTCCGGCCGCGTGGTCTTTGCCGCCGGCCCGGGAGATGCCGGCAATCTATGGGAAGTTCCTCTCGCCGGCGGACACGTGCAAGGCCACGCCACGCGACTCACGCAAGCTCCCGGGTATCAATTGCACGCATCCACCGCGGCGTCCGGCGCCCGTGGGCGCATGGCATATTCCAGCCTCGAATGGGCGCCCATGGTCTGGAGTCAGGCGCTCGACGCCGACCGGGGAATCGCCACGGGCGAACTGGAGCGCGTCACCATCGACGAACTCTCGTCGCTGGCGCCGTCGCTCTCCGCCGACGGCCGCTTCCTCGTCTACCTCAGCATCCGGCTCGGGTCCAGGTCGGTGCGCGCCCGCGATTGGACCTCGGCCAAAACCACCACTCTGGTATCTTCCCAGTCCGGTTTCTTCAATCCCCGAATCTCCGGCGATGGCGCCACCGTGGCCTATAGCGATTCGAGCGGGAACATCTTTTCCGTGCCCCGCGCCGGCGGCGCCGTGGAAACCCTTTGCCCGGCTTGCGGCACCACCATGGCGTTCTCCGCCGATGGCAGGCGCATCTCCTACGAACCCGCGCAGTCCGAAGACCTGACCTATTACGACCTGGACCGCAAGGCTCGCGTCACCGTCGCCCAGCGTCCCGAAGGCAGCATACTCACTGACGGCCGATTCTCGCCCGACGGCAAATGGATGGCCTTCCATGCGCGCACCAAGACGACCACCGCGCAGGTCTTCGTCGTGCCAATCGATGGCGTTCTTCCCGTGTCTCGTGAGAACTGGATCGCCATCACCGATGGAGCCAGCGAGGACATGGAGCCGGCCTGGAGCCCCAACGGAGAACTGCTCTATTTCCTATCCGACCGCGACGGTTTCCGCTGCATCTGGGCGCGGCGTCTCAATCCCGCCAACAAGCAACCCGCCGGCGACGCCTTCGCCGTGCGGCATTTTCACCGCGCGCGCCGTTCCCTAAAGCGTCTGACCGGCTCCACCGGGCTGATTGGCCTTTCGGTGGCCCCGGGCCGAATGGTTTTCTCCTTCGGCGAACTCACCGGAAACATCTGGCTGGAAGAGAAGATGCCGTGAA
>PLDO01000267.1 GCA_003136215.1 Bryobacterales bacterium
CTCGACGCCCTGCTCGACGCCATCGAGATCCTGCAGTGCGCGGCCTTTCCCGCCTCCGATCTGGAACGCGAGATCCTCCCCGCGCGCGTGCTGGATTACAGCCCCGGCGATCTCGACGCCCTGATGGCCTCCGGCCACGTGGTATGGATCGGCCGCGAGCAACTGGGCGACCGCGACGGCCGCATCGCCCTCTACCTCGCCGACACCCTCCCCGACCTGCTTCCTCCCGCCCCTGCAACTCAGCTTGGTGGCCTGCTAAGCCTTGGTGGGGCAGGCTTCAGCCTGCCGGCCCATCTCTCCCCCCACGCCCAACGCGTCGCCGCCGCCCTCCTCCAGATGGGAGCCTCGTTCTTCGCACCGCTTCATCAGGCGGCGGGCGGAGGCTTCCCCGGCGATACCCAAGCCGCCCTCTGGGAACTCGTCTGGGCAGGCATCGTAACCAACGACACGCTGCATCCCCTGCGTAATCTTCTCTATGCCAAGGACGCCGAACGCGGACGCCGCGAGCTGCGCGACGGTCCGCCCGGCTCGCCCGATTTCCTGCGCCGCTTCCGCGCCCGCACCGGCGGCAGCCATGCCGCCGAAGGCCGCTGGTCGCTGGTCTCGCAACGCTGCGGAGCATCGGTCACGCCTACCGTTTGGAGCGCGAACATGGCCCGGCAACTGCTGGCGCGCCACGGCATCGTGATGCGCGAAACCGCCATCGCCGAAGATATCCCCGGCGGCTACCCGGTGCTGTACCCGGCGCTCAAAGCCATGGAAGAGAACGGCTCGGTTCGCCGCGGCATGTTCGTCGCCGGCATGGGCGCCGCGCAGTTCGCGCATGCCAGCGCCGTCGATATGCTGCGCAGCCTGCGCGCCGCTGCCGATCGCCCCGAAGCCCTGCACCTGGCCGCCAGCGATCCCGCCAATCCCTACGGCAGCCTGCTCCCCTGGCCCGGCGAAAACCACGGGATGGCGCGCTCCGCCGGCTGTAGCGTCGTGATCATCGACGGTCAGCTCGCCGCCTTCCTGCGCCGCCGCAATCCGGCCATCCGCGTCATCCTGCCGGAGAACGAGCCCGAGCGCACCCGCTTCGCGCGCGAACTCGCCCGCACGCTGGCCGAAGTCGCCGTCCGCCGCCAGACCCGGCGCAGCGGACTGCTGATCGGCGAAATTAACGCCGCGCCCGCCAGCAGCCATTTCCTGGCGCGCTTCCTCGAAGAGGCAGGCTTCGTGCAATCCCCCCTCGGCCTCCAGATGCGCCACATCGCGGAGCCCTCCTGACATGCCCGAAGGCGACACCATCTTCCGCGCTGCCCGCACCCTCCACCGCGCGCTCGCCGGGCAGACCGTCACCCGCTTCGAAACCGTGCTCCCCAAACTCGCACGCATCGATTGCGACACCCCGCTCGCCGGCCGCACCGTGGAAAGCGTGGCATCGCGAGGCAAGTGGCTGCTCATGCATTTTTCCGGCGACCTGATTCTGCTCTCTCACATGCTGATGAGCGGCAGCTGGCACATCTATCGTCCCGGCGAAAAGTGGCAGCGGCACCGCACCCACATGCGCATCGTGGTGGAGACCCCGCCGATGCTGGCCGTCGCCTTCAACGTCCCGGTGGCCGAGTTCCACAGCGCCGCCAGCCTGGCGCGCCGCGAGGCATTCAACCGTCTCGGCCCCGCCCCGCTGGCGGCGGATTTCGACGCCGCCGTGGCCATCGCCAATCTCGCCGCGCGCCCGCATCTCGAACTCGGCCTCGCCCTTCTCGATCAGACCGTGCTCGCCGGACTCGGCAATGTCCTTAAGTCCGAAGTCGCCTTCGCCTGCGGCCTCAGCCCCTTCCGCAAAGTCGCCACGCTCACGCCGGAGCAACTTGCCGGCCTCGTCGCCACGGCACGCCAATTCCTGCGGGCCAACGTGACCGAAAGCTCCGGACACCGCCGCACCACCGGCCGCATGGATGGTGAGGAATTCCTCTGGGTGTACGGCCGCCAAGGCGAGCCCTGCCGCCGCTGCGCCGCACCCATCCGGTCCCAAAAGCACACCGCCGACGGCCGCATCAGCTTCTTTTGCCCCGTGTGCCAAACGTAGGCAGAGCGGCCCGTGGGACAGACGATCGTCTTTCGTCGTCTGTCGGGATGGGCCTGCAGCCCGCGAAAGCTGATGAAGAAGGTGGGGTACCAATCGGGACGAGGCACGACAGGCCACAAAAGACGATGGCCTGTCCCACGTTGACTCAGGCGCCCTTGCGCCGTTTCTCCGCGAACTTCTCGCGGAACTTCTTCAGCTTCGGCGCCACCACGAACGCGCAGTATCCCTGATCCGGATTGTTTTTGAAATACTCCTGATGGTATGCCTCGGCCTCGTAGAACGTCCCCGCGGGGCGAACCTGAGTAACCACCGGACGGCTCGCGATACCCTCGCCATCCAACTCCGCGATCATCTGCTGCGCCGTCTCCCGCTGCCGCTCGCTGTGCGTGAAGATTGCCGAGCGGTACTGCGGGCCGGCGTCGTTGCCCTGACGATCCAGCGAGGTGGCGTCGTGTATGGCGAAAAACACTTCCAAAATTTCCCGATAGGAAGTCACCTCCGGATGGAAAGTGACCTGCACGACTTCCACGTGACCCGTCTTGCCGGTGCAAACCGCGTGATAATCCGGATTGGCCACGTGCCCGCCCATGTAGCCGGACTCCACCGAGCTCACGCCTTCCATTTCGTCGTACACCGCTTCCAGACACCAGAAGCAGCCCCCTCCGAGCATTGCAGTTTCCATACCCCCACTGTACCAGCGAACGCTTACATGGACGGGCCTTCCGGCACATGGGGCATTGACTTGCCATGTGGAATAGCGCAGGATTGACACAACCAGGAGGCAGAGATGGACAGATTGGTGATCAGAAGCAAGGAGCATCAGCAGGAGCTTTCCGGTATTGGCGCGCGGGAAAGCGAAATGGACATCAAGGACACGATCGGTCAGCGGATCGACAGCAAGGGCACCAAGTTGGAAGACATCGCCGGCACCGGTGAAGGCGATTCACCCGGCGGCTAAGCTCAATAAAGCAGATACCGCGCGCGCATCCCGGCGAAGGCCCCCAAAGCGTCCTGGAACGATTCCTGGATGGTGCGCGGGTCTTCCGCTGCCTGTATGCGGCGGATGACGTCGTCGCTCCCGATCAGCCGTTTGCCTCCGCTGAAATCCACCCTCCCCGGATAGAGCTTCTGGATTGCCACCGCCAGTTCCAGCCCCAGGCGCGTGCCGTCGAGCAGTTCCCGATTGGTCACCGCAAAGCGCACGCCTTCCACCTTGACGCCTTTGAAAACCGATTCGGTGGGCGTGAAACTGGTGGCGTAGACGCGTACTCCCGGGATCTCGCGCTGGTTGAGGTAAGCGGCCAGTTCCCTTCCCCCGATGAAATCGGCGCCCACCTGTTCGAACGGAGCGTCGGTGCCGCGGCCCACCGAGAAATTCTTGGAGTACTCCATCAGGCAAAGCCCCGGGTAAAGCATCGCCGCGTTGAGGCTGCGCATGTTGGGCGAGGGGTTGATCCAGGCGAGATCGGTGGCGTCGAACCAGTCGCCGCGCTGCCAGTCCTGCATGGGGACCACGGTGAGGTTGGCGCCGATCTGGTTTTCCGCGTTGAACATTTTGGCCAGTTCGCCCATCGTCATGCCGTGGCGTACCGGTTCGCCGCTCCAATAGCCCACGAAGCTCCGGTTGGCCGGGTCCAGCATGGGACCTTCCACGCGCGTCCCCGTGATCGGGTTGGGGCGATCCAGCACATAAAAAGGAATGGCCGCCTTGGCCGCCGCTTCCAGCGCGTAAGCCATGGTCGTCTCAAACGTGTAAAAACGCACACCGACATCCTGTATGTCGAAAACCAGCAGGTCGATGCCCTGCAACATCTCCGGCGTCGGACGATTGGTGGCGCCGTACAGGCTGAACACCTTGATGTCCGTGGCGAAGTCGGTGGTGTCCTGGATTCCGGGGCGATCTTCTCTGCCCAGGAAGCCATGTTCCGGCGAGAAGATGGCGGCAATGTTCACGCCGGCCTCGCGCATCACGTCGATATTGCGGCGGCCCTGGCGGTCCAGGCCGCTCTGGTTGGTGATCAGGCCGACGCGCTTGCCGGCGAACGGAGCAAATTTCAATTTGGCCAGCACGTCCAGGCCAGTCAGCGTGGCGCCGTTGCGCCCCACCTGGCGGCGTGCGCCGGCGCCGGTCAGAGTGTCGTTGTAGCCGGTAAGAGTCACGCGCTGCGCGCGCAACCCCACGTTGGCGGCCACGATGGTCGCCACCTTGGCGCGCACCCCCGTCAGCGCGGGACGCAGATCGGGATGCACGCTGTTGGCCAGCAGGATCACGTAGGTCTTGGTCAGCGGGTCGATCCACAGCGAAGTGCCGGTGAACCCGGTGTGTCCGTAGCTGCCGATGGGAAAGAGTTCCCCGCGATTCGCCGAGTGGGGCGAATCCACATCCCAGCCGAGACCGCGCAGAATGGGCTGATCGGGCGGCGTCTGCGGCTCGATGAACTTAGCTACGGTGAGCGGGCCGAAGAGGCGGACGCCATCGAGTTCGCCTCCGTTGAGCATCATCTGGGCGAAGCGGGCAAGGTCGCTGGCGGTGGAGAAAAGGCCCGCGTGGCCGGCCACGCCGCCCATATTGCGCGCCGTCGGATCGTGAACCACGCCGCGCAACGGCGGCCCGGTCTTCACCGGCAGGCGCTCGGTGGGCGCGATCCGCGGCAGCAGCGAGGCGGGCGGCAGGAACATGCTCTCCTTCATGCCGATGGGCAGGAAAATATTCTCCCGCGCGTATTCGTTGAGCATCTTGCCGCTGAGGCGGTGCACCAGTTCGCCGAGCAGGATGAAATTGATGTCGCTGTACACGTAGCGGGTGCCCGGGGGTCCGCCCACTTTGAAGGTGCAAGCAAGGTTGATGCCGGTGTCGTAACCGGTCCACGGAGTAGTGAGCGGCACGTCGGGTTGCAGGCCGGAGAAGTGGGTGAACAATTGGCGGAGGGTGATGTCGCTCTTGCCGCCCTGAAACTCGGGGATGTAGTCGGTGATCCTGTCGTTGAGGCGGAAGCGGCCCTCCTGGAAGAGTTTCATCAGGGAGGACGTGGTGGCCAGCACTTTGGTGAGGGAGGCGCAATCGAAGATGGTGTCGAGCGTCATGGCCTCGGGCTGCGGCACCAGAGCCCGCTGGCCATAGGCCTTGCGGTAAACTACCTGGCCTTCATGCCCCACCAGCAGCACGGCTCCGGGCATACGGCCTTGTTCGATGGCCTTTTCGATCACCTCGTCGAGCGCGGCCGCCCCCGGAAAGGTCTGCGCGGACAAAGCCGTAGCGGCAAACGCGGCGCACCAGAAGAGCTTCATGAATCCATGATAGCTGGCAAGCGGTGGCGCAGGCGGTTCCGCCTGCGGTGGGCGAGCTTCGCTCGCCTGGCAAGCTGAAGCATGCCCCACCCATGCTGGGCAGCAGCCTGGAAATGGCCAAACTTCAGTGCGCCCTACTCGTAGGCCATGATGATGGCGCTGTTGTCCATGTCGCCGTAACCTGCCGCCTCCAGGC
>PLDO01000412.1 GCA_003136215.1 Bryobacterales bacterium
TAACCAAACTACTGGCGGGTTTAGCCCGCCGCTCACGGGCGTCGATGTTGACTACGAAGACGCACAGGACGCTGACTACCCTCGCTTTGGGGATGGCCTGTCTGGCCGCTCCTTCGCTTGCCCGTGCGGCCGAGCCGGTGAAGTTCATGGGTGCCATTAGTGGCGTGGTCCGCAATTCCCTGGGAGTGCCGCAGATGGGCGCAGTGGTCCTTCTGTATAACCGCCAGGACCGCAACGTCGATAAAATCCTCTCCGATTCCACCGGCAGATTCCAATTCGCGGGCTTGGTCCCCGACCTTTATTGGGTGAAGGTCTCGGTTGCCACGTTGGTGCCAGCGGTGAAGAAGAACATCCTGGTACAGCCCGGCATGCAGAGTATGCTGGCGGTCAACCTCAACAGCCTAATCAGCACCATCCAGCTTTCCTATCCGCCGCTCGAAAACGGCAGTCTGCTGACCGACGACTGGAAGTGGGCTCTGCGTACCAGTTCCGCCACACGCGCCGTGCAGCGCTTCATGAATTCGCCCCCCACCTCAGGGACGGAGCATGCAAACGCCTTCTCCGATACGCGTGGCATCCTGCGGGTCTCGGCCGGCGAAGGGTCCGTGGCCACCGGCGTGTCCAACGAAGCCGATCTGGGCACGGCTTTTGCTTTGGCCACCTCTTTGTACGGCAGCAACAACCTGCAGGTAGCCGGCAATGTGGGATATGGTTTTCAGACCGGCGTACCCAGCGCCGCGTTCCGCACTAGTTATAGCCGCGACCTCATGGGTGGCAGCCCGGAAGTTTCCCTCACCATGCGGCAACTGTTTGCGCCGGGACGCCTGGCCACCGCACTGTCCGGGCAGGATTCTTCGCTTCCCCTGCTTCGCACCATGTCGGCGAGCTTCGACGATCACACCCAGCTCAGCGACGATATCACTTTGCGCTACGGGCTCACCTTGAATAGCGTCGCCTTCCTGGATCGAATGAACTATGCCAGCCCGTATGCCCGGCTGACATGGAACATGGGTGGCGGCTCGACGCTCGAACTCACCTATACTTCGGGTGACGCCCGGCCCGATCTGGCGGCCGGCTCGCCTTCCGAAGACGCCGACCTGCAGCGCGACCTCAACTCGCTCGGCCTGTTTCCGCGCCTGTCCCTGCTCAACGGCAGGCCGCGGGTCCAGCGCGGCCAGGAGGACGAAATCACCTATTCCCGCAAGTCCGGCTCGCGAACTTACAGCCTCACGGCGTATCACGAATCCATTTCCGACGCCGCTCTCACGCTGGTGGCCCCCGCGGGTATGTATGGCGGTTCCGATGTTCTGCCGGACGCATTCTCCGACAGCTCCATTTTCAACGCGGGCAATTTTCAGAGCACCGGCTACACGGCCGCGCTCACCCAAGACTTGGGCGGGCACGTAGCTGCGACCGTGATGTACGGCAGCGTTGGCGTGCTGACCGCCGGCAATCACGACCTGGACACCAATAGCCCCGATGAATTGCGGGCCATGATCCACGCCGGCCACCGCCAGGTGGCTACCACGCGCGTCAGCGCCACGGCGCCGCACATCGGCACCCGCGTCGTGGTCAGTTACCAGTGGGCCCCGGACCATCGCTGGGCCATGCCGGGCAATGTCTACAGTACCCAATCCAACCAGCCCGCGCCCGGTCTGAACATTTTCATTCGCCAGCCGCTGCCGGGCTTTGCGCGGCGCGTGGAAGCCACGGCCGACCTTCGCAACATGCTGGCGCAAGGATATCTTCCGCTCGGCATGGTGAGCGGCCAGCAAGTGATGCTGGTGGAAACCCCGCGCAGCCTGCGCGGAGGGCTGGCGTTTATCTTCTAGTGGGCTGTCCACTCTAATTTCTGACAGTCCCGGTTGGTTGGATGTGGGGCAGCCTGTTCAGACGGCGGACGACCGGCCAGGAGGCCGGTCCCACTTGGGGCGGCTTCGCCAGAAATGTGGAAACTTGCAGGCGTCGACACGAATGTCGACGCGGCACGCAAGAGTGCGTGCGCCACGAAGATTCTCGCAGCGGCCGAAGAAACTGATTTGCGCATCGATTCCCACGTACTTTATTCGCAGGCGCATCCGCCCGAGCACCTGCAGGCCATCCTGGCGCGCAACCGCTTCGATGGAGCCATCCTGGTGGGCCAGTTCTCCGATCTGCCCGCGGATTGTCCGCAGATCGCCGGTTTGGTGGTTCCCATCGGCCGCCTCGCCGAATACCTCGGCCACCCGAAAATCCGCGGTGTCTGTTGCTCGCTGGCGGACGGCATCCCCGCGGGGCTCGATGAACTGACCGGGCGCGGCATCCCGCTCGATCTCGAAGTACAGCCCGGGCAGCTTTCGCTGGTCCTGCGCATTGCCGAGCAGGCGCCCACTCTGCGCATCGCCATCGACCATTTGGGCAGGCCGCCGTTCGACGCCGGCCCGACCACTGAATGGGTCCGCGGCATGGAAGCCGCCGCGCGGCTGCCGAATGTCTTCTGCAAGGTCAGCGGCCTGCTCACCGGACAGCGCACGCCGTGGGCAGCCGCGCCCCTGCGGCCCTTCGTCCACCACGTGTTTTCGGTGTTTGGTCCCGGCCGCCTGATGTTCGGCAGTGAGTGGCCCGCGTGCCTGCCCGCGGCTACGTGGAAGGAAACGCTGGCCGCGTTTACGCAATCCATCGGCGCGCGGAGCGTCGAAGTGCGTGAGCAATTGCTTGGTGGATCGGCTACGAGGTTTTACGGGTTGGACTGAGCACATCTGTCCGAAAGTTCAGTTCCGGCCCTCCGCTCCCTGACGGTCGCGGCTCGGTGCGGGGCCTCAGTACTTCGGCACGCTGGGATCGACTTTGTCGCTCCAGGCCAGGATGCCGCCGACCACGTTGCGCACGTGTTGGAAGCCGGCTTGGCGCAGCACGGCGCAAGCTTTCGCGCTGCGCACGCCGGTGCGGCAGTGGATCACGATGTCAGCCGCGGAATCGATCTCGCCGACGCGCTTCGGAAACTCGCCGAGCGGAATGAGCTGCGCGCCGGGGATGTTGCAGATCCTGTACTCGTGCGGCTCGCGCACGTCGATCAGCACGAAGTTGTCTCCGCGATCGATCTTTTGCTTCAGTTCCACAACGTCGATTTCGCCTTCGTTCACCTTGGTCTCCCGATCAGGCGCCGCCGACCCCGGTTGGGGGACGCCGCAGAATTGATGATAGTCGATCAGCTTGGTCACCGTGGGATGCGTGCCGCACACCGGGCACTCCGGATTCTTGCGCAGCTTCAACTCGCGGAAACGCATGCCCAGCGCATCGTATAGCAACAGCCGGCCCACCAGCGGTTCGCCGATTCCGAGGATCAGCTTGACCGTTTCGGTGGCCTGGATGAGTCCAATGGTGCCGGGCAGGATACCCAGCACTCCACCCTCCGCGCAACTGGGCACCAGGCCCGGCGGCGGCGGCTCCGGATAGAGGCAGCGGTAACACGGACCGCCCTCATAAGCGAACACCGTGGCTTGTCCTTCAAAGCGAAAAATCGATCCGTAGACATTGGGCTTGCCCAGCAGCACGCAGGCATCGTTGACCAGGTAGCGCGTCGGGAAGTTGTCGGTGCCATCGACCACCAGGTCGTAGTCCTTCAGGATGTCGAGCGCGTTCTCGCTGGTGAGCGCCACTTCGTGCCGCACAATCTCCACGTTGGGATTGATGGCCTTCATTTTTTCCGCGGCGGAATCCAGCTTCTTGCGGCCCACATCGGCGGTGAAGTGGATCACCTGGCGCTGCAGGTTGGTGAAATCGACCACGTCGAAATCCACCAGGCCGATGCGGCCGATGCCGGCGGCGGCGAGATACAGGCCGAGCGGCGCGCCGAGCCCGCCGGTGCCCACTAGCAGGACCTTGGCGGCCTTGAGCTTCAACTGGCCTTCCATGCCGACTTCGGGAACAATCAGGTGGCGCGAGTAGCGGAGGATTTCGTCTTTCGAAAGCGTCAATTCGTTTCTCCGGGGGCTCCTCCGGCAATCGAGGGGACCAGCGAAAGCGTGTCGGTTTCGGCGGCCGGGGTGGCGTCCTTGCCGAGGTAGCGGATGTCTTCGTCGTTGAGNNACGGTGACGGAATCCTGCTTCGCGGTGAATTGACGCAGCGGCGTCGGGATCAGTATTTTGGCCATGTCAGTAGATCAGCTCCTCTTTTGGCGCTTCGGTTTGATCGAAGTTGGGCAGAAAGCAATTGGCGTGGTGGAACTCGCCTTTTTGAATCGAAAGGACGACGAAGGAGTACCACGGGCAGGAATTCTGCAAGTCGGTGGTGGAAAAATACGCGTCGCAGTCGGGATGCGAGTGATAAATCCCGACGAGGTCCATATGATGTTGCCGGGCGGCTTTATCGGCGGCTAGCAGGTCCTCGGGACGGAGTTCATAGCGCGCCGCTTGCGCGCCTTCGAAGGCGTTTTCGAGCGCGATGGCCTGGCGCACCGTTTTTGCGCCGTCTTCGCTGGAACCGAGCATGGCGCCGCAGCATTCGTTGGGGTAGCTGGCGCGGGCGTGCGCCACCATGGCCGCCCAGGGTTCGGGTTCGATGCGGATCATTCCTGGTCCCAGAAGTTTTCGCTGAGATATTTTTCGGCGCTGTCGCAGAGGATGGTGACGATGGTGGCGCTCTCGCCGCGGGCGGCGATTTCACGGGCGAGGAGGGTGGCGGCGTAAACGTTGCACCCCGACGAGATCCCCACCAGCAGGCCCTCTTCGCGGGCTAGCCGTCGGACCATGCGGTAGGCGTCCTCGGTTTCGATCCAGAGGTTGCCGTCGGCCATGGTGTCGTCATAGAAGCCGGGGCGAATCGCGGTCGGCATGTGCTTGAGCCCTTCCAGACCGTGAAAGCCGCTGGAGGGTTGGGCGGAGTAGCACTTCACCTCGGGTAGATCGCGGCGCAGGCGCCGGGTGGTGCCGGTAAACGTCCCGCTGGTTCCCATGGCGGCGACGAAGTGGGTGAGTTCCCCGCTGGTCTGGTGGATGATCTCGGCGCCGGTGCCCTCGAAGTGCGCCTTCCAGTTGGCCGGATTGTTGTAC
>PLDO01000391.1 GCA_003136215.1 Bryobacterales bacterium
CGGCGCACAGGAAGGGCACGAAGCCCATGGCGGCTACCCAGCGGCCGGCTCGCATCCACATACTGTTAGGGTACG
Organism: Bryobacterales bacterium; assembly: GCA_003136215.1. Classification (GTDB taxonomy): domain Bacteria; phylum Acidobacteriota; class Terriglobia; order Bryobacterales; family Bryobacteraceae; genus Solibacter. Next base: position 76 of record PLDO01000391.1, read on the forward strand.
ACATTTGGAGCGGCATAAGTTCCTCGCGACGCCAGGGGCGTCCCAACGAACCAAGCGGATTATCTCGACAGACTCTTAGGAACCACGCAGGAATAAACTCCCAGCGCCACGGGGCCAAGCAACCAAATGTGAAGTTATTTTTGCGTGGTTCCTTAGGGAGTGGCATAATGGCGACGGAGGGTTGCGTGCGCTATCTTTCGCTCTTGCTGGCACTGTGGATTCCCGCGACTGCCCAAGTTGCCCCGATGCTCAACCTGGTAGTTCTCGAAGGCCAGGGCGCAACCAACAACATCCGCCAGCGCACTGCCCGCGAACCTGTCGTCCAGGTGCAGGATGAAAACCACAAGCCGGTTGCCGGAGCAATTATCGTCTTTACGCTGCCTTCCAACGGAGCCGGCGGCACCTTCGCCAACGGCGCGCGAACCCTCTCCATGGTGAGCGACAACCAGGGCCAGGCGGTAGCCCGCGGGTTCCACCCCAACGGCCTCAAAGGTCAGTATCAGATTCATGTCAACGCTTCGTACCAGGGCCAGACTGCATCGATCAACATCAACCAGACCAACGCAGCGCTCACCGCATCCGGCGCCGCTGCCGCCGGGGTGTCGGGCAAACTAATCGCGGTGTTGGTCATCGTGGGCGCGGCCGCGGCCGGCGGAATCGTCTATGCCACGCACAACGGTTCCGGAACCACGGCCGCCGCCACCATACCGGCCGGCACCACCATCGCGGCCGGCGCCGGCACCGCCGGACCCCCGAGGTAATCGCCATGAGAATTCTCCTCTCCGCATCTCTCGCAATCTGTTCCCTTTACGGTCAGGCCGGCAAGCTGGCCGCGCCGTCCGCCGGCTTCGCGTTCGACTCATCGGCGCACACCTTACGCCGGATCGTAGGTATCCCCGGCGCGGCCCTGGTCGGGGCTCCTGTGGACTTCGGTTTTGCCGTGTCGGCCGCCTGGGTTGCGCCCCTTCTGGATTCCACGTTCGTCCTGGCCGCCGACGGCCAGGCGCATCTCTTCCTGTTGACCGCGGATGCCCCGCTGGAACGTGCCGTCGATTCGCTGGGCGCGCCCCTTCGCGTAGTCTTCAGTCCGTCGGGAAGCGCCGCCGCCCTTTATTCGCCGGGCAGTGTGCGGGTGATCAAAGGGCTGCCGAACGCTCCCGTAGTGGCCGCCACCATCCGCCTGCGCGGCAACCCGGGTCCGCGCCGTCCGCTCCCCGATACCCTGGCGATCAGCGACGATGGGGCGTACCTGCTCTACGCCGCCGCCGGTCCCCTGGAGTTGATCGGCGTGTCCGGCAACAGCCGCCAGATCATGGACCGTGCCGACGGAGTGCTGGCCGCCTTCGCGCCAGGCGGTCACGACGCCGCCGTCATCCACAGCGGCAAATTGATTCTGTTCCAGGATATCGCCGGCGCCGCCACCGAGCGCTCCTTCGATGGCATCGCCGATCCCAGCGCTCTGGCGTTTTCGCCCGGCGGGCAAACGCTACTCGTCGCCAGCGCCACCGGCCGCGCGGTCACCACCATCCAGGTGGCCACCGGCGACCGTTCCGCTCTGGCCTGCGATTGCTCTCCTTCGGCGCTGATTCGGATGGGCTCCGTCTTCCGCTTGAATGAACTGGGCACCGAGCCTCTCTGGCTGCTCGATACCGCCTCCGATCGCGGCCTGATCTTCGTCCCCGCTCCCGCCGCGAATTAGTGGGATAAGGCTCCGCCTTGTCCATCCGAGCGCAGTTCGCACGGGGAACCGGCACCCCCTGCCGTATCGGGTTGCACAGGTAAACCATGAAAGCAGCAATACAAATCCCCGTACTCTTGTGGCTGCTCTCCGGCAACGTCCACGCCGCCGGACCCGTCTTCGCGGCCCTCCTGGGCGGCAGCGGCCAGGATTTCGCCACTTCGGTGGCATCCGACGCCCAAGGCAATGTCTATGTCGCCGGCCTGACCTATTCGCCCGACTTTCCGGTCACCACACAAGCCGTGCAGACCAGGTTCGGCGGTACCTGCGACGCTTTCGTCGCCAAACTTGGGCCGGATGGCAAGGTGATCTGGTCCACCTACCTGGGCGGCATCCTGGACGACTGGGCCACCGGCGTGGCGCTGGATAGCGCCGGCAATGTGCTGGTAACCGGCTATACGCGCTCGGGGAATTTCCCGCTGGTCAACCCCGTCAAGAGCACGCTGAACAGTTCCAACGCCGACGATTACGACGCCTTCGTGGCGAAACTCGACCCGAACGGGAGCAAACTGCTGTATTCCACGTTTCTGGGCGGCGCAGGCGACGATGGGGCCGCCGGGATCGCGGTCGACGCTGGCGGCAACGCCTATGTCGCCGTGAACGTGAACTCCGCGGCAGGCTACCCTGGCACGCAGAACGCCCCCGATTTGTACGGCATTGTGGTCAGCAAACTGAATCCGCAGGGTGCGGTGGTTTATTCGTTCTTCCATCCCAGCGGCGCCGCGGGAGGAATCGCCTTGGATGCGGGAGGCAACGCGTACGTCACGGGATCGTCATCCTCGGCATATCCCTCCACCGCCACGCAAGCCTTAGGCCCGCTGGGCAGCGCCTACGCGATCGTCTTCAAGATCTCGGCCGACGGAACCAAGAAGATCTATGAAACCGCGCTGGGCGGCAGCGCCCAGACGGTCGGAACGGCGATCGCGGTGAGCGGCACCGGCGAGGTCTACGTGGCGGGCAGCACGTCGTCGGCGGATTTCCCGCTGGTGCATCCCCTGCAGAGCACGCCGGGTGCGCGTCCGCTGTGGAAGAGCGGCGATAGCGGGACCACTTGGGCGCCCATCGACGATCTGCCGTTCGCGCTGCTAGAGACCTTGGTGGTGGACCCATCCACCCCCAGCACGCTCTACGCCGCCACTGGGGATCTGGGCGTTTTCAAGAGCGCGGATGGGGGCGCAACCTGGACCAGGTCCAATAGCGGCATCGCAGGCACGAACATACAGGCGCTGGCCATCGACCCGGTCCATACGCAGACCTTGTACGCGGCCACAGCGCCGGCTGCCTATGGCCCATCCGCGAGCGCTGTCTATAAGACCGTGGATGGCGCGCATAGCTGGACGTTGGTCGATTCCCCGCCGGTCTCAATTTCCCAACTCGCCGTGGATGCGAAGAATTCCAACATCGTCTATGAAATCAGCGGGACCATACGTAAGAGCACCGACGGAGGCGTTACCTGGACAACGGTGACATTCCCTGGGAGCGTCCAGTCCATGGTGCTCGATCCGGGCGTGAGCGGCCACCTGATTGCGGTCTCCAACATGGTGTTCTGCGGTTTTTTCTGCGCCAACAACCAACCCCAGTATCTCTATCGCAGCGTGGACGGCGGGGCCGATTGGATCCAGCAGACTTTACCGGCGTCGAACAGCCTGGTCGTGGACGCCTCTACCAGTCCTTCGACGGTATACGACGGCCTCGGCGTTCGCAGCGTGGATGGCGGCGTCACCTGGTCGCCGATCACTCCCCCGCCGGGTCCGTTTGCTGCCGGCAGCACCTTCGCGGTGGACTCCAGTGGAATTCTCTATGCAGCGGTGTCATATACCAACGCCAACTTTGCTTCGCACGACCGCGGCCAGACGTGGTCGGCGATTGGCACTTTTATTCCGCCATGGAGATCGGAAACGAGTGGCCCTGTGGTCAACCGCATCGTTCCAGCCGGCACTAGCGGCACAGTCTACGCCACCATCAACCAGACAGCGACCAGCGGCTTCGTCACCAGGCTGAGCGCCGACGGGTCGAAGATCGTATATTCCACCTACCTGCGCGGCCATGCGTCCATGGAGTCGTACATCGATTTCGCCGCCGAACCCGGCGTCTTCCTGACGCAGAATTGGATCGCGGCCATCGCGCTCGACGCGGCCGGGAATCTGGCGGCGGCCGGCGGAACGCGCGCTGCCGATTTCCCGGTGGTGACGCCGGCCCAAGCCACCAGCGCCGGACTGGCGGACATCTTCGTGGCGACGATTTCGGCGGATGGCGGCAAGCTGAACTATTCGACCTATTTCGGCGGTTCCGAGGACGATGGCGCGCTCGCGCTCGCCCTCGATTCCCAGGGCAATGTGATTCTCGCGGGCCAGACCTGGTCGTTCGACTTCCCGATTCCCGGCGGAGTGCAGCCGCCCACCGGCTATGGCGAAGCGTTCGTGGTGAAACTGGCGCCGCCGGCCCCGCCCGTAATTACTTCCGTGCTCAACGGCGCCAGTTATCAACCCGGGGTCGAAGCCGGATCGTGGGTGATGATTCAGGGCGCGAACCTCGCCAACACGTATCCTGGCCGCACCTGGCGCAGCGATGAGGTGGTTAATGGCAACCTGCCCGCGGCGCTCGATGGCGTGAGTGTGACGATCGATGGCAAGCCGGCTTTCGTGTATTACATCAGCCCCACCCAGATCAACGTGCAAGCGCCTTCCGACAGCGCGGTCGGCATGGTCAACGTGGTGGTCGACAACAACGGCAATATCAGCGCTCCCGCGGCTGCGCAACTGCAGGCCGTGGCGCCGGCGTTCTTTATGTACCCGGGGACGAACTATGCCGTTGCGTCGCGGCTGCCCGATTATGCGCTGCTGGGGGACCCATCCGCGGTCCCGGGCAGCGTAGCGGCGAAGCCGGGCGACACCGTGGTGCTGTGGGGCACGGGCTTCGGCGCGACGCTTCCGGCGGTAGCCGCGGGCACCACGGTAAGCGGCGCGTCGGCGGTGGTGACGGCGCCCACGGTGACGGTCGGTGGAACGGCAGTACCGGTGATCGGCACAGTGCTCACGGCCGGAAGCGCCGGGTTGTACCAGGTGACCATTCAACTGCCCGCCACCGTACCCACCGGCGCAGTCGCCGTGCAGGCATTCGCCGGCGGCGTGCCAACGCAGAGCGGCTTGCTCCTGGTTGTGAGCAAACCATGAGAATGCCCTGATCGCCCTGACGAAGGATTGGGTGTGGATGGGCACCTGGTCGTCTCACGTGCATTGCTGAGATTGGGATTTTAGGTATTCGCGACTGCTACAATTCCCTCGTGGCTCGCGTCCTCATGATCTCCTCCGAGGCTGCACCNNCCTCGCCAAGACCGGCGGTCTGGCCGACGTGGTGGGCTCGCTCCCCTCCGCCCTGCGCTCTTTTGGCGATGAAGTGGCCGTGGTAATTCCCCGTTACGCCTCCATCGATCTGAAAACCGTGCGGCGCGTGTGGGACAACCTGCCGGTTCACTTCGGTCCGGCTTCCTATCCCGTTTCCATCTACCAGGCCCAGGCCGACTACCCGCTGTACCTGGTGGATTGCCCGCCGCTCTACGACCGAAAAGGCTTCTACGGCGAATCCGGTTTGGACTACCCCGACAACCACATTCGTTTTGCCGCGCTCTGCCGCGCCGCTCTGGGCGTGGCCCGCGTCCTGTTTCGCGCCGATATCTTTCATTGCCACGACTGGCAGACCGGACTGGTGCCCGCCTACCTGCGCACCAC
>PLDO01000012.1 GCA_003136215.1 Bryobacterales bacterium
CCCTGGAAGATCACACTCCGGTCCGTCAGGGGCGCGGCGTTCCGTAAATCGTAAAACACCAGCCCGGCCGTCAGCCGCGCGCCCTTCCACCCGGTCGCGCGTTCGATCTCCGAACAGTGCGAATCCGCGTTCCCCAGCACCAGCGAGATCTTCGGCACGCCGTCCGCCCCTTGATCGCTCGATGCCTGCAGCTCGAACACATTGTGCCCCAGCACTCTCGCGCTGTACGCTACTCCTCCCACCGACACCGCGTGCGTGCTCCAGTGTTCCGTCGTTCCATCGGAGAGTACGCAGTCGAACAGCAGCAGCGGCGTGTCCGTGACGGCTTGCTCCTTGAGCTCAAAGATGGTTTGCATGAGTGATCTTTACCGTGCAGGAATTGCGATTCACGTCGGTGCTGGTGATCGCCAGCACATCGTCGCCCAGGTGCGCGTCTTCGTAAACTCCGCCCAGCGTGGTGGCCTTGTATCCCGAAGCCGCGGTCTGCGCCTCCACCTGTAGCCCGTATACTTCCACTGCATCGCCCGCCCCGATCTCCATCCCGAATCGCACCGACGTGGCCTGCGCATCTCCAGTGGATGTCCAGGCGATCCGCGTCCAGTCGCTGGTCACTGCCCGCGCCGCGCTCTGGCTGCCAACCGTCAGCTGCACGCTCGTCGCCGTCGCCGCCCGCACGTATGCGCTCAAGCAGTACTGGTATCCTCCGGGCGCCGCCAGCGTCTGCCCGGCCGATTGTGCCGCTCCCCCGCCGTTGCTCAATCGCCACGCGCTCGTCCCCCCACGCGGATCGGCGACACTCCCGGTCAGGGTCAGTAGCGGATCTTTCTGCCAGGCCGCCTCGGTAAGCTGGTCGCTCCAGGCCAGCAGATTGCCCGCCGGATCCAGGAACGTGAAACTGTTCAGCGTGCCCTCCACCGCTAGGAAGAAGGCCCGCAGCGCCGCCGCTTCCGCATCGCTCAGGTCCGTGTAGGCCAGCACCCATTCCGTAACCAGTGCCGCCGGGTCCGCCAGCTTGATCGTGCTGCCGTCGGCGGCTTGATTCACCACCGTCCGCGCCCGCCGGGTTTTTTGCACCGGAAATTGGCTCAGCGCCCCGCTTTCGAGTTGTGGATATGCTGCCATGGCGTTTCAGATGTTCCGCACCACGGTGAGCTTCGTGCTCCCCCGCATCTCCGCCACGGTCGTCAATGCCACCTCATCGGCGGCCAGGCTGCAGTTGTCGTACACGTGCCCATCCCATGGGTCTGTGAAGGAGAAACTGCCGAACGCTCCCTGACTCGCCAGGAAAAACTCCTCGATCGCCGCCAGTTCACCCTCGTCCAACTCGCTCAACTGAATCTCCCATTCCATCCGCGCCCCTGCCGAATCGCGATAACGCTGGTCGCTGCCATCCACGAAACGCACCGTCTGGTTCTGGAACTGCTCGCGCCGCGCCACCGGATACTGCGCGATCGCATTCGTCTTCAACTGAGGAAAGGTTGCCATATCAAAGGTCGTTCACTACGTCGTTGATCGCGTTCAGATTGAGCATCGCGTCCCGTACTGCCAGCGCAATGTCGTTGCTCCGGTCCATGAAAGAGCGCGCATCCATCGCCTGCACGTTAACCGTGATCTGCGATGCCGCGCCATTCCCGGAGCTGCTTGCCGTGCTGCCGCTTGCCCCCGCCGGCGCATAGCTCCGCGGCGTTCCCGTCTGGTCGTAGTCCTGACCAGTCACTTGTCCCTGGCTCTCCGCTGCCTGGAAACTGACGGCCGCCGGCAGCGCGTATTTCACCAGCGGCGCCGGCGCTGCTGTATCTCCCCCGCTGAATAGACTCACCAACCCGCTGATCAGGGGTGCCAGCCCGAACCCGCTCTCGATCACCGTTTTCGCCACCGAATCCAGCGTGCTCCCGCTGTCACTCGACGTTGCCGCCGTCGTAGTCTGCGTCTTGGTCGCAGCCACCGGCGCCGGGATACTGCTCCGCAGTTCGTCAACCTGTGCAATCACACCCGCCAGCATCGCGGTCGTATCCCCAAGGGCCGCCGTCTGCTGCCCCGATACCGCCAAAAACGTCTGATAAACCTCGTCTTGTGTTCCGCTCGCCATCTTCATCTCCCGTGGGATAAGGCTCCGCCTTGTCCATCCGCATGGTGGGGCAGGCTTCAGCCTNNATCCGAGCGAAGCTCGGACTCCTCGTCCGCTTATCTCCGCGCCTCACCGTCTCTGCGTGGAGTCCCCCTTCGTTTCCCCCGCCCACGCCTGCTCCAGAATCAGGAATCCTTCCACTTGTCGCGCGCTCAACTCCCCGAAGTTCATCCCGCCGAGCTGTCGCCGCACCAGGAAGTCCTCCACCAGCCCTTCGCTCTCCGCCGTGATGTAAGACTTGGGGCAGCTCTCCGTCGCCACCGTCTTCCGCGCCCACACGGGCGCCATTCTGCCGTCGTGTCGCGCTTCCAGCCACCCGCACCGCCGCCGCGCTTCCAGGCCGCTCCTCCGGCACGCGTCGCACTCCCAACCGGCCTGGTTGGAAAACTGAAAATGGAAGGCGACTAGGAGTTTTTTCTTTCTTCTTCGCTTAGCCCTGTCTCTCTGCGGACCGCCGCCAGGGCCTCCCGGAATAACTCCTCGGGTCCGGCCTCCGCCAGCAGTTCCGGGCCCGCCATGGCTCCATCGATCGCCAGGCCGGAAACCGCTTTCACGCCCCACATCACATAGAGCCGTTCGATTTCAGCCTGCAGCAGGCCCGCGTCCATTTTGTCCCCCGCCTCTCCGCTGGCCGCCAGAAACTCCGTCCGCCGCGCCAGTTCCCGCACCCGCCGCATCAATTCCACCCGCCGCCCGAACGACATCCTCGCGATCGTAAACCTTACCCCCGTTACCACCCGCGATTCCACCACCGCTTCGCTGGCGTAGCTGCCCCCCGCCATCGCCTCCGCGGACTTTCCCTTATCCGAACGCCACGGTAATTTCATCGTCCACGGTCCCTTGTGCCCGCGATGCCCGGAATCGCCACTGCAGCCGGTTCAGCCCATCGTCGAACTCCGGCACTTCCGGCACCACGCTCTTCAGATACACGCCCATCAACTGCCCGTCCGTCTCCCCCAGTTGGAACATCACGCTGATCGGCGATTGCTGCCGCGCCGCCTGGTACAGTTCCGTTGTGGCATCGTCGTCTCGCGCATAAAGGTCGAAAGCTGCCGTCACTGTGCGCTCTCCCGGTGAAATCGCCCGCACCCCGGAACACGCCCCGCTCAATCCGAATTCCCGGTCCCGCGTGTCCAGTGCGTTCTTCAATGTGATCGTCCCGGCCGTGATCGTGCAGAACCGCGATGGCCCTGTCCCCAGCCACGCCTGCCCCATGTTCCCGGGCACGATCGAGTAGTCGAACCCCGCCACCGCCGGCTCCACAGGAAAACTTTGCAGTTGCGACGCGCCGGCTTCGAAGCTCGCGCTGTCCACCAGGTCCTTCGCCACTCCCTTGAAGTGGAATTGGTGGTAATCCCCGTCCACCACGATGTCCATCTGGTCCACTCCCGCTCCGCTAAGCAGCCGCTGCACCGCCGTCGCCGGACTCCAGTAGTCGAAGATGCTCACGCTCGGCAACTGCGTCGCCAAAGTGTACGTCACTGCCGCCGTCACCGCCGCCCCCGCCGCCGGCAACACCGTGAACGGCGCATTCAGTTGTACCGTCTGCGCGTCCACAATCGCCGCCACGAACCGGATCTCGCCCCCGAAGCACAATGCCTGCCCCGCCGCCAGCCCGTGCGCGGCTCCGAATCCCAGTCGCCCCGTCGCCGTGCTCGACGCCGCCGTCCCTCCCCCGAATTTCACCGGACTTCCGCCCAGGGCCGCCTGAAACAGCGCACCGTATCCCGGCCCTGCTGTAGTCTTGTCCCAACTCGTCAGGTACGTCTCCAAATCGAAATCCGTGCGCCGCCTCACTCCGGACGGCACGCCCGCGAACGTCCGGCTCCCCGTCTTGTCGCGCCGCGTTCCTGTCGCCACCTGTTGTTGGATGCCGAGCTTGATCGCCGGAATCCGATTCGTGGCTGTGATCGAGCCCACACTCCCATATGCGCTTTCCAACGCCGTGTAGAATCGATTCGCGCTGGACGAAATATATGTAGACATACTAGTTCCTGTTCACTCCGATCTCGAAAGTGACTTTTGCCACCTGTATGAAATTCTTTCCACCCTGCTTCACCGGGCCAAACGCCACTTCGTATCCGCCGGCGTAGTACATCCCGTCGCCCCAATCGCCCCGGTTCCCATCCAGCATCTGCATCGTCGCGTCCACATAGACCTCAAGACTGTCCTCAATCCCGTCTAACCGGTCCTGTGACTGCTGGATCTCGATCGCCATCTGCACCTGTCCCGAGAACGTCTGGAACTTCTCCTTCAGGTTGTTCACGATCTTTTCGCAGTACACGTTCACCGCCGGGTACTTCACCCCTTGCGCACGCTCCGCCAGTGCGCCCGCCGCGTTCTGCGCCCGCACCTGTGAAGCCGCCACCAGACCCACAAAGTCCGGTCCCCCTTGTGTCAACGCTCCAACCCCTGCATTCACTCCGTTCGGTCCCGTGATCCGCTGCACTACCTTGACCGTCGCCGCGCTTCCCAGTTTGCTTGTCATTAGCCCCTCTGTATCGTCCGCGGCACCGGCAGCCGGTAAGTCGGCATCTGTCCGTTGCCCGCCGGCCGTCCCGTTGAGGACATGGTGTCCGGTTGCACCCACGTCTGCCCCGGCGCCAGGATCGGCGAGTTTTGTATCGTCATCGCAGCCGGGCTCGTCCCGCAGTACACGTTCCATCCCTTGACCTTCGCCGGCGCGGTCGTCTGCACCGCCAGCGAACTGCCCGACACCTGGATCATCGCCGGTGCCGAACTCGCCCCCTCTTCACCCGCCGCGTTGGTCCACGCGACCGCTACGTAATACGTGCCGTCTGCCAGCCCGCCCGCCGTCGCCTGCACCACCGGCGTCGCCGCCTGTTCCATCGGGTCCGTGACAATCCCCAGCCCGCCCTGGATCACTTGGTTATACGCCCACTTCACCTTTTCGTGGTATTCGTCCCGCCTCCCCGCGTACCGGTCGTTCAGTTGACTGTTGTATGCGTCTCCGTACACCATTTCCAGCGTCCGGAAAATGTGCCAGAGCTTGAGCGGGGGCGTCATCACCACCTGCTGGATCGCCGGCGGCAAGATCGCCATCGGCGTCCTCAGCTGGTACAGCAGCGCCGACACCTCTATGCAGAGTTCCTCATGTGCCAGCGCCAGCTTTCGCGTGACGTCGATGCCCTCCACCGTCGCCACATTCAGTATCTGCGTGTCGTGCCCCCGAAGGTCTTCCATGCCCGTAACCGCGCCGTCCGTGAACAGTGCCATCGTGTGCCGCCTACTCCTTGGAGCCCCGCGCCTCGCTCCGCAGCCGGTCCAGCTCCGTCGTCGATAACACCGTCAACTGAAGCCTCGCCGCCGCCGCCGCCCGCTCCGCCGCCCGCTGCCCCTCTGCCAGTAACTCGCGATGCGCCTTCGCCTCGTCCTTCGTCGCCAGCCGGACATGACCCTCCACCAGCAGCTTGGCAGCCAGCCGGCGCGGCACCTCCGTCTTCCTCCCGCTCTTGCCCCCGTCCGCCGTCTCCACGCTCACCACAAGCGCAAACTCATCCGCGATCTTCCCTTCCATCTCGCGAATCTTCTGGTAATACATCTGTAGATCCATGTGCCTTCCTTTCCTTTTTGTGGCATAAGGCTCCTGCCTTGTGCTGGGTGGGGCAGGCTTCAGCCTGCCAATCCAAGCGAAGCTCGGACCCGAACCTGCCCCACCCCGTCATCCCCCTAGGTGTTCACCTGCACGCCCGACGAGTTCCGCAGCACCGCGCAGCCGTACAGCACGTCTACCGTGAACTGTTGCGCCAGCGTGTTCGGCTGGTAGCTCATCACCACTCGCATCCCGAAGTTGCCCAGTTCCGCGTACTCCGCGATGGCGCCCGTCCCCGGCAGCGGCTGCGGCAGCCGCCGCACCACCAGTCCGACGGCGTCCTTCGTGAACGCCATATTGTGCGTCGTCACCGGACTGCTCCCCGTCTTCTGCACGAACTGCGAGCGGAATACGAAGAAGTCCTTGATCTTCCCCACGTTGCCGTAAATCAACGACCGCAGTCCGGCGTCGCCCGCCGTCTGGAATTCGCTGAACCGCGGGATCTGCCGCCATGCGGAGTACGTCGCCGCGTCCACCACCATGTACTTCTGGTCGCTCGGGGGCACCTTCGACAGGAACATCGCCGTCTCCGCCGCGTCGATAACGGCTTCCGTGATCGGCGTCCCCGGCGTCCCCACCGAAGTGTTCGCCGTGAACCCCGCGTATAGCCCCAGCAGGTCGCTTTCGATCCTCTGTGCGATCGCCGCCACCGCCGGCTCCATGTAGATCTTCAGCAGATCCGGCACCGCCAGCACCTTGGTCACATCCGGAATCTGGAAGGTCGCTTCCGCGTGCGTGTTCAGCACGATCTGCGCGTTCCCCAGACTCGGATTCTGCGTTTGCACTGTTCCGCCTTCCGCGATGTTGTTGGCCACCATCGTCGGCGGAATCGGTATGTTTACCGTGTCGCCGGCTTGCGCCAGCACCGGCTCGTAATCGCGATTCACCAGGTTCCCCATTACCAGGTTCCCGATCAGTACCGGCAACGCGTCTACCGCCACCAGCTTGACAATCGCGTTCGCGACGTTACTCGAAGTAATTGCTGCCATTCGTTCTCTCCCTCAAAAGAATCGTTCGTTCACTACAATTCACAGCCCCTTCAGGGTCTGCGACGCCACGCGCACGATTTCCTCTCGTACCCGCTGCATTTCCTCGGCGCTCATCCCCGGACGTATCCGCTCCAGGTCCACCGTCTCCCGGCCGGACGCCGGAGCTTTCAGGGCGGCCGTCATCCCTGTGCCCCCGGCAATCCGCGCCGGGAGAAACTCCGGATTTTCGTTCACGAAAGCGGTCAGGTATTCCTTCAACGGCGTTTCGCCGGCCTCGGTGCGGGCTACTAACCGCCCGTCCTCGGTCCGCACGATCCCGTCCTGTACCGCTCTGAACGCAAGATCGATCTTGCCTACTCCCAAACGCTGCAGTTCGGCACGCACCGTCGAGCTCCGCTCCGCTTCCGCCGCCAGCTTGCGGCTGCGCTTGTTCTCTTCCGCCAGTTCGTTCAACCGGCGCTCCAGTTGCTCCCGCCGCCTCCGCTCCTCCTGTAACTCTGCCTTGTGCGCCGGCTCTGTCTTCGCCTGCTCGTTGTTCACGAATTCCTGTACCGCCTGCCGCACTATCGCCTGTATGTCGATGCCTTCCATATACCTCCTGATCCCTGCTCATTGGTGGGGCAGGCTTCAGCCTGCCAATCCGAGCGAAGCTCGGACTCTTCTTCCTCCGCGACTCCGCATCAAATCTACTTCCTCGAGCCACCGCGTCACGCCAAGTCGATCTCGTCTTCCGCCGGCCCCACACACCTCTCCGCTGTCTCCGCGCTCTTCTTGGCCTTTCCTCAACCTCTTGGGCGTTCTCCGCGTCTTAACTCCGCGTCTCCGCGACTCCGCGTCAAATCTACTTCCTCGAGCCACCGCGTCACCCCAAGTCGATCTCGTCCGCCACCCGGTTCTTGATCTCCTGCCGCGCGTCGCACAGGTACTTGAACGCCAGCTTCTTGAACACCTGCTTCTTCAGCGTCTCCGATGCGATCCCTAACTCCAGCAGCTTCTTCGCGTCGTCCAGATCGCTGCCGAAATCGCCGATGTCGAATTCGTCTATCCCCGATACGTCGATCGTCACCTCGTCCTGCCGCGCCTCCGCAATTGCCCACAGCACCTGCCTCATCGCGTCCTTCACCATGGCCCCGTACGCCCGCAATACCTCCTGCGTCACCGCTGAGTCGATCTGTTTGCTCAGTCCGGACGCCGCGATGAATCCCCCTTTTGCTTGCTCAGCCTGGTTCATCAGATAGCAGACACGGTAAATTTCGTCCTTTAACCGGACCAGGTTGTCCGCTGCGATCTGATAAACCTTGCCCTCCGGCTCCGTCCACCCGAATCGGTCGTCTTTCCCGAGTTGGATGAAGTAACTCTCTCCTACCACCTGGTTCCATTCTTTGTCCGAATAAATCACCGGACTCGCGAATAGTCCCATCGTCAAAGCCCACGAAAGCGCGTTGGACTTGTTGAAGTGCTCCAATTGCAGGAGTCCGGCCTTATTCATCAGCCACAACCCCTCGGACACTTTCATCTCGAATACCGGAACCCGCCGCTGAGCGGCTAACCCGTGGCGCCCCGTATCCGTTAACTCGATCGCCTGTCCCTCGCCCGTCTTACGGAACACTTGGTAGTTCTCGCGGTCGTAGTAAATCCACCGCGTCTCTTTCTCCCACTTCGCGTCGGTTACTTTCGATTGCTGCAGGCACGACGTACGGATTACTACCCAGTCCAGTCCGCCCGTCTCGTCGTAATTCCAGTTGATGACTTCATCCGCCGCGTATTCTGTGAGGTAAGCCCGCGATCTCCCGCTCGCGTCTTCTTCTGCCCGCGTCTGCGCCACCCCACCCGCCTTCGGGAAGTCCACCACCACGAAACTGCTCCCGCACACCATCACCTGCACGAAACGTTGCCGGAAGAACTCGTGCAGGCTCGTCCCTTTCAGGTCGCAATCCACCGACAGCAGGTTATAGAAGCCCTTCGCCCCGCCATCGCTTCCCTCGAACTGCAACATCGGTTCCCGCCGCATCAACGTCGCGGCGTACCAGTCCACAATCGACCCCACGTAGTTCTCGTAGAACACTCGCCGCAGCCGTTCCTCGTAAACCTGTCCCGGCTCCTTTTGACGCCGCACCAGGTATTCGCACGCGTTCAACCGCAGTTGTTCCCCGCCCGCGTACAGGTCCTTGTATTGCTTCCACATCGCCTTCCGCGCGATGTAATCCGGATGCTCCCGGTTGATGTTTTCCATGCTTTTCACCCGTTAATGGCTTAGTAGGGGCTGGCACCGCTCCCCGATCTTCAGCCCTGCGCGGCACTCCTGCCACAGTACGTAGCCCAATGCGTCCGACAGATGCGTCCGCATCCGGTCCCGGTCTTTATCGATCACACTGGTGTCCTCCTTGAAGCACACCTCTTCCAGGTCCTTGATCAGTTCCTTGCACCCTGGGTCCACCAGCAACCCGATCTTCCCGGCGGCGGATTGCAGTTGCCGGTTCGTCAGGTTGATTCGTTCCCGCACGTTCGGATTCGCTTTCGGCACCCGGTAGCTCACCACCATGCTCGAATGCGCCGCGAAATGCTCGCGGATCATGTCGAAATCCGTCGCGCCCGTCGTCTGCTGCTGGTTCCCCGATGCGTCCCCGTAGATCACTATCCCTGCGTCGTGTCTCGGAAAACGGTCCAGGAACGCCTCGCACGCCCGC
>PLDO01000355.1 GCA_003136215.1 Bryobacterales bacterium
TGGCGAACTCGTAGACCTTCTTTTCCATGGCGTGCACCCGGGCAAGCGTCTCCGGCTCCTTCTGGAAGAGGTCCTGGAAATGATGCGTCACCATGGCGGTGCAAGACCCGGATGGAACCACGATGGTCTCGCTGGCCTCGAATGTCTTCAGGAAATGGCGCGCCACGGTGCGCGCTTCGGCGCGATAGCCGCTATTGTACGCAGGCTGTCCGCAACACGTCTGATTCTCGGGGAAATCCACCCGATACCCCAGCCGCTCCAGCACGTCCGCCATTGCCATCCCCACTTTGGGGAAGAGCTGATCGACCATGCAGGTGACGAACAGCGAAACCTGGTTGCCCATGTAGACTCAAATTGTAACAGGTGGGGTGGCGGGAGGCTTCGTGGCGCGCGTGCGCGGCTCGCGCTGTTCCAGCGATTCCAAAAGACGGCGGCTGGCTGAGGAGACCTCCAGCACACCACGATCGAAGGCGGCTTGATTGACCTTGGACGGCTGCTGAAAACCGCTGATCTTGCGCACGAACTGTAGCGCCGCGGCGTGCAGTTCCTCCGCGGTCACGGTCTGCCCAGCCCTACGCAGAACTTTGATGCTCCGGCACATGGTTTCCTCCAAGCGCGAAAAACTCAGTCACCGCAGAGGCAGACGCGTTCGTCCGACGTAGCCAGCCGCCCTTCGATCCATGCCTGCAAGGCGTCGTTGATCGGCGTCCCGGCGGCCGAGGGTGAAACCAGCGGGCGAATCCCATGCGCCGCGAGCGATACCGCGGCGCCCTGCCCGATGCCACCCGTGATCACCGCGTCGCAGCCGGCCAGCATTTCCACGAAGGTGGCGTGGTTTCCACAGGCTGCCGTCCCGCGCTCCCGCGTTACCCGCGCGCCGGACACGCCGGATTTCACTTCCACCACTACAAAGGCCGCGGCGTGCGCCAGATGATCGCAAACGGTGACGCCGTCCGCAGTCGCAATCCCAATCCGAGTGACTTGCATTCACTCTTACAGTAACTCAGTGGGATAAGGCTCCGCCTTGTCCATCCGAGCGCAGCTCGGNNAGGCGGAGCCTTATGCCACCCTCACTTCCCGCGCCGGACGATTGCTGCCCACAGGCCGAGCAGGGCCACTACCGCCGTGAAGAAGACAATCCGCGCCACGCCGATTAACATACCATTAAGACAGGGAGCCACCGGCATCCGATTGAAACCGGAGCCGGAGCGGAACCGTAGGAATACTCGTGCGTCGTCTTCTTCTCCTCACTCTGGTGCTGCCCGTGGTTCTGCCCGCCCAGGACCCGCTGGAGATCGTCCGCCGTGCCACCGAGCTCGACCGCCGCAACACCGAGATCTCGCGCAACTACACGTTCCTCCAGCGCCAGGAGCAGCGCGACCTGGAGTCCAACGGCAAGCTGAAAAAGACGGAGAGCGAAACCTTCGACGTGACCTTGCTCGAGGGGTCGCCCTACCGCCGCCTGGTGGCGCGCGACGACCGGCCGCTCTCCCCAAAAGACCAGCGCAAAGAGGAAGAGAAGCTCCAGAAGAGCATCGAAGAGCGGCGCAAGGAGACTGCGGAGCAGCGCGAGCGCCGGGTGGCCGATTGGGACCACAAGCGGCAGAAACAGCGCGAGCCGCTCAAGGAACTGCCGGAGGCCTTTAACTTCAAACTCGCCGGCGAGGAAGCCCTCAACGGCGGTGTCGCCTACGTGATCGAGGGCACGCCCAAGCCCGGATATCGCCCGAAGAGTGCGTCCACCGCGTTCTTTCCCAAGGTGAAGCTGCGTTTCTGGATCGCCAAGGAGGACTACCAGTGGGTCAGAGTCGACCTGGAATCGCTGGACACCATCTCCTTCGGCGGCTTTCTGATCCGCCTCGCCAAGGGCAGCCACCTGAGCATTGAAAACGCGCGCATCAATAACGAAGTGTGGCTGCCCAAGCGGGCTGAGATCCACGGGTCCGTGCGCCTCGCGCTGGTCAAGGTGATGCGCGGCGAAATCGTCTTCACGTTCAGCGACTACAAGAAATTTCAGGCCGACTCGCGCGTGATCGCTCAGTAGCCGCCCGGGGCGCGCACCACGATATCCAGCCGCTTGCGTCCAGCGTCCCAGTTCAACAACGCCACCCGCCTGGTTTCCATCAGCGCCGACGCGCCGGCGTCACCGGCGCGCTTCACGGTGAGATCGCCGCGCTCGTAGAAGTACTTCAGCGCGCCTTCGGCTCCCCACTGATGGAAGCCGGCGGGCGTGCCGGAGACTACGAACGCATCCACTTTCTCCGCGCCGGCGGCGAACCGCTGGACCGCGCTCATCCACGCGCGGACCTCGTTGTCGCCAGCCAGGGTATCGCGACGCCGCTGGCGCAGTTCGCGGAGGTCCATGGGCAGCCACAATGCCAGAAACAGGGCGAGCGCCAAAGGCGATGTCGCCTCCGCCAGCCCCGAGATGGCGATAGCCAGGCCGGCGAACGGCAGATAGCAGTAGGCGCTGAACACCCGTCCGGGCAAAAACAGCATGGGGAAGAGGAACAGTCCCATCGCCGCCAGTCCGAACCACGTGCGCCGGTTACGCGCCAGAAACGCCAGCGCGGGCACCACGAAACCGAGATACGGAACCAGAAAAACGCGTCCGGCGTAGTACACGGTGGTTTTGGCCAGAGCGGCGGCCGTGAAACGAAAAGTGTAATCGTTATCCCGATTGGGATTTCCCAGGATTCCCTGAATGCCGAATGATAGCGAGGTCAGGAAAAACGGTACCAGCGGCTTCCAGCGCCGTTTGCCAAACCAGATTTCGAAGGCCAGCAGCACCACCGGGAGCATGACCGCCAGTTCCTTCGATTTATAGGCCAGCCAGAAAGCCGCGAAGCTCAGTACCCAGCGCTCGTTCGCGTAGCACCACAGGCTCAGCAGGCAGAAGCCCGCGCAGAGCACATCGAAGACGTACATCGGCTTCCAGAAATCGTCGAACAGCGCCATGTGCAGTCCGAAGAAGAGGCACGCGGCGGCGGCGGCAAACCGCCCGGCCCCAAGCCGCCGCGCCACCAGCCAAAGCAGCCAGACGTTCAACAGGTGGAACGCGTGCAGCACCGCGACATAGACCGGGAAATCCAACCCCGCGATTTCCTCCACCGCATGGAAATAGTAGTGCCCCACCGGGCGGAAATTATTCGCTTGAAACCGCGGCGTGACGGCGCCCTTCAGGAAATCCAGCGGCCCCAGATACGGCGCCCAGCTCAGGTTATCGATCTCGTCGTCCTGAAAATAGCCGCGATAAGCGTCGCGGTTCACCGTCAGGAACAGCGCCGCGAACGCCACGAAGAGTAAGAGCCCCGACCGCTTGGACATCGCACGACTATCGTAGCGGATTTAGTCCGCCAGCCACCGTCCGGACCCGTCACAAAGCCGCCACGGAATGGATGCCCTCCGATTCCAACACTCCTGCCATTTTCTGCAGGGCGGTCTTATGGATCTGCGAAACACGGCTTTCGTTGACGCCCAGCACGTCGCCGATTTGCTTCATTGTCAGGTCGTTGGTGTAGTAGAGGAAGACCACCTTCTGATAGCGCTCGGGGAGGGTGCCGATGGCCCGCGCCAGCGTGTGCTGGAGCTGCCGGCGTTCGCACATACGGTCGGGCTGGTAGTCCGCGGTGGCGGCGAATTCCTGCGGGCGCTCGCGGTCCTGATCGGGCTTTGGGGTGGTCGATACGAGGCCCACCGTGCGCATTTCCATCTGCATGCGGTGCCAGCGCTCCAATCCGACTCCCAGCTGATCCGCCACTTCCGTCTGGTTGGGGGTGCGACCGAGTTTTGAGGCCAGGTCGCGCGTGGTGCTCTCCACCTGTTTCTGGCGGCGGCGCAGATCGCGCGAAGCCCAGTCCAACTGCCGCAGGCTGTCCAGGATAGCGCCTTTGATGCGGTGCTTGGCGTAGGCGTGAAATGCCACGTTCTTGGTGCCGTCGAACTTGGTGACAGCATCGAACAGACCCATGACGCCGGCGTGGATGAGATCGTCCAGATCCACGTGAACCGGCAGGTTTTCGTGAACACGAATGGCGATCGCCTTTACGAGCGAAAGGTGATCGAGAACGATCTGATCGCGATGTTCCTGCGTAAGCTTAGTCCGGCGGAGCGTGGACACACTGGTGGCGCGCATGGTCTTCGACCTCTTTCTGGCTTTTGTTTTCTTGGAATTGCCGGCTTGCCCGACGCAGCTAAGGTTGCAGCTTTAGTGCCACGTAGTTCCAGGTGTTAAAGGTCTTATTTTCAACTAAGGGACATCGCGGAGAACGTTCCACAGCGGAACGTGTTTCAGAATGGAACGGTGGAGCGTTTCAGAATGGTGCGGGGGAGGAAGAGTCTTTACCAGCCGGCCTTGTAGGCGATACAGGTCTTCACCGTAAGGCCAGCGAGCAGGATCCAGACTGCGGTACGCAGGTTTCCGTCCAGCGTGAAGGCCGCCATCAGCGCCAGTACAGCGTACACGCCGAGTGCCCAGATGAAGCGAGAGGTCATGGTCAATTCATTCTGGCATGGCGAGCGGGGCGGGCGGGGGCACTGGGCGGATGGGGGACAACCGTGCATGGAGGTGTGGAGTAGAATTAGAAGTGAAGGAATGCCGGACACAAACAAGCACGGCGAACCATGCCGAGTCCCTGGGCAGCGGGAATCCCTGTATCCTCAAAAGCCGAACTCCTCTGCGTTGACGAAACTTCTGGACGAGTGGATGCAGGGTGACCAGACGGAGCAGCGGGAAACGTTTGAATTCCTGCGCCGTGCCCTGGACGAAGACCGGCTTGAGGGCTACAAGTTTTTCTCATGAGCATGGTCGTTCTTCTGGACGCTGGTCCGCTTGGAATGATCACGAATCCGAAAAGCTCCCCCGAAAATGAGACATGCAAGAATTGGCTTGCGAGTCTTGCCTACAACCGCGTTGAGGTCGTGATTCCGGAGATAGCTGATTACGAAGTGCGCTGCGAGTTGCTTCGGGCCGGCAAAGACCGAGGTCTTAGCCGTTTGGACGCGTTGAAGAGTATGCTCGCCTATGCGCCGATTACGACGGCTGTGATGCTGAAGGCCGCGGAGTATTGGGCAGTCGCTCGGAACAAGGGTCGGCAATCGGCCAACGACGCCTCGTTGGACGCTGACATGATACTCGCCGCGCAGGCCAGCGCTTTGGCCCGTGATGGTGATGAAACCGTGATCGCCACCACGAACGTTCGCCATTTGGCGTTGTTCTCGTCCGCGCGCATCTGGCGCGAAATCGGTTAACGATTGGTTGGAACCTTTGTCTCGGGTGCCCGCCCCCCTCACGCCAACCGGTCCACCGCCTGAATCAGCGCGCGGATGTAGCCGTAACAGAAAGCGAACGATTGCAGCCCGGCCGGGTCGTTGGGAGCGGTGGGCACGTGGTCCGGCATCAGCAGGTAGGGATACCCCACCTCTTTATAGGTCTGGATGGCTTTGACCAGATCGACGTCGCCATCGTCCGGGTAAGTCTCCACAAACTCGTCGCGGTGTCCGCGGATGTTGCGGAAATGGACGTTGAAAATCTTCTGCCGCGAGCCGAAGTAGCGGATTACGTCGTGAATTTCCTTACCCGGGTCGGCCAGCATTTCCGACACCGTGCCCTGGCAGAAGTTGAGCCCGTGATAGGGGCTCTCCTTGATGGCGATGAACTTCTTCAGGCCGTCCACTGTGCCCAGAACCCGCGTCACTCCCTGGTAGCCCTCGGGCGGCACGCCGGGATCGTGCGGATGGCAGGCCATGCGGATCTTGTTCTCTTCCGCCACCGGGATGATGCGCTCCAGGAAGTAGGTAATGCGCTCCCAGAACATGTCCGCGGTCACCCGGCCGGCGCGCGTCAGCGGCGGATCGGGGTGGCCATCCTTGAGCCGCCAGGCGCTGTAGGTGGCATCGCCGCGGCCCGGCGAGCGCCCGGTGCGCAACACCCCCAGGAGGCTCATGTTGTACTTGATCGAGGGGATGCCGGCCGCCGCGCAATTGCGAATCAGCGTCTGCATGTCCGCGATATCGCGGTCGCGCTCCGGGCTCGCGGCCAGCATGATCGCGCCGTGCTTTTCCCGGTCGATGTGGCTGGAAGCGAGGAACGGGGGCGCCAGGCAATCCACGCTGATGCCGTGCTTCTGCGCCAGATCGCGCATGCTTTTGAGTTCGTCCACCGTGGCGTACAGGCGGCCATCCGCGATCTGCGGATAGCCACAGATGTTGCGTATTCCGTAGCGGGCGAAGTACTGCAAATGCGCCTCGTTGGTGGGGGCGCTCTGGCATCCCAGTTTCATGCGGGCGGGGGGCGCCGCGGCGGACGCCGGCGCCGGCGCCAGACCGCTGCCGAGGGCCACGGCCCCGGCGCCCGAAGAGGCAAGAAAGTTCCTGCGGTTCATAGGTAGACAGTATATCGCCCGGCACGTTTTTGGGGGTTCGCCCACCCAATTTGCGCGAAAAGCCCCTCGACAGTGGGTCAAGAGCCGGGAAACCCGTAGAGAATTTACACAATTCGTAGAGATTGTGGGGATTTCCGTGTGGAATTCAACGTGCACCGTGCCGCTTGAGGTCCCAGGAGGATTGCCATGCCGGATAACGAAACCCTCACGATTACCGACAATCGAACCCAGCAGTCATACACCATCCCGATTTACCGCGGCACGGTCCGCGCCATGGATCTGCGGCAAATCAAAACCAGCCCTGACGATTTCGGCCTGATGACCTACGATCCGGCCTTCATGAACACCGCCTCCTGTCAGAGTGCGATCACCTACCTGGACGGGGACAAAGGTATTCTGCGTTACCGCGGCTACCCGATCGAGCAACTGGCCGAACAGTGCACCTTCCTGGAAGTCGCCTACCTGTTGCTGAACGGCGAGTTGCCCACCGCGGACCAACTGGAATACTGGCAGTGCAAGGTGATGCGCCACACCATGACCCACGAAAACGTGAAGAAGTTCATGGATGGCTTCCATTACGACGCCCACCCGATGGGCATCCTGATCTCTACCGTCGCCGCGCTCTCCACCTTCTATCCCGAGGCCAAGAACATCAACGATCCCAAGTCCCGGGATAAACAGATCGTCCGCCTGATCGGCAAGATGCCCACCCTGGCGGCCTACGCCTACCGCCACCGCCTGGGCCTGCCTTACATCGCCCCCGACCCGGAACTGGGCTACACCAAGAACTATATGAACATGCTGTGGAAGCGCACGGAGCCCAAGTACGCCGCCAACCCGGTGCTGGCGCGCGCGCTCGAAGTGCTCTTCATCCTGCACGCCGATCACGAACAGAACTGCAGCACCAGCGCCATGCGCGCCGTCGGCAGCTCCCACGCCGACCCCTTCGTTACCGCCGCGGCCGCCATCGCGGCACTCTCCGGCCCGCTCCACGGCGGCGCCAACGAGGAAGTGCTCCGCATGCTGGACCAGATCGGGTCCAACGCCAACATTCCTGGCTTCATCCAGATGGTGAAAGAAGGCAAGTGCAAGCTGATGGGCTTCGGGCACCGCGTGTATAAGAACTACGACCCGCGCGCGCGCATCATCAAGAAGGTCGCCGAGGAAGTCTTCGAAGTGACTGGCCGCAATCCCAAGATCGACATCGCCCTGGAATTGGAGAAGATCGCCCTTTCCGACGAGTACTTCATCAAACGCAAGCTTTACCCCAACGTGGATTTCTACTCGGGTATCATCTACCAGGCCATGGGCTTTACTCCGGACCAGTTCACCGTGCTCTTCGGAATTCCGCGAACCGTCGGCTGGCTGGCGCAGTGGCAGGAAATGCTCCAGGACGGCGACACAAAAATCGCGCGTCCCCGCCAGGTGTACTCGGGTGAGGGAGTCCGCGACTTCGTGCCCATCGCCGACCGCGGCGTGCGGCAGTTGGTGAACGCGTAGCGATTTAATCACCGGTGGGACAGACCATCGCCTTTGGTGGTCTGTCGCGCCTCAGCATCCTCGTGGCGCACGCACTCCTGCGTNNAACCGATCGCCTGTCCCACTTCACCGCTTCGAGGGTGTCTTCGGCGTGGCTCCGCTCTTTTTAATCAACTCCGTCAGCAGATCCACCGCTTTATCGATCGGCAGGCCATCGGCAATGTCGATCGGCGTCCTCCCCCGCACGTCCTTCTCGTCGAGTGGCGCGCCTTTATCGGCCAGGAACTGGATGACCTTGCAGATTTCCGGCTGCGTGGAGTTCTGCATGGTGCCGGCCACCGAGGCGTGCATCACCGTGCTGTTGGCGGCGTTCATCGCC
>PLDO01000268.1 GCA_003136215.1 Bryobacterales bacterium
GTGGCATAAGGCTCCGCCTTGTGCATCCGAGCGCAGCTCGGACGCGCCCGTGGTCTTCTCTGCATCCAGGAACTTTCCATTTATGTCACAACCTCGTGTAGCCGTCATCGGCGCCGGAGCCTTCGGACAGAACCACTGCCGCGTGGTCCACGAATCCGCGCGCGCGCAACTCGCCGCCATCGTCGATACCGACGCCGCCCGCGCCGCCGAAGCCGCCGGGCGCTATCAGACCGTGGCCCTCACCGATGCGCGCGACCTCCCCGGCAAGGTCGATGCCGCCATCATCGCCGCGCCCACCACAGTCCACTCCGAAATCGGCTGCTACCTTCTCGCCGCCGGCATCGACGTCCTGGTGGAGAAGCCCATCGCGGGGGACCTTGCCTCGGCCGACCGCCTCATCGAGGCCGCCGCGCGCGGCGGGCGCATCCTTCAGGTGGGCCACCTGGAGCGTTTCAACCCCGCCGTCCTGGCTCTCGAACAGCGCGTCACCCTGCCCTTGTTCTTCGAGGTTCACCGCATGAACCTGTTCAGCCCGCGCAGCCTGGATGTGGACGTGGTGCTGGATCTCATGATCCACGACGTGGACCTGGTGCTGGCGCTCGCCGGGGCCGAACCCGAGGAGATCCGCGCCGCCGGTATCTCGATTCTCTCCGGCAAGGTGGACATCGCCAACGTCCGCCTCCAGTTTCCCAACGGCTGCGTGGCCAACCTCACCGCCAGCCGCATCTCCACCGAGCGGGTCCGCAAACTCCGCCTTTTCCAGCCCAACCAATACCTCTCGCTCGACTACGCCCGCCAGGATCTCGCCGTCTTCAGCGTGGGCGGCAACCGGCAGATCGGCTTCGAACAGGCTCCCGTCACCAAGGGCGAGCCGCTGAAACTCCAGTTCGACGCGTTTCTGGATTCCCTGGCCTCGCGAACTTCGCCGAAATCTTCCGGCGCGGCGGCGCGTCGAACATTAGCAGCTGCTCTGGCGATTCTTGATAAAATCAAAGAGCACTCCGAAGTTGTCTCCAAAACCTTGGTTGATGGATGGAAACCGTAGGGCCACCACAGGATGACGTCGAATTACACCTTCTGACCGAGTGGGGCGACCCGGCTTCCCGCGGCCGCTCCGGGGTCGCGGGCGTAACTTCCGTATTAGTCCACATCGCCGGCCTGATTCTCATCGTCTTGCTGCCTAGCAACTTCCTGTCGTCGCCTCCAGAGCCGGTCCGGGCGGCGCCGATCGTCACTCCGCTGGTGGAACCGCTCACCGAGTTCACCCAGCCCACGCCCACCAAAGGCAAGATCACCAAGGAAATCGACATGGCGGCCCTGCAGCCGCGGGATCGGATTCAGATGCCCAAGGCCGCGCCCTCCACCACCCAGCCCATGGCGCAGCGGCCAGCCGCCATCCCGACCCCGCCCCAGCCTGCTCCCGTGGCTCTGCCCGAGCCTCCCAAAATCGAAGCGGTAGCCAAGGAGCCGCCGAAAATCGACCTCCCGCCCACCAACTCTGCTTTGCCGGCGCCTCCCCCTACGGTGGATAAGCCGAAACTGACCCTGGAAAATGTCGGTGGTCCCCCCCCTTCCGTCCGGCCGGAACAGAGCAAGGTGGCGATTCCAAACACCTCGGTGGCTGAGGCCATCCGCCATCTGTCGCCCAGCGGGGGCAACCCCAGCGGCGGCCTCATGGTGGGCGATGCCGGCGTGGGAAGCGGTGGCTATGGTGAGGGCATCAATTTGCCGCCGTCCCCAGGGGTCCAGGGCAGCGCGCTGGAATTGAAGAGCGACCCGATGGGCGTGGACTTTCGCCCTTACCTCACACAGATCCTCGCGACCATTCGCCGCAATTGGTACGCCGTCATGCCGGAGAGCGTCAAGCTGGGCCGCCACGGTAAGGTGGGACTACTGTTTGCCATCACCAAGAGCGGCAACGTCAGCAAGGTGACCTGGGCTTTTCAGTCCGGCGCCGACGCCCTCGACAAAGCCGCCGTCGCCGCCATCAGCGCCTCCAACCCGTTCCCCCCGCTGCCCGCCGAGTTTAAGGGCGAACGCGTCGTGCTGCAACTCAATTTCGCCTATAACGTTCCCAGGTAGGACAGGCCTCCTGGCCTGTCCATCCTTACTTTTCCGATTCCGCCTCAGCCTCCGTGGCCGCGTCAGGCCCCGCCGCTTCGGCCTGGGCGAGCAACTCTTCGGCCTCTTTGAGCTTGCCCCGCGGCACCTTTACCTCGAACCCCAAATTGGGGTACTGCGAAGCTCCCACCACCATCACGGGAATTCCATTCGACTCCAGAACTCCCCGGATATTGTCCGCTTCCATTTCGGCTGTCACCGTGCCGGCGTCGGAATTCCACAGCGTGACCATATCGAGTGCATGCGACGTAAGCAACACGTCCTCGCTTTGTTGCTCTTCTTCACGATCGGGATCTTGCGCCATGACTCAAGGATATCGCAGAATACTATTAAGGAGCTCTAATACATGCCGGACGAACGCACGGAAACAGACGAGTGCTCAAACCAGGCGACCAATAACATCGCATGGTTCCTCACCGGCGCTTTCATTGGCGCCGCGGCAGCTGTCCTCTATGCTCCGCAGAGTGGCAAAGATACCAGGAAATACCTTTCCGACAAGACCCAAATGGGCCGCGAAGCCGTCGAATCCGCCACCCAGGATATCGCCGACGCCAGCAAAGACATGTTCGAACGCGGTCGCAAACTGGTCGATGATGCCGCCGACCTCTTCGAGCGCGGCCGCAAACTCGTCAAAGGTTGAGTGTTGGCGCCCGCCGCGGCCTCCCACAAACGCTCAAGTGGGCGGGTTTGCCCACACTCTCGTTTCGCGTCACGAAGAAGCAGTTCGTGGTGTATCGCGCCGTACTAGCCTGGTGTGTTTACCGCGACATTCGTTATAATGAGCACTCCATTAAAGATAGCGCCGCCGGAATGAAGAGATTTTTGCCGATACTTTTCGTTGCCTTTACGTTGCTGCAACTTGCCGGCATCGCTGCCACGCCGTCGCAGCCGAAGAAGACCAGCCGCGCCCCTAAGAAACTCCCCTACAAAGCCAAAGTCCCGGGCGTGGACCCGACCATGGGCGATAACGTCGATGGCGACGATCTCGTCATCCGCCGCGCCGCCGTCGCCGCTCTGGGGACCTTCGCCGGCAGCGTCGTTGTGGCAGATCCCAGCAGTGGACGCATCCTCAGCATGGTCAACCAGAGGCTGGCCCTGAAGACGGGGTTCGTGCCGTGTTCCACCATCAAGCTCGTCACCGCGCTGGCCGCCCTCACCGAAGGCGTGGTGAGCAAGAACACCACCATCTATACCGGCCGGTACATTACCTACAATCTGACTCAGGCGCTGGCCCGCTCCAACAACCAGTACTTCAATATCCTGGGAACCCGCCTCGGCTTTGACCGCGTTCACCACTACGCGGAAATGCTCGGGCTCGGCGAGAAAGCCGGCCTCGATATCCCCGAAGAGCAGCCCGGCCTCCTGCCCCTGGAAACTCCCAAGAACGGCGGCGTCGGCATGATGACGAGTTTCGGCACCGGCATTTCCATGACGCCCCTGGAACTCGCCGCCCTGCTCGGGGCCATCGCCAACGGCGGCACCATGTACTATCTGCAATACCCGCGCACGCAGGATGAAGTCGAGCACTTCACACCCAAGGTGAAACGTCCGCTCCACCTCGCCCCAACCGGCATCGAGGACATCAAGTTCGGCATGCGCGGCGCCGTGGATTTCGGCACTGCCCGCCGCGCCGGTTACGATGCCACCGAACCGATCCTTGGCAAAACCGGAACTTGCACGGATTTCCAGACCGCCAGCCACATGGGTTGGTTCGGTTCGTTCAACGAGGTGGGCGCGCATCGCGTGGTGGTGGTCGTCATGCTCACCGGCGGAAAGAACGTCAGCGGCCCCATCGCCGCCGGCGTCGCCGGCAACATCTATCGCCGCCTCTCCGCCGAACGCTATTTCGTCGCCGATGCCACCGGGAAGAAGACGTCCGACCTGCCCGAGATCATCACCACCATGCCCTGCTGCGGAGCCGGCCGCTAGCAAAAACAATTGGCCACAGATAAACACAGATAAACACGGATAAAACAAGATTGGTCTTATCTGTGTTCATCTGTGGCCCATAATCTTCGCTACCGCTTCCCGTTCGCCTTCAGCCACGCGATCAGGGCCGCCGGATCGTCGGAGATGATGCCGTCCACGCCCGCATTCGCCAGGCGTTCCCATTCCTGGGGCGTGTTCACCGTCCACGGCAGCACTTCCATCCCCGCCGCGTGCGCCGCCTTCACCTGCTCCGGCGTCACCAATGAGGCAAGGGGCGATACAATCCCCGCGCCCGCCTCCTTCCCGATCGCTACGAAATCCTTCGGCGCTCCCGTGTACAGCGCCGAAAGCTTGATCTCGGGAGCCAGCTTCTTCATGGCAATCAACGTGCGGAAATCGAACGACTGCAGCACTACGCGCGCTTCCAGATGATGTTTGCGGATGGCCGCCAGCACCATGCGGGCGAACTCTTCCGGCGGCGGCGTCAGTTCCGGCTTGTCCACAAAACTCTTGGTCTCGATGTTGAATAGGAACTTTCCCTTGGGCGCCAGAGCGAAGACTTCCTCCAGCGTCGGCATCTTCGTGCCCGGCACCGCCTGTTGCTTGGGGAACGCGGGATTCTGCTTCGCCCCGCAATCCCACTCGCGCACCTGCGCCAGCGTCTGTTCGTGGATCACCGCCTTCTCGCGCGGCCCCGTGCAGACCGGCGCTTCCAGCACCGGGTCGTGCGACACCACGATCACATTGTCCCTGGTGACCGCCATGTCCAGTTCCAGCGCGTCCACGCCCACCGAGATCGCGTACTCAAACGCCGGCAGCGTATTCTCCGGGCGCATCGCCCGCGCCCCGCGGTGTCCGTGCACCTGAATGGTCTGTCCGAACCCGCCGCTCGCAATCATGCTCAGAACCAATAGCGTTTTCATCCATCCGCACTTTAGCCGAATCTCGATCGCATTGCAATCGGCTACACTAGCGGGTGAAATGGAACCCCGTCTACTGGCGCGCCGCCGCTTTCTCGAAATGTCCGCCGCTGCCGCCGGCGCGAGCCTCATCGCCGCGCCGCAGCGCCCGCCCAACATCGTGATGATCTACTGCGACGATTTGGGCTATGGCGACATCGGCTGCTACGGTTCCAAAATCCGCACGCCCAACCTGGACCGCATGGCGGCGGAGGGAATCCGCTTCACGCAATTCTATTCCGCCAATCCGGTTTGCTCCCCGTCGCGCGCGGCGCTGCTCACCGGCCGCTACCCCACCCGCACCGGCGTGCCCAACGTCCTCATGCCGGCGGACAAGACCGGTCTCGCCGATACGGAGACCACTCTCGCCGCCATGCTCAAGCCGCAGGGCTACCAGACCATGTGCATCGGCAAGTGGCACCTCGGNNTTCGACGAATACTTCGGCATCCCTTATTCCAACGACATGACGCCGCGGCCCCTGATGCACAACACCGAGACGCTGGAGGAGCCCGCGGTGCTGGAGACTTTGACACCGCGCTACACCGAGCAGGCGCTTCAGTTCATCGAGCGCTCCAAAAA
>PLDO01000166.1 GCA_003136215.1 Bryobacterales bacterium
TGCCAATGTGCTGGGTGCCGGATTCCTCGAGAAGGTCTATGAACGGGCCCTGCTAGCCCCGCCCGAAGTACGGCATTGACACCCACCCGGTCCATGTGCACAATGGGTTAGCCATATGCGCCAACCTAGGTTTGGAATGTTCCTGGCGGTCGCCGTTACCGCATTTCTCTTATCCTCCTGTGGTGACGAGGGGAAAACTCCTGCCGCGATGACCTACCCCAGGGGTGACCGGGTCCCGGTGGGACACCTCACTTACAAGGTGTTCGAAACGCAGTGGCTGACGCAAATCGGGCAGGGCGCCGATGCGCGCATCCCCCAGCATCGCTTCTTCCTGGTGAGGTTGAGCGCGGTGAACGGCTTCGGAACCGACGTCACCGTGCCGACTTTCAGCATCGAGGATGACAGGGGCAACACCTACCCGGAGCTGAGTTCGGGAGAAGGCGTGCCCCAGTATATCGGTTTTCTGCGCAGCGTGAAGCCCGCCGAATCGGTGCAGGGCAACACGCTGTTCGACGCGCCGCCAGCTCACTACAAGTTGAAGGTCTCCGATGAAACCGGGGAAAAGACGGCTTACATCGATATCCCGCTGGAATTCATCTCGGAAACCACCGATATTCCGCCGGTCGCGCCCACCGACAAAAAGAAGTAGCGAGGGTTTTCGCATCGGCGGCAATCGCGCGGCGATAGAATTAAGTCATGTGGGCCGTCGCGGCGTTTCTCCTGTTGCTCCAGGCCGATTACACTACCGAAGGCATGAAAGCCCTCGACGAGGGTAAGTACGACGCCGCCGCACAGGCATTCCGCAAAGCCATCGAGGCGGATTCCAAGGACTACTTCGCTCACTTCAATCTGGCGATGGCTTTCACACTGCTGCAAAGGGATCCCGAAGCGGTCGCCGAGTATCGCAAGACTCTGGAACTCAAGCCAGGGCTGTACGAAGCGGAGCTGAATGCCGGCATTGTCCTGCTGCGTCAAAAGAACCCCGCCGATGCGCTGCCGCTCCTGGAGGAAGCCGCCGGGCACAAGCCGCAGGAGTTCCGACCGCGCTACTACCTGGCCGAGGCGCAACTCCAGACCGGCGATTTCGCCAAGGCGGAGGAGAGCTACAAACTGGCCGTCGCTTTGGACGCAAAATCCGCCGGAGCGCAACTCGGCATGGCGCAGGTGCTGGTGCAGCAGGGTCGCATCAGCGAGGCCGATGCCTATTTCCGCCAGGCTGCGCAACTGGAGCCGAAGTATCGCGAATACCTGCTGGAACTCGCGGCCCTCTACGAGAAGGCCTCTGAAAACAGCCAGGCCATCGCGATCTATCGGGAGTTTCCGGACAACCCCGCCGCCCAGGCGCGGCTGGGTGAACTATTGCTCGAATCCAAACAATTCGAAGATGCCGTACCCCGCCTGGAAGAGGCCTTTGGCAAGGACCCCAGCGCGGTCAACCGGAGCGCCCTGGCCGCCGCCTATGTCTTCACCCGGAAACTGGACAAGGCGCTGCCTTTGCTGGAACAATCGGTGGCGGCGGAACCCGGCAATTACGAGCTGCGGATGATGTATGCCCGCGCGTTGCGCGATAAGCGGCAATTCCAGCCGGCCGCCCGCCAGTTCTACGAGGCCGCCAAGCTGAAGCCGGCCGAACCCAAGCCGTGGACCGAATTGGGTGGCATGCTCTACATGGCGGGCGATCTGCCGCAGGCGCTCTCCGCCTTTGAGCAGGCCGTCAGGAACGGCGAGAACACCGCCGGCAACTGGTTTCTGCGCGCCATCATCCTGGATAAGCTGCGCCAGATCAAGCCGGCCAAGGAAGCCTACGAGCGTTTTCTGGCTCTCAGCCAGGGCAAGAGTCCGGACCAGGAATTCCAGGCGCGGCAGCGGGTGCGAATCCTGCAAAGGGAGATTGACAAGCGGTGAGAGGCACGCGAACCATCTTGATGCTCCTGGCCTTGGGATTTGCTGCCACCTGCCCACTGCTGCATGCCGACCTGAAGGCCGCCCTGGCCGAACACGATTTGGGAAAGCGATCCAAGCTGGCGCTGGATAACGCGAACGCAGCCTTGAAAGCCGCGCGCGAAGCTTATCAGAAGGGCGACAGCGCGGCGGTGGCGGAGGCCGCGGCGGAGATTGAAGAGTCGGTGGAACTGGCAAGGGATTCGCTGGAGAGCACCGGCAAGAATCCGCGCAAGAGTCCGCGATGGTTCAAGCACGCCGAAATCGAAACGCGGGACCTGCTGAAAAAACTGGAGACCTTGCAGCACGATTTCGGATTCGAGGACCGGCCGGCGCTGGACAAAGCCAAGGCCCACGTGCAGAGAGTGCACGACGATCTGCTGACCGGCCTGATGGAGGGCAAAAGCAAATGAAAACGCTGCTGTGCTGTTTGCTTCTGGTGGCACCCGCGGCCGCCCAACGGGATTTTCTCTCGGCCGACGAAATCGACCAGATCAAGGAAGCGCAGGAGCCGAACCTGCGCCTCAAACTCTACGCCGATTTCGCCAAGCTGCGAGTCGATCTGGTGCACAATCTGCTCGGCAAGGAGAAGCCCGGCCGTTCCATTCTGATTCACGACACGCTGGATGAGTACTCCAAGATTCTCGATGCCATCGACACGGTGGCGGATTCGGCCGCCGAGCGCAAGACCGACATCCACCTGGGACTCGCTGCCGTGGCCACCGTGGAAAAGGCGATGCTCCCGGTTCTCAAGCAGATTGAGGAAAGCCGGCCCAAGGATCTGGAACGTTACGAATTCGCGCTCACCCAGGCCATCGAGACAACGGCCGATAGTTTGGATCTGGCCGAAGAAGACCTGGGCAAACGCGCCAGCGATGTGGAGCAGCGCCAGGATGCGCAGAAGAAGGCTGCCCAAGCCCAGATGACGCCCACCGAGAAAGAGGGGCAGCAAGCCGACGAGGCCAAGAAAAAGGATGCGGCAGCGGCGGCGGAAGAGAAGGCCGCGGATGACGCTACTCCCAAGCGCAAGCCGCCCACGCTGCTGCGGCCGGGCGAAAAGAAACAGCAATAGGGGAGGCGCGGCGCCCCTCAAATCTTCAGGAACAGCTTTCGCCGGTACATCCAATAGAGCAGCGCCCAATATACCAGCAGCACCGCGATGCCGCGCAGGAAAGGCTCGTACGGCGTCCCCAGGAACGCGAAGGCGTGCGCGCCCAGGTTAATGCGAAACGAATCCAGGATGAAGCGCTCCCACAGGTGCGCCATCAGGTACGCGGCGATGGAGTTGGCCCCGATCACCACCAGGGGGAAGGCCCACTTGCGATAACGCTTGACCTCCGTGAGCCAGCAGAACCCGGCCAGGAACAGGTAGCAGAGTCCGCCGCTGAACAGGGTCCACGCGGGCGTCCAGATGCGCTTCACCACCGGACAGATACCCGTGAAGTGCAACAGGAGGCCGGCGGCGATCCCGATGGCGGCGGCCGCCAGCAGCCGCCGCATCGGCACAGCGGGAGCCGAGGCGCGGAGCCACCGTCCGGCGGAGAGCCCGAGGATCATGGTGCCGAGGGTGGGGATGAAGCTGAGCGTCAGGTAGCCGCCGCCATTGGCGACGTACGGCTTGACGGTGGGGAACAGATTGAGGAACCAGACGTCGAACGCGTTGCCGAAGTTGTTCCCCTTGTTCCAGTGCGCCAGGAAGCCCGAGAAGAATCCGGGCGGCTGCGCCGGATACAGCGCCCACGCGAGCCAGTAGCCGAAGAGCAGCACCCCCAGGGCGGCCCACTGCCAGCGGGGCGGACGCCATGCCAGCAGGAAGAGGAGGGGGTACCCGAGGCCGATCTGCGAAAGCGTATCTTCGAACGTGTAGTAAGTCTGCGGGGCGTGGGTGGAGCGCAGAAAGACGCCGAGAGCGACCAGCAGGAGCGAGCGCCACAGCGCGTGCAGGAACATGGCGCGGAACCCTCCGCCCCTGGCGATGCGCGCCGCGATGGAGTAGGGCAGCGCCACCCCGACCAGAAAAGAGAAGCCCGGCTGGATGGTGTCGTGCAGTGAACACCCCGCCCACTCGACGTGCGTCTGGTGGTACGCCAGGAAATTCCAGAATCCGCTCCCCGGCAGCGCCTGGGCCACCCGCGAGAGTTGCACAACCTCCGCCATCATGAGCAACATGACGAAGCCGCGATA
Source organism: Bryobacterales bacterium (assembly GCA_003136215.1). Taxonomy (GTDB): domain Bacteria; phylum Acidobacteriota; class Terriglobia; order Bryobacterales; family Bryobacteraceae; genus Solibacter. The sequence continues at coordinate 4,126 of PLDO01000166.1, forward strand.
CGTATCCAGCGCCAGATTGCGCGGAGCTTTTTCCGGGGCCCGATCCAAAGAACACCTCCCGCTGACCACATAGTGTACCTACACGCGGAATTGTTTGTAAGATAATTGCGGCGCACGTGACTACCTGATTGTGGAAGGACTGCAGGACGACCGATATCGCGAAGCCGCCGCCGCTTACGGCGCCGCCCTCGAACGCCTGGCACGCGCGTACGAGGCCGACGCCGACTATCGCCGCGACCTGCTGCAGGAGATCCACCTCGCGCTCTGGCGCAGCTTCGCGGGCTGGGACGCGCGGTGCGGGCTGCGCACCTGGGTTTATCGCGTAGCGCACAATGCCGCCATATCCCATGTCATACGGCAACGCCGTACGAACTCCCATGTCCTGGTCAGCCTGGAAGAGCTGGAACAGGTGCCCGACCCGTCTGCGCCGGACGCCGGCAAACAGGAGGCGCTGAGCCGCCTTCTCCCCCTCGTGCAGCAATTGAAGCCGCTGGATCGACAGGTGATCCTCTCTTATCTGGAAGGCCTGGACGCGGCGGCTATCGGCGAGATTACCGGCCTGGCGCCGGGCAATGTCGCCACCAAAATCCACCGCATCAAGAACATCCTGACCCATGCCTTTCATCAAGGAGGCCCCCATGCCGAATGAGCCTCTGCCGGACGATATCCGCAACGTCTGGCAAAATCAACCCCTGGAGAATAAACCCATGGCACTAGAAGAGATTCGCCGTAAAGCCCGGCGGTTCGAGAAGCGAATATCGCGGCGCAATCTGCGCGAGTATATCGGCGGAACCCTCGGGATCGCCATTTTCACCTTTGACCTCTTCAAGTTTCCCAGCCCGCTGGCTCGCACCGGTTCCCTGCTGATCATCGCCGGAATTGTCGTGATCATGATCCAGATCTACAAGCGGGCGTCGCCAGGCAAGTTGCCCGCGGACCTGCCGCTCACCGACTCCCTCGATTTTCACCGCGGCGAACTGGTGCGCCAGCGCGACCTGCTCAGGTCTGTCTTGTGGTGGTACCTCGCGCCGATCGTACCCGGGCTCGTCGTCTTCGGGGCAGGGGTGACACCGCGTCAGGCCGCAGTTGCCGGTGCGTTGATCAATGCGATTCCGCTGCTCTGCATCTTCGGCGTGATCTATTGGGCCAATCATCGCGCCGCGCAGGGCCTGGATCGTAAGATCGCCGAATTGGACAGCCTCCGGGGCTGAAGCTAGTATTACTGTGTTATAAAGCTGGCGGCGGCCCTGTGGGGCAGCTTGGTAAGCTGCGGCCGATTGTCAATCGGCCCACTTGCCGCATTTGCAGCTGCCCGGCGGCGGTAGCCAACCGCCGCGCAGGCTGCCAGCCTGCCCCACATTGATGGCACAGGGAGTTTGTAACACAGTAATACCAGTGCGGTGTCCAGGAATTAGCTGGACAGTCAGAATCCGTGTGCATCCGTGTGCATCCGTGGCTGATTCTGCCTCCTATTTGTGAGATTCTTGCCATCTTGAGGGTACCCATTGAATGGCCACGGATGGACACGGATCCACACGGATCGGGATTGTTGGGAAATCGGTTTGGCAGGCGAAAGCGCCTGCCCCACTTACGCCGAATGGAGCGCCGCCACTTCGTAGTCCAGCACAGTGGGAATCGTGAACTCGATGGCGCCGGAGCCTCCGGTGAACGGGATGTCTTTTTCGGCTCGTAGGAGTTCCACGCGGGTCACGCGTCTCCCCGGGGGGAGCGACATCTTCACTTTCTGGCCGCCGATGGGGTAGAACTTGCGGAGCCATCCGCGGTGCATGGCGGGGTTCGTGTAATTCAGGACGTGCACCGCGAAGCCGGCTTGCGTCTCCCAGGCGAACGTCTCGACAACGCCGTCGCCAGAGATGGTAACCGGCTGAGTCGCGCCCGCGACCCACCGGATGGCGTTCTGCAGCAAGCGCGCCAGATCCGTATGGCCGCTGTGCCACATTGTGCGCTCGATGTCGCCCGGGAAGTAGACCAGCCGGCTCTTGCCGACTTGCCGGAGCACGATTGCCGGCTCGTTGGTCCGCTCCTGGAGCGGATACGACAGTTCCGGAGGGTACGCCACGAAGCCCGGGACCACCGTCAGAATCGGGCTGTCCACCGGGGCGATGGGGATGCGGTTTTCCGCGCCCGGAATCCAGTGGGTATTGGAGAAGCCGTTGAGGATTTCATGCGGTTTCTCGATGCGGGCAAGGTAGGCGTTGCCCAGCGTGCCCACCGCATCGCCGGCCTTGCGGATGCCGAACACGTCGGCCAGGCCGAAATCGGCGCGCCGTTCGTTGCGCTCGTTGTACAGGCTGGTTTCGAACGTGGCAAGCAGCGAACCCCCGGCATCCACATAGGCCTTCAATTGACGGCATTGCTGGTCGCTGAGCAGAGCGGTGTTGGGCAACAGCAGCGCCGCGTATTTCGCCAGGTCCTCGGGCGCAAGCTTGTCTTCATGGACGAAATCGAAGAGGAAGCGGCCTTCGAGCAGGGCGTAATACATGCCGTCCATGTATTCCCGCATCAGGGCGCCGCGCGGGGTCTTGTAAAACAGGTGGGTGCGCTGGCCCATCACCACGCCGATATTCGCGATGGAGCGTTTATTGACGAAATGGGCGTCGTGCCGGGCCATCCACTCGAAATACTTGCGCGCCGGCTCCAGCCAGCGGCGATCCTCGCCCATTCCGTTCTCGCCGCCGATAATGTGGTGATACGGCACCATGCCGCTGGCCAGCGTCTCGTCGAACCACATCTGTTCTTCCTGCGGCGACTTATAGACGTTGCGCCAGCGGGGCGTGCCGGTGGACCACGCGGCAGTCACGTTGGTGGCCATTTTGCCTTTCTGCACGGCGGTGCACACCCGGCCTTGCGAGGCGCATCCCCAGATGGGCGTGTCGTCGCCTCCGCGGCCCTGGTTGTCACACTGGAACCACTCGCAGAGCTCGCCGAGTTTCACCAGGTCGGCCGTGCTGCGGATGCCGCCGCCCAGATTGGCAAAATAAAAGTTCGCGGGGCGCTTCTCCTTGGCAATGGAATCGTACAACTTCCACAGGTACACGGTGCGCTCATTGAATTTGTCCCAATAGGCGATGGAGCCCGCAGGCGGCAGGTTTTTGCATTGTTCGCAATGGCACACGGGCAGGGAGCCGAGTGGCGGCCACGCGTTGGTGAACAGGCCGTCCACGTCGTAGAGGGAATTGATCTCCTTCATGATGGCCGGCATGTAGTCGGTCATATAGCTGGTGAACATGCAGGTGCGGAACAGCCTGGGGTCCTCGGTGTGGTGCACGGCATTGCCTTGCGCGTCACGCTGGAACCACTCCGGATGAGCCTGCACGGCGTCTTCCCAATTGAGATCGGGACTCATGCGCGCGATGACGTGCATGCCGCGCTTCTTGGCGGCGGCGCAACATTCGCCGAAGAAATCCCGATTGCCGAGGAACTTGCCCTTCCGGTGGTAGGGCACCTTGGTCTGGTAGAACGCCAGAATGCCGGTGACGCTGACCATCACGGCGTCGATTTTCAGGCTGGCCCAGTAGTCCGCCCACTGCTCCACGTCGAGCACGGCGGGATCATGTTCGGTCATGTTGGTCTGGCCGAGCCGGCGGATTTTCCGCTGCCAGGGAACAGTTGGCTCGGCGGCCAGCAGGTCCGTAGCGATCAGGGCGGCGGCCGGCGCCGCGATGAATTCTCGTCGATTCCAGTTCAAGAGTGTTCTCCTGTTTCGTCTATCAGTGCAGCCATGAAAATGGTCCCTGCTTCGGGAGCGATGGCGCGCGTCTCCGCCGGCATGCTCTCAACCGCGGTGGTGAAAAATATCACCGTTGCGCCATCCAGTTGCCACACCTCGGGGCAAGTGACGCGCGGAGACCCGGGAATCACAAACTCGGTGAGCACCTCTCCATCGGAGAGGCGGATCTCCTGGGCGACGCCATCGGCCACGTGGGCAGGATTGAAGTAAGCCACCACGACACTCTTACCGCCAGGCATGGACCGCAGCCCGTCGGGCAGCGCCGGCAACGAATCCGGCGGCGCGATCAACCGCGGCGCGCTCAGCGCGTGCAGAGCGCCATCGTAGCAGTATTCGGTGATCGTCCTGGGCTGGCTGTCGATGTCCACCAGCAGGCCGTCGTGCAGGTACTTCCCGTTGGAGCAGATCTGCCCGCCGAGCAGTTCGCGCACCTGCCGCGTGGCGTGGTCGTAGTGATAGAGCGCGGCGACCGGCTCGCTGAAGCCGAGGTGCTTGGTGCCGAAGATGGCTCCGCCGGGGATAGCGATGCCGTCGTTGATGATCACGCGGGGGTCGTCCGGGAGGTGGGCCAGCGTCTCCGTGATGACGCGGCGATTCAGGTCGTAAAGCACCAGGCGGCGCTCCAAGCCGACCAACAGGACGCCGGTTTCACCGGGTTCACCGGGTTCGCCGATTTCGCCGGTTTCGGCGAAGAATCCCGGACGTCCGGGCAGCGGGTGGTGAACGTTCTCCCGGCTGGACAGGTTCAGCACGTTGATGCCGCCCTGCGGCCGGTCCGCCGCATACTGGATGGAAATCCACACGAGCGACTCGCCGATTACGCGCGGACATTCGGGCAGGTAACGCTGCTCTTCCAGGGCGGGGCGAAAATAGGGAACGGCTTCCACTCGGCGCGGCATCGCTTTTTATGATAGAACCAGTTGAGATGCGAAGATTGATGGCACTACTCGCGCTGCCGGCGTTGTTCCTGGCGCAGACTCCCAAGAACAAGGCCAACCTGCTCCCCAACGAACAGTGGGTGTCGCTGTTCAACGGCAAGGATCTCACCGGCTGGACAAAGATCGGCGATGAGAAATGGACGGTGGAAAACGGCACCATCCACGGGCAGGGCGTAACCAAGAAATACGGCTACCTCATGACCGAGAAAGACTACAAGGACTTCTGGCTGTCGCTGCGCTTCAAGTGCGAGGACGACGGCAACAGCGGAATCTATTTTCACACCCGCTTCAAGCCGGGCACGGTGGATGTCGCCTCGGGGATGCAATTCGAGATCGACCGCACCGAGAATCACCATGTCGGCGGGCTGTATGGCGACGACCGCGGCTGGATCGCGTGGCCTTCACCGGAATATGAGTACGTCATCCGGCCCACGGACTGGAATGACATGCTGATGAAGGTGGAAGGCAATCACATGGTCTGCATCCTCAACGGGGTCACTGTGATCGATTTCACCGACCCGAAGCCCAAGAGCTTCGATGGGGGGATCGCCCTGCAACTGCACTCCGGCGGGGAAGGCAATATGCGGTTTAAGGACCTTGCCGTGCGCGATCTTTCGCGGCGGTAGGACAGGCCATCGTTTTTGTGGCCTGTCGCAAGCGAGTTGACAGACGACAAAAGGCGATCGTCTGTCCTACAATTTTGCAAACCTTTTCGGCCGTGCGGCGTACTTACTTGGTAAGACATGGCCAGATTTCTGTTTGACCTCCGATTTGCGCTGCGCAGCCTGCGGCGCAGTCCGCTCTTCACTTTGGTCGCCGTGGCCTCCCTTGCCCTCGGCATCGGCGCCAACACGGCCATCTTCACCCTGATCGACCAATTGATGCTGCGCCTGCTTCCGGTGGCGCAGCCCGAACAACTCGTCATGATCTGGTCCACCGGTCCGCACATGGGCAGCAATCGGGGACCGCGTATGGCGTCCTACCCCATGTACCAGGATTTCCAGAAGAAGGCACAGGCATTTTCCAGCGTATTCTGCCGCTTCGGCACCGCCGTCTCGCTCAGCTTCAGCGGGCAGACCGAGCGCGTCGACGCCGAACTGGTTTCCGGCAACTACTTCCAGAGTCTCGGCGTGCGCCCGGCCGTCGGGCGTGTGTTCTCTCCGGAAGAGGACGATCGCGTCTACAAAGGTCATCCCTCCGTCGTCCTGAGCCACCAATATTGGGTGACACGCTTCGCCGCCAGTCCCGATGTCGTCGGGCGGAAACTCCTGGTGGACAACTACCCGATGACCATCGTGGGCGTTTCGGCGCAGGGCTTCACGGGCCTCGACCCGGCGCGCTCGCCGCAGATCCGCATCCCCATCCAGATGAAGCCCTTGATGACGCCGGGGTGGGACGATATCGGCGACCGGCGCAGCCAGTGGATCCAGATCTTCGCGCGCATGAAGCCGGGCTTCAGCGTCAACTCCGCCCAGGCGTCGCTACAGCCGCTGCTGACTCAGATTCTGCGCGAGGAACTGACCCAGCCGCAATTGAAGGACATCTCGTCCTACAACCGCGACCGCTTCCTGGGGAGAAAGATCCGCATGGAGCCGGCCGCCAACGGGTACTCCGAGATGCGGGGCAGTTACGCCACGGCGCTGACCGTGCTGATGTGCATGGTGGGGCTGGTGCTGCTGATCGCCT
>PLDO01000546.1:0-2923 GCA_003136215.1 Bryobacterales bacterium
GCGAAGATCTCCCTTGCCACCGACAATGTTCGGCCATCCAAGAAGCCCGAGACATGGAACATCGGAGGCTTCATCGCCGTGTCCGCGGTGCTTGGTGTCGCGATGGTTGCCGAAACGCTCCTCCTGCTGTGGATCGGCTGGTCGCATTTCGGTTTAGGAACCAACAACGAGGCCCTCTACACCTTCAGCTTTCTGATGCTGCTCTACTTTGCCGTATTCTCCGTTGCGTCAGCGCGGGAGCGCAGTTGGTTCTGGGCGACCCTGCCGAGCAAGACCTTCCTGGCAGCCCTCGCGACGGATGCCATCGCGGGCACCGTCCTCACGTTCGTGGGCCTCCCGGGACTCAAGCCGTTGCTTTGGTGGCAGACACTCGCGATATTTGTTTATGCCATGGTCTCTTGCCTGGGTCTGAACGACGCTATAAAGGTCGCGATGATCAAATGGCGCGTTCTCAACACCCTGCCCGGGGAACCGGTTGATGTGACCTCGCAGATTGCCGGGCGCGCCTATGCACTGTACGAGCGGCGGGGCCGCCAGGACGGGCGAGCAGTTCAGGACTGGGAGCAGGCGGAGCGGGAGATTCGGAAAGATGAGTCCCATAAATGAAGGCGCGAACAACGCGGCTTGATGGGCTCGGGCGACTGAAGCTGCCAAGGCGGCGCGAACCGCGAGGGATAATGGAGTTGTTTCCCGTTCAGACCTTATGGCGGCATTGACTGAGAGCGCAGATGCGGGCGAATGGCGGGAACCCGCTCCGCCGTCCGGCACGTTGCGCTGGCTGTTCCTCTGCGTATCCGGATTGCTCCTGGCGCTTTTGCTTGCGTCTGGCGTACTGGCTGTCCGCTTTCTCTCGGAAGTGCGCACTCAGGAGTTAGCGGCTACGCGCGCGCTGGCAGAACGTACGCGCGCTCTCTCCGGCCTCTGGCTCTCCGTACAGAGTTACAACCAGGCCGTGCAGCAATTCGTCGAGCAGACGGCCGCCGACCGGGATGCCGAAGCGCGCCGCCTCCTGGACCGGCTCACGCTTGAAATCGACGCCGATTTCGACCGCTACCCCAGCGAACGCGACTCCGAGGAAAGCGCCTTGCTGAATGGCATGAGGCTAGTCTTCTCGCAACAGCGGACTCTCTACGTGACGATCCTCGCGACGAGACCCGAGGCACGGCGCCGCCAGGCGGAAAGCATGCTTGCCGAGCGCCTCATGCCCGTTCAGATGCAGATTCTGGACTGGTCCGGCAAACTCCAGGTGTGGAACGGAGAGCGACTCCAGCACGCCGATGGCGCGCTGGCAACCCGGTTTGCGACTCTCCAGGGAAGCCTGTCCCGTGTGCTCGCCATCGCATTCGGCAGCGGTCTGCTGCTCGTGATGGGCAGCATGGCCTACATCGTGCGACTGGATCGGCAGACCCGTGCCCGCTACGTCGAACTCGCTCGAAGCCAGCACGCGCTCCAGCAACTCTCGGCGCGCCTCGTGGACGCACAGGAGGCCGAACGACGCGCCATCTCCCGCGAGCTACACGACGAAGTCGGCCAGGCACTGGGAGCCCTTCTGGTGGATATCGGCCGGCTCTCGACCACGCTCTCTGGCGACCATCCCGAAACCAGAACCCAGTTGGACAACCTCAAGTCGGTGGCCGAGCGAACTTTCCAAACTGTCAGAAACATCGCGCTCCTGCTTCGGCCTTCCATGTTGGACGACCTCGGCTTGGCGGCGGCACTGGAATGGCAAGGGAGGGAAGTATCCCGGCGCAGCGAGATCGAAGTCTCCGTGGAATCGGAGAACGTTCCCGAAGACCTGCCCGATGAATACAATATTTGCCTCTACCGGATCGTCCAGGAGGCCCTGAACAACGCGGTGCGCCACTCCGGGGCCAGGAACGCGAAAGTTGTGGTGGAGCGGCTTGCGGAATCCATCGTGGTGCGCGTGACCGATGACGGACGCGGCTTCGATCCGGTGCGTTTGCGCGGAATGGGAATCCTGGGAATGGAGGAACGGGTGAAAAGGCTGGGTGGGACGTTGCGCGTGGCATCCGAGCCGGGAAGGGGCGCAACCGTAACGGCGGAACTTCCCGTTCCGGCCGGAGGTATCGCGTGAAGAAGACCAGCGTCCTGCTTGCCGACGACCACACTCTGATTCGCGCGGGTCTGCGCATGGTGGTGGATGCCCAGGCCGACCTCACGGTTGTCGGAGAAGCCAGCGACGGACGCGAAGCTGTCGCCATGGCTGAGAAATTGAAACCTGACGTAGTGGTTATGGATATCGGCATGCCGAGCTTGAATGGCATCGAGGCGTCCCGTCAGATTCGCGCGGCCCTGCCGGATACGCAAATTGTCATGCTCAGTATGCACTCCGACGAAGGGTACGTGCTCCGGGCCCTGAAAGCCGGCGCCAAGGCCTACCTGCTTAAGGACTCCGCCGAAGCCGACCTGGCGCGCGCCATCCGCGCCGCCACGGCCGGGAAATCGTTCTTCAGTCCCGCCGTCGGCCAGGTACTGCTGCAGGACTACATGCGCCGGCTCGAGCGCACGGGCGGCGAGGATTCCTACGAACTGCTTTCGCCCCGCGAGCGCGAAATCCTGCAACTTGTGGCTGAGGGAAAATCGAGCAAGGAGATCGCCAACCTACTCAACCTGAGCGTCTACACGGTCGAGACGCACCGCGCTAAGCTCATGCAAAAATTGAACTTGCGCAGCGTCCCGGAAGTCATTCTGTACGCTGTGCGCAAAGGCATCATCTCCTAACCGCCCCAGCCTATACCAAGTCTCCGGGCCGCATATACCGACTTGCCGCTATAAACGAAAATCGCTCTGATCCATCTGTACATATGGAGCCACTCGATGTATGGAAACCCGGTGGCGATCCTTAGAGACTTCTGGGAGGCTACATGAAGATGCAATACACTTGGGGACGGTCGAAGACAGC
>PLDO01000546.1:2942-3072 GCA_003136215.1 Bryobacterales bacterium
TGTTCCGCCAGTTCTTTGGCGGTGATGAGGGCAATGGCGGCGGGCGGTCCCGCAGGCCTCGGCAGCAGAAGGAAGAAGGCTTGGGCTCGGGGGTGATCGTCAGCCCGAACGGCTACATCCTGACCAACAA
>PLDO01000534.1 GCA_003136215.1 Bryobacterales bacterium
GGCGTTGTTGTCGGGTTCCACGCTGAGGGTGGTGAGGTTTTCGTCGGCGACGGTGATCTCCTGCTTATCGCCGGCCACCAGCATCTTGATGGGCAACACGAGATTGGCTCCGGCCGTGATATTCACCGGCGCGTTGATGGTGGTGAAGCCCGGCAGGACCGCCCTGACGGTGTACGGCCCGGGGGCGAGCCCCTGGAAGACGTAGGTTCCGTCGGACTGGGTCTGCGCCGTCCTGGTGGCGCCGCCTTTACCAGCTAGCGTAACATTGGCCGCGGGGATGATGGCGCCCGAGTTGTCGGTCATGGTACCGCGAAGTGTGCCGGTTCCGGGTTGGGCCATCGCGCTCCAGACGAGTATCGCGACTGCCAGCAGAAGTGCAGGGATATAACGCAACTTGGAAATGCCTTTCTTCAGTGCTTTCTTACTACCTGATGCGCGGATGATCGTCACTGTCCGGCGTCTCCGCCGCCGCCCAGATTCCAGCCGCTCATGATGTCCCGGGTGGCGGTGGGCGAAGCCGTCAACAGAGGTTCCACCCCTGCCAGCAGCATGATTGCGGTGACCCGCCCGCTCTCGGTGCCCTGGGTGGTGGAAACCATGATGGCGTCACCGGGTTTCAGTTCGGATATCGGCATGGCGGGGAGGTTATCCAGCATCTGGCTGACGTCTCCGCCGCGCCCCCCGCCCCCGCCGCGTCCCGCACCTGGCACGGCGCCGCGTCCTCCCGTGGTGGGCGCTCCGACCGGGGCTTCCCCCTGCTGCGCGCCCGGCGCATAGCGGCGCGCCAGCATGCGCGCCGCCGTTTCGGGCAGCTTGCGCATGGTGGAATCGGCATCGATTTTGATGGTCAGGGCCTTCTTGGTGGCCAGGTCCTTGACGGTCATCTCACCCGTCTGCGGGTTGATCGCCGTGACGGTGGCCGCAATCTGGCGGAAAGTTCCGAAGGCGATCCTCTCGGCTTGGATGGCGGCGCCATCCTCGCCCTTATTGCCCAGCACCCGCAACTGGTCGCCGGGCTTGATTTCCGGGAAGCTGCTGGGCTTGGCGTCGCTGAAACGGGCCGAGTCGGGGGAGTACCGATGGTAGGTGGTCTTTTCGGACGGCTGCACGGTGAAGGTGCGCGTTCCGCTCTTGATGGTCACGGTTTTGGCGGCGGCGTCAATGGCGGCCACCGTGCCGGTGGTGCCGCGTTTCTTCCAGTCGTCCTGATCTTTCTGCTGCAGGGATGCGACGTCGCTCTTGCTCATGATGAGGACGGCGGTGGCGGCCCATGTCTTAGGGTCGGCCGGAGCCGGACCGATGATCACGGCACGATCCCCGGCGTTCAACGTGGACAGGGCGATCTTGCTGCCCTTTTTGGGGTCGGTCTCGCCCGGAGGAATACGCAGAATCAGCGTGCGGTCAGTGGTGGTTACCGAGACTACATCGCCCTTATCGCTTTTCAGTGACAACTGATTGGCGTCGGCTTCGACGCTGGTGACAGTGCCGGAAATCTGGGAGCGGCTGGCTGCGGGCGGCGTCTGCGCGGAAGCGGAGGACCCCGAGGATAACGCGGCCACGATGGCCACGAGCGCTGCCATGGCGGTAAAGAACTTCATTCTATCCCCTTGAGGCGGTTGCCTTACTCTTCTCAAGGGGCGACTTGACGGGGAGGATGGTTACCCGCCAAAAGAACTATTGCGCCGGGTCCTCCATTTTGGATGTCACCACGGGTCTCGAAAGTGCGTCTATCAGTGTGAATGCCCGATTGGCTGGTCTTTATTCTGCTCCCGGCAGCCTATTTTGCCGTGATGCGCTGGGTGCTGCCGAAGTTCGGCGTGCCCACTTGAATGTCCGATACATGCGGGACCGGGTCGCGGTCCCAGGAAAAAGCGGCGGACAAACTGCGTCCGCCCCAGTAATTGTAGGCCAACAGGCCTGGAGGCCGGTCCAGCTTCAGGTTACCGGTTGAGTGCCGCCACGCCGGGCAACTCGATGCCGGCGAGGAATTCCAGCGACGCCCCGCCGCCGGTGGAAACGTGCGAGATCCTGGCGGTCACGCCGGCGGCTTTGATGGCCTTCTCCGAATCGCCGCCACCCACCACGCTGATGGCGCCGGAATCCGCCACGGCTTTGGCCAGCGCCACGGTGCCTTTGTCGAACGGCGGTTTCTCGAAGATTCCCATGGGTCCGTTCCAGATGACGGTCTTGGCGCCGGCCACTACCTTGGAGAACTCCGCGATGGTCGCCGGCCCGATATCGACGGCAATCTTATCGTCGGGAATGCGCACCACAACCTCGTTGGCAGCGCCGGCGGCAATCTCCGACACCACCACGTGATCCACCGGCAGCAGAAGCTTATCGCCCAGACTGGCGAGCAGTTCCTTGGCCAGGCCGATCTTGTCCTCCTCCACCAGCGACTTGCCGGTGGGCAGTCCCTGCGCTCGCAGGAAGGTGTACGCCATGGCGCCGCCGATCACCAGGCGGTCCACTACTTTCCCCAGGTTCTGAATGACTTCGATTTTGTCCGACACCTTGGCGCCGCCCAGGATCGCCACGCACGGGCGCGGCGGATTGGTGGTGGCCATGCCGAGGTACTTCAGTTCCTGCTCCATGAGCAACCCGGCGGCCGCCTGCGGGACGTACTTGATCATGCCCTCGGTGGACGCATGCGCGCGATGCGCGGAACCGAACGCGTCGTTGACGTAGAGGTCGCACAGGGCGGCCAGCTTTTGGGCGAAGGCGGGGTCGTTCTTCTCCTCCTCGGGGTGGAAGCGCAGGTTTTCGA
>PLDO01000204.1 GCA_003136215.1 Bryobacterales bacterium
AACCACCGGCGTGGTGTTCGCGACCCTCAGCGACGCGGAGATCGACGAGTACGTGGCCTCTGGCGAGCCCATGGACAAAGCCGGCGCCTACGCCATCCAGGGGCTCGCCTCGAAGTTCGTGGAACGCATTGACGGCGACTATTTCAACGTGATGGGGTTGCCCGTGGCGCTGGTCTACCGCCGGCTGCGGGATGCCGATTTGCCGCGTTGAAACCGCTGGCGTCGTACAATACCGTCGAGAGGTCGGCTGGACATGCGGCGATGGGCTGGAGCGGCGGTTGGCTTGGCGATGGGGCTGGCGGGAGCGCTGTCCGGCCAGGTCAAAATCGAACAGCGGCCCAGACCGGCTCCCAAACAGGAGGTGTCGGGGCGCGCCAACATCCGCGTCGATACGACCCTGATCCTCGTACCCGTCTCGGTCAACGATCCGCTGAATCGCCCGGTCTCCGGTCTGGAGAAGGAGAATTTCCGCGTCTTCGAGGACAAGGTGCCGCAGCCNNCGCAGTTCGCCATGGACGACGAACCCGTCGCGGTCTGCCTGGTTTTCGACACCAGCGGCAGCATGGGCGACAAATTGCAGCGCTCGCGCGCGGCGGCCAGGGAGTTCTTCCGCATCGCCAACCCCGAAGACGAGTTTTGCCTGGTGGAGTTCGACAACGCCCCGAGACTGCGCGTGCCGCTCACTTCCGACACCGGTTCCATTGAAAACGAGCTCCTCTTTTCGAGATCCCACGGCTCCACCGCGTTGCTCGACGCGGTCTACATGGCGCTGCACGAAATGAAACGCTCGAAGAAGAATAAGAAGTCGCTGCTCATCATCTCCGACGGCGGCGACAATCACAGCCGCTACACCCAAAAGGAAGTCACCGAAGTGGTGCGCGAAAGCGACGTGCTGATCTATTCCATCGGCGTCTTCGGCGGCGGCACGACGCCGGAGGAGATGGGCGGCGCCGGCCTGCTCGGCAAGATCTCCGAACAGACCGGCGGGCGCCTGTTCGAGGCCAGCGCAGTGGAACTGCCGGATATCGCCAAGAAGATCGGCATCGAGCTGCGCAACCGCTATATTCTCGGATATTCGCCGCAGAACCAGGCGCGCGACGGAAAATACCACCGCATCACGGTGCAACTGGTGCCGCCGCGCGGGCTGCCGAAACTGTCCGCGCACTGGCGATTGGGTTACAACGCGCCGGTCGAATGAGGCAGTTGTGGGATAAGCCTCCGGCTTGTCCGTCCGAGCTGCGCTCGGATGCACAAGGCGGAGCCTTATGCCACCACGCCCACGCTATAATCGGGTGAAATGCCCGAAATCCGCCACTCCGTGTGCGCCCTGGACTGCCCGGACTGCTGCTCGCTGGTGCTGACCGTGCAGGACGGCCACGCTACCAGGCTGCGCGGCAATCCCGAGCACCCGGTGACGCGCGGTTTTCTGTGCGGCAAAGTGGCGCAATACCTGGAACGCGAGTATCACCCGGACCGCCTGCTCTATCCACAACGGCGCGTGGGGGCCAAGGGCGCGGGACGCTTCGAGCGCATCGGGTGGGAAGAAGCGCTGGACACCATCGCCGCACGCCTGCGCGCGGTGGCGGACGAGTTCGGCCCCGAAGCCATCCTGCCCTATAGCTACGCGGGCACCATGGGGCTGCTCAACTACGGCGGGATGGACCGGCGCTTCTTTCACCGACTGGGCGCCTCCCGGCTCGACCGCACCATCTGCTCGACGGCCGGGATGGCGGGTCTGACGCAGGCGCTGGGTGTGCGCTACGGCACCGAGCCGGAGCAGTTCCGCCATTCCAAGCTGATCCTGGCGTGGGGCGCGAACATCCTCGGCACCAACGTCCACCTGTGGCCGTTCGTGATGGAAGCGCGGCGCAACGGGGCCAAACTCTACACCATCGACCCGAATCGCAATCGCACCGGCGCGGCCAGCGACAAGCACTTCTTCATCAATCCGGGGAGCGATATTGCGCTGGCGCTGGCCATGATGCACGTCATCATCGGCGAAGGGCTGCACGATGCCTATTACGTGGCGCGCTACACGGACGGCTTCGACGGCCTGCGCGAGCGGGTGCGCGAGTGGACGCCGCGGCGGGCGGCCGAACTCACCGGCATCGCCGCCGATGAGATTGTGCAACTGGCGCGCGAGTACGCCACTACGCGGCCCGCCGCCATCCGGCTGAACTACGGCGTGCAGCGCAGCGAGCGCGGGGCCACGAGTGTGCGGGCCATCGCGCTACTGCCCGCGCTGACGGGGTCGTGGAAAGACGTGGGCGGCGGGCTGCAACTCTCCACCTCGCAGGCGTTCCATCTCAATCGCGCCGGCCTGGAGCGCGCCGACCTGCAACAGATGGCGCTGGGGCGCGAAGCGCGCATCGTCAACATGACGCTGCTCGGGCAGGCGCTAACTACGCTGGACAATCCGCCCGTGAAGGCGCTCGTGGTGTACAACTCCAACCCGGCGGCGATCGCGCCCGACCAGAACGCCGTGCTGCGCGGCCTGCGCCGCGAAGATCTGTTCACCGTGGTGCTGGAGCAGTTCCAGACGGACACCGCCGATGCCGCCGATATCGTGCTGCCGGCGACCACCTTCCTGGAGCACACCGACCTGTACTTCGCATACGGCCACTACTACCTGCAAATGGCTCGGCCCGCCCTCACGCCGCCGGGCGAGACAAAAAGCAATGTCGAAATCTTCCGGCTGCTGGCCGCCCGCATGGGCTTCGGCGACCCCTGCTTCGCGGATTCCGATGACGACATGATCCGCACGCTGCTCGATTCGCCGCATCCATTCCTCAAGGACATCACGCTGGAACGGCTGGAGCGCGAACATTCCGTGCGCCTCAACGTCTCCGAGGACGGTGCGCCGTTCCTGCCTTTCGCCGAGGGCAATTTCGGCACGCCCGACGGAAAGTGCCACTTCGACGCCGCGACCCTGGATTACCAGCCGCCCGTGGAGAGCCGCCATGGCGACGCGGCACTCCGCGGCAAGTACCCGCTGGAGCTGATCTCGCCGAAGAACGACGACAGCATGAANNCAACGACCGCGGCGCCTGCCTGTTGAGGGCCAGCGTGGACGGCAGAGTGCGGCCCGGCGTGGTCTGTGCGCCTTCCTCGCGCTGGGCGAAGCGTGCGCCGGACCAGCGCAATATCAACGCCCTGACCGGCGATCGCCTGACCGATTTCGGCGGCGGCCCCACCTTTTACAGTTGCCTCGTGCAAGTAGAGAGAAGCGGAGACTGATGACACACACAATGTTGACCGAGCGCCGCGCCGCAGTGCGCCTGTGCTGCTCGCTGATGCTGATGGCGCTCGTGCTGGCGCCCATGGGATGTAAGAGCAAGAAGGTGCGGGTGGGAGCCACCGATGAAGAAACGCCGAAGATGATGAGCGTTCTCAACATGGGCGATCCCAAAGTGGAGCCGCAACTCATCAAGGGCCTCCATGGCATCGAAGCCAACGCCTGGCGCTGGACCGAGAAACAGTTCACCGTGGCGCTGCGCCCGCCGTTCGGCTCCGGCCAGAAGGGGGCGAGGCTGACCGTGAAACTGACGGTCCCGCCGGTGGCCATCGAGAAGCTGAAGAC
>PLDO01000217.1 GCA_003136215.1 Bryobacterales bacterium
GCGTGCGCGCCGGCACCGCCGTGGCCCACGACGAAATCGCCGGCCGCGGACCGCATTGGACCGAGGCCTTTATCGCCGCTATGCACCGCAATGCCGCCGAACGCGCGCCCCTGGTGGTCCGATCCGTGGGCGTGGAGAACGTCCGCCGCATGTTGGACGTCGGCGGCGGATCCGGCGCCTATTCCATTGCGTTCGCCCAGGCTAACCTCGCGTTGCGCGCCGACATCCTGGACTTGTCCACCGTCGAACCCATCGCCCGCCGACACATCCAGACGGCCGGAGTCGCGGACCGCGTCCACGTCCGCCCGGGCGACCTGCGTTCCGGCCCCCTCGGCGAAGACTACGACCTGGTCTTCGTCTCCGCCATCTGCCACATGCTCAGTCCCGACGAAAACCTCGATCTGCTGCGCCGCTGCCGCCAGGCCTTGGCGCCCGGCGGCCGCGTCGTCATTCAGGACTTCATCCTCGAGCCCGACAAGACCGCTCCCCGCTTCGCCGCGCTCTTCGCCCTCAACATGCTGGTGGGCACCCGCGCCGGCGCCAGTTACAGCGAGCCCGAATATTCCGCCTGGCTCGCCGAGGCTGGTTTCCAGGACGTCCGCCATGCCCGCCTCCCCGGAATCACCAGCCTCATGATCGCTGTAGGATAGGCCTCCGGCCTGTCCAAGGTGGGGCCGGCGTCAGCTTGCCTTTGGCGAGCGCTGGAGTTTGGCCATTTCCCGTCGCCCGCGTAGCATCGGTGGGGCATGCTTCAGCTTGCCAGGCGAGCGAAGCTCGCCCCCCGGGCCAAACTCGGATAGCGCCCGTCTATATAGCTCACGCCACCAAAAACAACGGCTTGATATGCCGCTCGAAAAGGTTTTCGGTGACGTTGCGGGAAATGCTGGGTTCGCAGCTCTCCAGCATCCTGAGGTACTTCTCACCCATCTTGGCCGCTACCTTGAAGCCCACGTGCAGCAGTTGCCGCAGGTCCGGATTGAAACCCGGATTCTTTTGGTCGTGACGCAGCGCCGAAGTGTACTGTTCCGAACTCCAGCCGTTGACCACGGCCGGGGCGGGCAGTTTCGCGTAATCGATATCGATTACCGTCGCGTAGGGTTCGCATAGCGCGTCGCGGTTCTCAAATGCCTTGGAGTATACCTGCTTCGCCAGAGCCAATCCCTTGCCGCCGGCTTCCGCCAGGCCGATCAACTCTTCCAGCCAGGTGGTACCCGCGGTCTTGACGTGGACTCCCGCGCCGGATCTCTCCAGTACGCGCCGGATCGGAGCGTAAATCGAGAACTTGTCGCTGCCCGAATGCACGCTCAATTTGAGGTTGGCCGGCAGACCATACTGGCCGACGGCGAAGGCAATCACCGCCACGTCTTCGCTGAACTCCTTCTCGAACTGAACCACGTCGCCCACGTAATCGACGCCCTTGTTGAAGCGCCCGGTGAACTTCGGAGCGATGGTCTGCACCGGAATCCGCTCGTCGGCGATGGCGGCCAGGATGACCAGCAACTCCGGCGGGGTCTGCGGCTCATCGGTCTCGTCCATCGAGACCTCGGTGATGAACTCGCGTCCGCCGCGCTTCTCGTCCACGTGCCGGTAGATGGCGCCCGCCTGCTGCACGGCCGCCAGATACTTGCGGGCGATCCGTCCGATGGCGTCGCGGCCGATGGTGAAGGGCTGCTCGATGCCCGGGATAGCCACCGTCCCCTGGAGTTCCGCGTGGCGCTCGATAAAAACCTCCACGCGGTCGCTCTCGGCCGCCTGTCCGATGGCCGCCGCCACGTCCAGCGTGTAGAAATCGCTGGCCTCGATGAAGCGGTCCACCGTGCTCAGGTTGATGTGATCGGCGTCCACGTGATAGGGCTGCTTCCAGCCCGCCTGCCGTACCGCCTCGTCCGCCGCGGCGCGCACGCTGGCGGGTTCCGACCCCACGATGCCGTGCTCGCGATTCGATTTGTTCCACACCGGGATGACGCTGACGCCGCGGGCCGCCGCCATCACGCAAGCCTGCAACTGGGCCCTGGCCTGGTGCGCGAAACGGTCCCCTACGCCGAGGGAAAATTTTTCCAGGGTAAGCATTGATGGGATCTACCCAAATTATAATTCAATAGCGATAGGACAGTCCGAAAACGGTATGTTTAGCGGAGCTAAACATTTCTCCGCTTGACGCCCATATGGCGCGGCCATACCATCGGTTCAGATGCCCACCTACACACGCCGCCATGCCCTCGCAGCCGTGGCCGCTTCCGCCCTCGCCGGTTCGCGCGCATGGGCCGCCGGCGATCCCTGGCTCACCCTTTACCCCCAAATCCTGAAACGCATTCAGCCGCCGAAGTTCCCCAACCGCGAATTCGACGTCACCCGTTACGGCGCCAAACCGGACGGCAAGACCGATTGCACCGAAGCCTTCCGCAAGGCCATTGAAGAAGCCAACCGGGCGGGCGGCGGGCGCGTGGTGGTCACCGAGGGCGTCTGCCTGACCGGCGCCATCCACCTCAAAAGCAACGTCAACCTCGTAGTCCGCAAGGGCGCCACCATCCGCTTCGGCACGCTCCCGAAGCTCTACCCCATCGTGCTCACCCGCTTTGAGGGCATGGAGTGCATGAATTATTCGCCCTTCGTCTACGCCCTGGATCAACAGAATATCGCCATCACCGGCGGCGGCACGCTGGACGGCCAGGCTACCGCGGAGAACTGGTGGCAATGGAAAGGCAGACGCGCCGCTGCCGGGGACGACAAGAATCAGAACAAGGCCCGCGCCGCCCTCGTCGATATGGTCGAGAAAGGCGTGCCCGTGGCGGAGCGCAAGTTCGGCGACGGCGGCTATCTGCGGCCCATGTTCGTGCAACCCTACCGCTGCGCCAACGTGCAGATTGAGGACATCGCTATCGTCAACTCGCCGATGTATGAAATGCACCCCGTGCTGTGCCGGAATTTCACCGCGCGCAACGTCACCGTCTCCAGCCACGGTCCCAACAACGACGGCTGCGACCCCGAGTCGTCCGTCGACGTGTTGATCGACGGCTGCACCTTCGATACCGGCGACGATTGCATCGCCATCAAGAGCGGGCGCAACGCCGATGGCCGCCGCCTGCACGCCCCCAGCGAAAACCTCATCGTACAGAATTGCACCATGAAAGACGGCCACGGCGGCGTCACCATGGGCAGCGAATGCTCCGGCGATATCCGTAATGTGTTCGCGCAGGAGTGCCAGATGGACAGCCCGAACCTGGACCGCGTGCTGCGCTTCAAGGACAACGCCATCCGCGGCGGCGTGATCGAGCACGTCTACATGCGCAATGTGAAATGCGGGCAGGTGGCGACCGCCGCCATCGAAGTCGATTTCTACTACGAGGAAGGCGAGAAGGGGCCGTTCACTCCGGTGGTCCGCGATGTCGAAGTGGTCAATCTGGAAGTCAAAAAGTGCGCCAACGCCTGGTCGCTGCGCGGTTTCAAGAACGCTCCCATCAGCAACATCCGCCTGAAGAATTGCACCTTTGAAAACGCCGCGAAGGCCTCGGTCACGGAGAACGTCCAGGGTCTCACCCTGGAAAATGTCACCGTAAACGGCCAGAAAGTCTCCGCGTAGTCCATTGCTTGGTGGGGCATGCTTTAGNNGCCCGCTTGCGGGCGCATTTTCTCACAGCCGCGTAGCCGCTACTTCATCATCCCCTTCAGCAACCCTTCATACGCATCCGTGACCGCTTCCCAGGAGTAGTGCGCGCGCACCCGCTCCATCGCCGCCCGCCGCAGCCTCTCCCGTTCACCTTCGGGCATGGCGAGCACGTGTCGCAACACTGCCGTGAGTTCCCCGTGTTCAAACGCAATCCCGGCGCCGGCGACGACCTCCGCATTCTCCGGCGTATTGCGGTACACCACCAGCGCCCCGCGCCCCATCGCCTCGATCAACGCGGGATGCGTCCCACCCACCTCGGTGGCATGAATGTAGGCGAAGCAGTGCGAGCCGAGTTCGCCATAGCCCGTGCCGTAGATCGCGCCCGGCATGACGATGCGCGTGTCGCTGGTGTCGCGCACCTGCCTGATGTACTCCTGCGCGTAAGGGGCGTCGCCCACTAGCGCCAATTTCATCGGGGTGGCCACCTGTTCGAAGGCTTGCCGCACTTCGAGCGGGTGATTCTCCGGCTCCAGGCGGCTTACGTAAAGGAAATACAGGCCCGGTTCCAGTCCCAGCCCCGCCAGCGCCTCCACGGAATCCACCTTCCCCACTTCGGCGCCGTACGGAATGAAGACGCTCTCCTTGCCATAACGCTGGCGGTAATACTCCTGAATGGTTAGCGCGTCGGTGACTACCACCGTCGGGCAGTACTTGCTCAGCCACTCCGACACCAGATACCACAAGCGCGCCGCCCGGTTCCACTTCTTGCGTTTGCGCTCGATCCCGTCCACGTTGAGCGCCACCCCAACGCCCATCAGTCGCGGCAATAGCGTGAAGATGGCGTTAGCCCCATTGCAGTAGAGGGCCACGTCGGGGCGATGGCTCAGTAGATGCCAGGTAGAGACCGCGGTGTGCGCGATGGTTTCGAAATACTTGTGCCGGACGGTGGGGAGATATTGCAGGCTCACCCCGCGGTACAGGCCTCCCGCGTACGCCTCGCGGCAGTATACGGTGATCTGATGGCCGCGTTCCGCCAAACGCGTGGAGAGTTCCTCCGCGAAGGTTTCGAATCCGCCGTAATTGGCCGGAATGCCGCGCGTGCCGACAATCGCGATGCGCACTTACGTCTTGGCGGTTTCGGAACGCGAGGACACGCGCGCCATCTTCTTCGGCGCCCGCTTGCTCACCGGCGCGTACTGGAACCAACTCGCCATGTATTGATCGTCCACCCGGCGGGCGGCCTGAATCCGGCGGCGCTTGGCCAGCACGCGGGGCAGGTTCTTGCCAAGCAGCCAGAAGGCCTTTAACGACTTGTGCTCCCACATCAGGCAGCACATCACCACCATCAGGTCGCGTGCCGTGATGGAAAACCAGTTGCGCCAGTACAGGTTCGGCGAGATGTTCTTGATGCGCATCAGGAAGCGGTTCTTCACTGAGTGCATGTTGATCTCGGGGGGCAGTGCGCGGCGATTGCCGGGCAGCACCTTGCGCACGTGATAGCCGCGGGCGTACGGCGCGTACAGGCACTTCCACCCCATCAACTGCGCGCGCCACGCCACGTCTGCGTCTTCGCGGTAGACGAAGAAATCGGTATCGAAAAACTCGCCATCGAGCGCGATGTCGTCGATCATCGTACGGCGGTAAAGCGCCGCGGCGGCAGTCGCGCCAAAGACGTATTCGTATTGCAGGTAGTGGCCGT
>PLDO01000614.1 GCA_003136215.1 Bryobacterales bacterium
CGCGGATTGAATAATGTCCACCCCGTCCGGGCCGGAAGCCACCAGTTTCGCCCACAAGTCCCGATCCAGGCGAAGAATGTCGTTGGAGGCGTCCAGAATCGTGTAGGTGCCCTTCAGGTTCATCAAAAACGCGATCGAGTTGGCCGCCCCATCCAGATCCATTAGCAGGACACGGCCGCCGGTTTGCCGCTTGAGTTCCCTCCCCAAGTGACACGCGATTGTAGTGGTTCCCACGCCACCTTTCGCACCCAGAATGCCCACCACCACCGCGCTTTCCTGGCGGGAGTCTATCGGCGACGCCGCCACCCGCGTCCGCTCCCGGACAATCGCGTGTTGCAGGGTGCGGGCCAGCGCCGGTCCCTCCAGCTTGCCTTTGATCAGGTAATCCTGCGCTCCGCTTTGCACCGCCCGCAACGCCATGGACTCGCTATCCCACCCCGTGAGGAGCACCACCGGAAGATTGGGCGAAAGGACGCGGATGGCGGTCAAGCCGTCCAGGCCATGGCTATCCGGGAGGGACACGTCGAGGAGCACAAGATCGATATTCCCGCGCCCCAACCGGTCAAGACCGGGCAGGAGGGCGTTAGCCCAATGGACCTGAAATACGGCGTCGCTCGCACTCGCGAGCATGTCCTTCACCAGCGTGGCATCGCCGGGATTGTCTTCAATGAGTAGCACGCAAAACACGGGTTGGGACATCATGCAAGAGGGGCTCCGTGCCCTAACCACACTCTGGCATTGGAAACGCGGAAAGTGGATACCGTAGAACCCTCGTCCCGCGGGGGGCGACACTCTACCGGGAAGGCAGGAGGACTGAGCCGGCACACAGGGCGCCGCGGCAACAATCCGGGTAGCAGCCTATTGCCGCCAGAAGCCCGTTGGGCGCAATCTATACTTGAGAGTCGCCGCCACCGGGGCTCCAGGAGGCTTCGATGTTTGAGTTTCTGCTCCAGTGTCATATGCCCGACCGGACGCTAGTCCGGTATCGGGCGGGATTACTGGACACGGAACGCTCCGATGCGCTGGAAGCGCACCTGTTGCTCTGCCCGACATGCCAGCTTCAGTTTGAGGATCTGCTGCCCCCGGCCATGGCTGGCGGCCTTCTGCCCGCGGCGGCCTTCCGCAGTGCGCTCCTGAATCCTGCATTGGAAGGCGGTGAGGCTTGGCTCCCTTAGTATTGGTCGACGAACGTGGCGTCGCCCGGCCAGGAGTCGCGCCGCCGGAAACGGATCTCCAGACCCGAGTGTCTTTGATATGCCCCCGCCAGACACCATGGGGTTGACCACCCGAGATGCGCCGCCCGCGGCGGTTCGCCGGGTGGTTTGCGACAATTACGGCCTGCTCGCTGCCGCCGGTCTATGGACCGTCGCGATTGGGGCTTCGCTCGGCGCCAACCTGCTGTTCGACGAAGTCGCGGTAGAAGATCTGGCCAGAATCGAAGCGAGAACGGCATATCGCGAGTTGCTGCGCACCAAAGCTCCGTTGATGGGACCGCGCATCTGTCAGTTGGGCGAGAGCGTCCTCGCGTTTCGAGGACACGTGACTAGCCTGGACTCCATCGTGCCGGAAAGCCGGCCGGACGCCTGGGAGCGGCGAGCGCTGCAGCGGCTTGCGGGTGGAACCGCCGAAGTGAGTCAGACCAGCCGCATCGACGGGCAGGAATACCTGCGTCTGATGCATTCGCTGACGGTTGAGCCGGGCTGTCTTTCCTGTCACAGCCAGCAGGGATTCCGGTTGGGAGAGACGCGAGGCGGCCTCAGCGTGGCAGTCCCGATCGCGCCGCTTTGGGCAGCCCATTCCCGTCACATGCGAATAACGATTCTGGGCTATGGCTTGATATGGCTCATCGGACTGGGGGCCTGTGCGCTGCTCGCCCGCATCCTGCATCGGCGAACCAAGGAGAAGCAACAGATCGAGGCGACTTTCCGCGATTTGTTCGAAAACGCGCCGGTACCGTATCACGAACTGGACCTGGAGGGCAGAATCCTGCGTCTGAACCGGGCGGAGTGCGACCTGCTCGGTTACGAAGCCGAACGGATGATCGGACGGCCGGTGTGGGATATTGTGGCGGCCGGGGAACGCGAAGTCGCCCGCGAAGCGGTGCGGCGGAAGCTGAATGGAACCCAGGCCCTCTCGCCGGTCCAGCGCCGGTATACAGCTAGCGACGGGCGTGAATTGGTGGTCGAAATACATGACCGGCTGGTGCGGGATTCCAGTGGAAAGACGGTGGGGATCCGCACCGCTGTGCTGGATATTACGGCGCGACTGGCGGCGGAGCGGGCGCTGCGGGATCGCGAAGAGACCTTTCAGACGGTCTGCAACAGCTCGCTGAATGCCATCGTGATGATGGATGGCGAGGCCCGGACGATCCTCTGGAATCCCGCCGCCGAGCGGATGTTCGGATACACGGCGGCGGAGATGATCGGTCAACCGCTGCACGAAATGCTGGTTCCGGCAGACCTCCAAGCTAAGTTCCGGGCGAGTTTCCCCACCTTTCAGAAGACCGGCCAAGGTTCCGGGGTGGGCAAAGTGATGGAACTGACCGCCCTGCGAAAAGACGGGGCCGAGTTCCCCATCGAAGTGGCGATTTCTAGCGTGCAGAAGGGGCAGCAGTGGCAGGCGGTCGCCATTATTGGCGATATCAGCGAGCGCAAGGCGGCCGAGAAGCGCCAGCGCATGCTGGCACACACGATCCAAAGCGCGGACGAGTGCATTTCCATCACCGACACCGAGGACCGCATCCTGTACGTCAATCGCGCATTTCTTCGGACCTATGGCTATCGGGAAGACGAACTGCTCGGGCAGCCCATCGCCATGCTTCGCTCGGCGCGCAATTCCGAGGAAGTGCGGGACGTGATTCTGCCGGCCACGCTGGATGGCAACTGGAACGGGGAACTGTGGAACCGCACCAAGGAAGGGCGGGAATTCCCCATCTCGCTGGCCACTTCGGTGGTCTGCGACGAGGNNGCCCGCGACATCACCGAACGCAGGGAGGCCGAGGAGCGCATCAACCGCTACGTGCGCGATCTGGAGACCGAACGTGAGATCCGGGCGAAGACCGCCTTGGAACTGGTGAGCGCCAAGGAAGCCGCCGAGGCTTCCACGCGCGCCAAGGGCGAATTCCTGGCCAACATGAG
>PLDO01000299.1 GCA_003136215.1 Bryobacterales bacterium
GCAGGAGCCGCTCAAGAAGTCCCTCGAACGGCGCAGCATGGAGCGCAGCCGGCGCCGCGAGGGGGCCAAAGGCGGCGGCAAATCCCTCGGGTTCATGTCCGCCAAGGGCGGCTGCGGCGCCACCACACTGGCCTGTCACGTCGCCGCCGAACTGGGCCGGATGAATCAGAGAGTCCTGCTCGCCGATCTGGATCTCGATGCAGGAATGGTTGCGTTCATCACCAAAACCAAGTCGGTCTACTCCATTTTGGATGCGGTCAGCAACCTGCACCGTCTGGACATTCATTATTGGAAGGCGCTGGTCTCCAACGGCATCCCCGGGGTGGAGATCGTCTCCTCTCCGCTGGCGCTGGCGTCCAAGCAGCAGCCCAAGGACGNNTGGGGATGGCGGCGCTGGAAGAAATCGATGAAGCCTGCCTGGTCACGACGCTGGAGGTTCCCGCGCTGCACCAATCCAAGCAGATCATCCAGACCCTGATTGACAGCGGCTACGGCAAGCACCGCATCAAACTGATTCTCAACCGCGCTCCCAAGCGCCTCGACATCACACCGGGTGAACTCGAAAAGATGCTCGGCACGCCGATTTTCTGCACGGTGAGCAACGATTATCCCGAGTTATATGAAACCTACGCGGAGGGCCGGATGCTCTCGCGCACTTCCGAACTGGGGAAACAGATCGCCAGGCTGGCACAGAAGCTGGCGAATCTGGAAGAAGATAAGCCGGCGCCCACCGGCAAGAAACGTTTCGCATTGTTCGGCTAAAGGCAAACCACAATGGCTTCCATGATCGATACGGGAAAAGGTTCCGGCGACAGCCGGGAGACCGGCTGGGTGAATCGGCTCTTCACGCGCGAGGGCTCCACTCCGGAATACCAGGAGTTGAAGTTCACGCTGCACCGCAAGCTGCTGGACCGCATCAATCTGGAAGCGTTGTCTTCCATGGCCGGCGAGCGGGTGCGGGCGGAGATCCGCGCCGCCGTGGCCAAGCTGGTGGAGGAAGAGAAGACGCCCCTGAGCCTGGTGGAAAAGGACCGGGTCATCGAGGAAATTCTGGATGAGGTTTTCGGTCTTGGCCCGCTGGAACCGCTGCTGCAAGACCCCACCATCAGTGACATCCTGGTGACCACACCGCACCTGGTCTATGTGGAACGGGGCGGCAAACTCTACCGCACACCGGTGGAATTCAAGGACGACGCGCACCTGCTGCGCATCATCGAAAAAGTGGTGTCCCGGGTGGGACGGCGCGTGGACGAATCGTCGCCGCTGGTAGACGCGCGCCTGCCCGATGGTTCGCGTGTCAACGCGGCGATTCCGCCGGTCGCCGTGGATGGCCCTCTGCTGTCCATCCGCCGCTTCGGCCGGTATGCCTTGAAAGGCGAGGATCTGGTGGCCAAGATGGCCCTGACGGACGGGATGCTGGAACTCTTGAAGGGCTGCGTCAAGGCGCGACTGAACATCCTGATTTGCGGCGGCACGGGTTCCGGTAAGACCACCCTGTTGAATGCGCTGTCCTCCTACATTCCGGAAGACGAGCGCATTGTAACCATCGAGGATGCCGCCGAACTCCGCCTCCAGCAGACGCATGTGGCCCGCATGGAAACCCGTCCGGCCAACGTGGAAGGCACGGGCGCGATCCACATCCGGCAACTGGTCATCAATGCCCTGCGTATGCGGCCCGACCGCATCATCGTGGGCGAGGTCCGTTCGGAAGAAGCCCTGGATATGTTGCAGGCGATGAACACGGGTCATGATGGGTCGCTCACGACGATCCACGCCAACACCCCGCGCGACGGCCTGGGCCGCCTGGAGGTCATGGTCGGCATGGCCAACGCCAACATGGGAATCCGCTCCATCCGCCAGCAGATCGCCAGCGCGGTGGATCTGTTCGTGCAAACCTCACGCTTCAGCGACGGAACGCGCCGCATCACCCACATCACCGAAGTGATCGGCATGGAGCAGGACGTGATCACGCTGCAGGATGTCTTCCTGTTCGAAAAGACCGGCATCACGGAGAGCGGCAAGGTGAGGGGCCGTTTCCGCGCCACCGGCATCCGGCCCAAGTTCTACGAGCGCCTCAAACAGTGCGGCATCGTGCTTCCCACTCAGATGTTTCAAACGGTTGTGGAGATTAACTGATGCCCCTATCCGTCGTGGTCTCTTTCGTCGTCGTTTTCGCGCTCAGCCTGCTGGCTGTCAGCGTGGGGATGAAGTATTTCGACGCCCGGCGAAAGAACCAGGTGGTAGGCATGCTGCACACGGCCTCCGGCGAAGAGGCGGTCGGCGTCAGCAACCTGCTCAAGGAAATCGAGTCCGACAAGCCCACAGGACTCAAACGGGTGGTTGCGGCCCTGCAATTTTCCAAGCATGCGGAGGAACAGATTCTGCAGGCCGGCTTGAACTGGTCGTCCTCACGCCTGTTGACGTCCATGGCGCTGATGATGATTCCGGGCGTGGGCCTGGGCCTGTTAATGCCGTTCCTGTTCAACGCCCCCGTCACGGCGATCGTCATGGGTCTCTTCTTCGGATCCATTCCGTATCTGGTGGTGCGGGCCAAGCGCAAGAAGAGGCTGAACACGCTGGAAGAGCAATTCCCCGAATCGCTGGACTTTCTGGCCCGCTCGATGCGGGCCGGCCACGCCTTCTCGATCAGCCTGGAAATGTTGGGAGAGGAGATGGCCGATCCGCTGGGGCAGGAGTTCCGGGCGCTGTTCAACGAGCAAAACCTGGGGGCGCCCATCGATATCGCTTTGCGGAATTTCTCGGTTCGGGTTCCGCTGCTTGATGTGCGTTTCTTTACGTCGTCGGTCCTGCTACAGAAGCAGACGGGTGGAAACCTGAGCGAAATCCTTTCTCGCCTGGCCTACGTCATCCGCGAACGCTTCCGCCTGAAGGGACAAGTCAAAGCGGCCAGCGCCCACGGGCGCCTCACCGCCACCATCCTCACCCTCCTGCCGGTAGCCACGATGCTGTGCCTGCTGTTTGTGGCGCCCGGCTATTTGCAGGGCATGGCCGAAGATTCCGACGGCAAATATCTCATTGGCGGCGCCATCGTGGCGCAGATTCTGGGCAATTTCTTCATCAAGAAGATCATCAACATAAAGGTCTGATATGGTTCATCCGGCATTGTTCTCCACATGCGCGTTCCTCATGCTGATGCTCATCCTCAGCTGGGTGGGGTATCGTCTGATCTACAAGCCCGGCAAGTTCATGCACCAGCTGGGCAGACCGGTCATCACCGCCGATACCCAGCGCCTGGTCGAAAACGGCAACGAAGGCGAAGGCAGCACCCTGGTGACCATCCTTCACGGCATCGGGTCGCGCGTCCCCTCTTCGGAGGCGGAAGTCGCCAACCTGAAGATCGATCTGATCCGTGCCGGCTTCCGCTCGGAAAACGCGCTGGCGGTATTCTATGGCCTGCGCATCGTGAGCACCCTGGTGATGCTGGTGATGTGCGTCATGCTCGAAGCCAAGATGCCCCCCACCCCGGTGATGAAACTCGGCCTCATGGCCTCCGGCATCGGCGCGGGCTGGATACTGCCGCGGTTCTTCCTGGAAAAGAAGGTCGCCAAACGGCAGGAGGTTCTCCGCCTGTCGCTGCCCGACGCGTTGGATCTGATGGTGGTTTCCATCGAGGCCGGCTTAGGGCTGGATCAGGCCATCCAACACGTCGCCCGTGAACTCTACGGCAGCCATCCGGACCTGAGCGACGAGATGTCCCTGGTCACCCTGGAAATGCGACACGGGAAACGTCGCAGCGAGGCGTTGCGCAATTTTGCCGAACGGACGGGCGAGGCCGAGTTTCGCAAGCTGGTAGCCATTCTGGTGCAGAACGATCGCTTCGGCACCAGCATGGGGGAAAGCCTGCGCACGCATTCGGATTTCTTGCGCGTGCGGCGCCGCCAGGATGCCGAAGAGCGCGCCGGTAAAGTCGGCGTCAAACTGGTATTTCCGATTTTCTTTTTCATTTTGCCGTCCATGCTGATTGTGGCGGCCGGGCCGGGCCTATTACAGGTCTTCAAGTACCTCTTCCCCATGATGAAAAAAATGGGCTGACACGATAAGGAGCATACAGACAAATGACAGATACGATTATGCAGGCAGGCATCTGGATCGCGGCTGGAGGCATCATGATCCTCTTTTTGAAACGGCGGCGGTCTCGCAGAAGCCCCCGGTAAGCAGGAAGGGCATCCTATTATCACGAAAGGAGGAAACAAATGGAGCTTGCGATTCAAGGAGCGATCTGGCTAGGCGCTGGTGTGACGTTGGTCATGCTGCTCTCACGCCGCCGCAGCCGCCGGGTAACCCGCTGATTTTCCATGGAGTGACGTCTGGCACGAAGCGGGCAGCTCGAGCCCGCCGTCAGCAGCGAGATCACGATGTCGATTGAACTTTTGGTGACCAAGCAGAATCGGGATGGCGGCTGGCCCTACCTTCGGGGAACGTCCCGGACGGAGCCGACCGTGTACGCCATCCTGGTTCTGTTGGCCGCCGGCGAGCTCCAGGCTGCGCGCCGGGGCCTGGATTGGTTAAGAGCTTTGCAGTTGCCCGATGGCGGCTGGCCCCCGCAAACCGGATTCGGCGAAAGCACTTGGGTGACGGCGCTGGTGGCACTGCTGCCTTCCGGGCAACTGGGGAGTGCGGCCCATGGGCGGGCCATCGAATGGCTGTTAGCCACCACCGGGAAAGAATCCTCCGCTACATTCCGTTTGCGCATGTGGCTTCTGGGCCAACCGCCGGTACCCGATCATCAATTCCCGGGGTGGCCCTGGATACCCGAGACGGCGGCCTGGGTCGGCCCCACCTCGCTGTCCATTTTGGCGCTCGAGAAGGAGATGCGGTATCGCCCCTCGCCGGCAATTCGGCGGCGGGTCGAACTAGGCCGTGGATTCCTGCTGCGGCGCATGTGCGTGGGCGGCGGCTGGAATCACGGTTCGGTGCGCGCGCTGGGCTATGAGGCGACCCCGTACCCCGAGACCACCGGAATGGCGCTGGCGGCCCTGCGCGGGGTGCGGTCCCCGGCAACCGAGTGCGCCCTGGGCGTGGCGGGCCGCTTCCTCAGCGAATGCCGGTCGGCCGACGCATTGAACTGGCTGCGCATCGGGCTTATGGCCCACGGACGCATGCCCGATGGCTACTGCCCCCCTCCCCAGCTCGCCCGCCGGACGCTGCCCGAAACGTCCCTGGACATGCTCGTGGCGCGAACCGAGAACGGTACGGACATTTTCTGGGGCTGAGAATGGCACACCAACTCACCAGACGCGAACTGCTGACGGCCGCCGCGGGCGCCGCAATGATGACCGGGTGCGCAACCAAAGTGCGGACCCTTGAGCCGCCGCACGTTTCCATCCTGAGGGTTCCCGCCTACGACCAGACCATCTACGACACCATGCGCCGCTTGCTGGTGGAGCATCTGGGCGACATCCGGGGACGCAACATCCTGCTCAAACCCAACCTTGTGGAATTTGAACCCGCCAGCAGCATCAACACCCACCCGCTCGTCGTCCACGCCGCCTATGAGGCGTTTCGCGCCATGGGCGCCGCCTCGGTTCGTATTGCCGAGGGACCCGGACATCGCCGTAACACGCTGGACCTGGCGGACGCCGCCGGGTACTTCCGCACCGTCCCGGACTTCGAAGACCACTTCGTCGATCTCAACCTGGATGAGGTCACGCGTGTGCGGCCCACGGCACAGTTCTCCCGTATCAAGAAGCTCTACCTGCCCAACAGTGCCCTCGGCGCCGACTTACTGGTCTCCATTCCCAAGATGAAAACCCACCACTGGGTGGGCGCGACGCTCTCCATGAAGAACCTGTTCGGCGTGGTGCCCAGCGGTATTTACGGCTGGCCCAAGAACGTCCTCCACTGGGTGGGTATCGAAGAATCGATTGTCGACCTGCATGCTGCCTTCCGGCACCACTTCGCCATCGTGGACGGTATCGTCGGGATGGAGGGTAACGGTCCCATCCAGGGCACGGCTAAACACGTCGGCGTGCTGGTGGCAGGCGGAGATCCGGTGGCTGTCGATGCCACCTGCTGCCGCATTATGGGGATCGACCCCATGCGGATCCGCTACCTGCAACTGGCGGCCCGCGGCGGCGCAGATTCACAGATCGAGGAAGATTGTATCCGGCAAACGGGAGAATCCATCCAGACGGTGGCTACACCTTTCGAACTGATTCCGCAGTTCCAGAGACTTCGGTTGGAGAATAGTTAAAATGCGAAAGTGGTGGTACATCGCGCTCTCGATCCTTCTGCTGGCTCCGGTTTTCTGGCTGCCGCGGGTGCAGGCTGGCGACCTCTCCAGTCATATCTACAACGCGTGGCTTACCCAGTTAATCGAATCCGGGCGATCGCAGGGACTGGTGGTCGTCAGCCAGACCACGAATATTCTGTTCGACCTCATGCTGGGCGGCCTGTTTCGCCTGTTTGGCGCCGAAGCGGCGCAGCGCATCTCGGTTTCCATCGCGGTCCTGGTGTTTGTTTGGGGGGCCTTCCGGTTCATCTCCGTCGTGGGCGGCCGGCCGGCGTGGCACCTGTTGCCTTGTATTGCCATGCTGGCCTATGGCTGGGTCTTTCACATGGGCTTTTTCAATTTCTACCTGAGTATGGGCCTGTGCCTGTGGGTGCTCGCCGTGGTTTGGGATTGGCAACCGCGCCGTATCGCTCTCGTCGTGCCTCTTCTGGCGCTGGCCTATCTGGCGCACGCGCTGCCGGTGGTGTGGACGCTCGGCCTGGTGTCGTACCAGGGGCTGGCGCGGAGGCTCTCGCCGCGTGCTCGCACGTACGTCACCGCGGCCTGTCTGGCGTGCCTGATAATGCTGCAGATTGTAGTGGGGCGCACGATGTTCTCGCGCTGGTCGCCGCAGCAGATCAAGATGGCCACGGGCGCGGACCAGGTCTGGGTATTCGACAGCAAATACTATGTGGTCCTGGTGGGCCTGCTCATCCTCTGGGGAATGCTGTTTATCAATTTGCTGAGGGAGTCCGGCGCGGCTTGGGTGGTATCGGGTGTTCCCTTCCAGTTCTGCCTGATCAGCGCGGCGGTGGTCTCCATTCTGCCGTCCACCATCCTGCTCCCGGGTTTCCATCACGCCCTGGTCTATATCGCCGAGCGAATGTCACTCGGGGTAGGCATCTGTGTCTGTGCGCTGCTCGCCGCCGCCCGCCCGCGCGCCTTCGAGCGTTATGCCATGGCTCTGGTGGCAATGGTGTTCTTTGGATTTTTGTACCGTGATGAGAAGATTCTGAATGTCCTGGAGGACCGCATCGACAGGGTGATCTCGCGCATCCCGGCCGGCCAGCGTATCGTGAGCGGCGTCGACGATCCTTATTTGCACGTTTTCGCCGTGGCCCACATGATCGACCGGGCATGCGTGGGGCGCTGTTACAGCTATGCGAATTACGAGCCCTCAACGGCGGCGTTCCGCTTACGGACCGTGGCCGATAATCCCTATGTCACCGCCCACTACGCCGATTCCTGGGGCATGCAGACAGGCAGCTACGTGGTGCAGGACCGCGATTTGCCGCTGCTGCAATTAGTTCTCGACCAGGGCGGCCGTATGGTTGTCCGCAATTTGAAAGCAGGTATCCCGTGTGGAAACACTTCGCTGAAGGCATTACCGGATTTGCTCCCGCAGAGCTGATTCGTCCGCGTCTCGCAGACTGGCCATGGCGAAAGATCCTGGCGGACGCCGGGCTTCTGGCGGCTTTCGCTTTGACTTCCTCCTGGCTGATTCGCCGGTGAGGGGACGATCTTCAGGCGGCCAGGATCACCATCAGGTTCCAGACCACCAGCACACCATACCAGTACGAGATCCAGCGGAGGACATGAGACCTGCGGGTGTAGATACAAAGAGCGCCGATCCCCAACGCCAAAACCTTTGAGGCGACCACTCCGTTGAGTGAGCCCGCATGCATCAGCAGCCGGACGAAGGGGCTGGCTTCCACGGCACCCAATCGAATGCCGAGGAGCGTAGTTAGTAAATCCAACAGTTGAAGGTATATGAAAATCTGGTAAATTGCCATCGAGTTTTGCACCGTTGGTAATCTATCGGCCGACCTCTGGAATTAGTTTAGCCCGTCGGTGATTTAAAAAAATCACCGGCTTTGTACCGACTGTACTGGGGGAAACCTTTTCGTTCCAGTACAAAACGGGCGATTTAGGACCTTAGTCCTGATTTTTGCCTCTGCGCGCAGCCCGTGCCGCCAAGGTTCCTCCGGAACGGTCTGCTAAATTAGTGGGAAGTGACTCCTTCGGCGTTTGCCCCGTTCCTGTTGATGGAATCCACCGGACGGCGGTTTCCTCTTGGCGAGGGGCAGTCCTGGGCCATCGGACGAGGCGACGGTTGTGCCGTGATGCTCGACAGCCGTTCGGTATCGCGGCTGCACGCCCTCATTCAGCGCCGAGACTCCGGCGATCTCGCCCTGGTGGATCTGGGCAGCCGCAACGGTTCCTTTGTCAACGGCAGCCGGGTGAGTTTTCCCGTGGGGCTCAACGACAACGACAAACTACTGTTCGGCGATCAGCAACTGATCCTGCGCAACCCCGCGCGCTCCGAATCCGTTCTGGCGGCGTCCGCGGTAGACCGGAGGGACGAGCCGACCAACGCGCTGCACACCAGTTCCCTGAGCACCATTTTGGTGGTGGACATCCGCGATTTTACACCGCTGGCGCGCAGCCTGCCGGAAGCCCTCCTGTCCCAGACCATCGGCACCTGGTTCCTGCGCAGCGGCCAGATTGCTCAGCGGCTGGGAAGTTGGGCGCAGAAATACATCGGCGACGCGGTGATGGCGGTTTGGGTACACGATCATCCGGAACAGGTAGGCGCCGAAGTCTGGCGCGTGCTGCACGCCGTGAACGAAATCAATACGGCCACGGCGGAGGTTAGCAAAGCGCTGGCGCTGCCGGCGCCGTTACGCATCGGCGCCGGCGTGAACACCGGTCCGGCGATTCTGGGCGGCACCGATTTCACCGCGCTCGGCGATACCGTCAACGCGGCGTTCCGCCTGGAATCGGCCACCAAGGGGATCGGTCTCGACGTAGCGCTGGGAGAGCGCACCCACCACGAACTGGCGGTCGCGGCGCGCGCCGGTTTCGTGCGGCGGGATGTGGAATTCAAGGGGTACGACGGTTCCAGCGTCGCCTGGGCGATCTCCTTCGAGGCCTTGCAGGATTTGCTGAAGTCCTAGCCGGTGGTTTCGGCAACAGTCCCGGGTTAACAATGGATATTCTGTTTTTTCCCGCCGAACTGTCGGAGACTGAATCGAGTGGGTTTGCGCATAGCTGCGCCCCGCCTCGCGCGGGCGAACCATGGTCACAGTTTCGGAAATTCTCCAGCATTTTCGGCGGCGAGCCAGTGGCCAAGGCGTCCGAAATCTGTTTTTCGGCCTGACGGCCGTGCAGGCCGGTGCGGTCTGGCTGCACCGTTCCTTTCCCTCTCAGGACGGCCCGGTTCAGCTTTACTACACCGATGTGCTGGCGGATCTCTTACGCGACGGCGGAAGATATTCGGCCTACTTCCGTTTGAACAGCCACGCACCGGTATATTGCTTCTTCAACTATGCGCTCCTGCTGCTGAATCAGATGTTTTCGCCGCTGACCTCCGAGCGGATCCTGGTGTGTCTGTACGTGGTGGCCTTCTCACTCGGTGTGCGGTTTCTGGTGCACTCCGTCGAGCCGCGGAACGACTGGCTGCCGTTTTTTCTTTTGCCGTTCGCCTTTAACAGCTATCTTTACCTCGGCATCTACAACTACTCGTTCGGAATTGCGACGCTGTTCTTCGCCATGGGTGTGTGGCTCCGCGCAATGCCGGGCTGGAGCGGGAGAGCATTGCTGCTCTGGCTTGCCCTGGTGATGGCGCTGTGCACCATGCATCAATTGGCCCTGGCGTTTTTGGGACTCTTTGTCGCGGGTCACCTGGCGGCGATCTTCGTGGGCGCTTACCGCGCCGCCGGGGGATGCGTTTGGGGACGAATGCGGGCCGGCTGGCGGCGAATCGCGCGCAGTGTCGCCATTACCGCACCGCTGGCGATGGCCATGCTCTGGGTGGCGAGCTTTGCGTCTTCAGCGGTCCGAAAGCCCACAGGTTCGGGGCATGTCGATGTTGCGTTCCGGTTACGGGCGCTGCTGCATATGGCAGCCCTGTCGCCGTTTTCCGATCCGCTATATCGTTGTTGCCTGCTGCTGTTGTTGCTCCTGCCCCTGTCGTTGGTGGCGATCCGGGCGGTACGCGCCCCGCGGACGCGCGGTCCGGCTGCCGTTGCCGCAAGCACTGCTTTGGGCCTGACGGCAGTGGTTGCCCTGGCCGCGTTCATTTTCGGGCCGCCTTGGTTTCTTGGTGCGGGGTTCTTCGCGGATCGGATGTCGTTGCTCTTTGTGGTGTGCTGCCTGCTGGCACTGGCGCCGCTGACACTGCCCCGGCCCCTGCACCGCGCGGTCCTGGCTGCCGCGCTCTGCCTGATGACGACGCTGGCGGTGATCCGTTACCGCGAGACCTCGGCCATTGTGAACGCCCTGGCACCGATCTACGACGCGCGGTCTTTGCAGGAAGGAGGGTGGGGAGCCATCGTTTCCGGTCAGGACGAGAGCGTCGATGGGCTCATGTTCAACCCCTACTTCTGGGCAGGGGCTCATTACGCCCGCCAAAGCAAGGCCATCCTGCTGAATACTCCCTGGATTTACGGACCCTTGGCGGTGATCACGCCGCGCTCGGCCCACGCCTGGGACGGCGCCTTGCCCGAAGCGATGCGCGGCATCCTGAGTAGCCCCGGGCAACGTGCCGCGGCGCCCAAAATCGCCTTCCTCTGCGGCGGCAAATGGGACCCAAAGCACCTGGAGATGGCGAAATCCATCCCGCTGAAGCGCGATCTGGGCTTCGTACGCGTGTTCGAATCCGAGGTCAATTACTGCGACGGCAGGCCCGGCTTTACCACTGCGGCGACGCCTTAGCTACATGTACTCGGGGATCTGAATTCCCAGAATCGAGCCGGTCCGCTCCAGCTGACGTCGGAAGAAATCCGTCATCCACAGGAGGAAGACTTTTCTTTCGCGGTCGGGTTCGTGGATGATGGAGTATTTCTGGTAGAAGCTGCTATACGCCTGCGCCAGTTGGAAGGCGTACCTCGCCACGTGGGCCGGTTCGCCGGAATGGACCGCGTTCTCCACCGCCGCATCCACCTTCGAAGCCGCCAGCAGCATCTGCCAGAAATCTTCG
>PLDO01000309.1 GCA_003136215.1 Bryobacterales bacterium
AAGCCTCCGGCTTGTCCATCCGAGCGGAGCTCGGACGTTCGGGCTGCGCCCGAATGCACAAGGCGGAGCCTTATGCCACCGCTACCTCAACCCGGCCTGCGTCTTCTTGGGGAGCTTAGCGAACACCAGGTCGTAGGCTTGCCGCAGCAGGCGCTTCAACTCGGGCCGCGGAATGGCGTCTTCGGTCTCCAGCGTCACCCACTGCGCGCGCGCCAGATACGGCGCCGGAATTATCCCGGGGCGTTCGCACAACTCCGCGAAATCCTCGGGCGAGCATTTGAAGGAGACCCAGTGATCGGCGGCCTCCAGTTCCGCCATGGCGTAGATCTTGCCGCCAATCTTGAAAACCAGGTTCGCTCCCCACTGCACCGTCTCCGTGGTGTGGGGCAGGCTCATGCAATAACGGCGCACCCATTCCACATCCATCGCTGTACTAGACCTCCAGTTTCCACGGCGAACGATATTTGGCCTTCAGGAACGGCTTGATATTCTGCTGCTTCACGGTGAATGCCTTGTCGTCCCAATCCAGCGTCACGCCGTGGCGCATCGACAGGTTGGCCAGCACGCAGGTGGCGGTGGTGCGCACGCAGGTCTCGATGTCGGAGATCGGCTTCTCGCGGGTTTTGATGCAATCCAGCCAGTTGTTCCAGTGCGGCACGTTCATGTCGGCCATGGCTTTGTTCGTCTCCGCCACCGATGGCGAATTCTTATCGTTGGGGAAGATCCAGTAGCCGCCGCGATTCACCATGAGCGTTGCCTTGGTGCCGTGGAAGGCCGTGCCGTAGGTGCTGTCGTACAAGGGGAACGGATTGGCGGTGCGGCTTTCGTAGGACGCGACGAAGGCCGGGTAGCGGTAGGTCACCATCATCGTGTCCGGCGTCTCCACGTTATCGTCGACGTAGAACTTGCCGCCCTGCGCCGCGATGGAGGTGGGCATGACTTCGTCGCAGGCGAACTGCACGATGTCCATCAAGTGCACGCCCCAATCCGTCATGGCGCCGCCCGCGTAATCCCAGAAATAACGGAAGGTGGACCATCGGTCCTGGGCCACGCCCCAGCGATTGGCGTTGAACGCGCGCTTGGGCGCGGGACCCAGCCACAGATCCCAATCGAGATCCTTGGGCGGGTCGGTGTCCGGCGGATTGCCCCAGCCTTCTTTCTTCGTCGTGCCCGCCTGAAAGGTGCGGCAGAACGTGATATCGCCCAGTTCGCCGCTTTTGACGATCTCGCGCGCCTTCTGGAAGAACTTGCCGGATCGCTGCATGGTGCCCGCCTGCACCACGCGCTTGTACTTGCGCGCCGCTTCCACCATCTTCGGACCCTCGTCGATGTAGACGAATGAGGGCTTCTCGACGTACACGTCCTTGCCCGCCTTGCAGGCTTCCACGGCCATGTAGGGATGCCAGTGGTCAGGCGTGGAGATGCACACCGCGTCGATGGATTTGTCGGCCAGGATCTCGCGGAAATCCTTGACGCCTTTGACGCCCTCGAAGCCCAGCCTCTTCGTCAGCGCCTGCGCACGCTCCAACGCCGGCTGGTAGACGTCGCAGACCGCGGTGATCTGGAAGCCCGGCACCTTGGCCGCATAGCCGATGTTCCCGGTGCCCATCGCCCCGATGCCGATGAATCCGATATTGACCTTGTCGTTGGCGCCCTTGAGGTTGCCCGTAAAGATGGAGGAAGTAAGCGCGGCGGCGCCCGCTGCCTTCAGAAAGTCCCTGCGTCCGGTGGATGCCTGTGTCATGCCCCTAGTTGTATCAGGTTTCCCGGAGGCGGAGATCGACGGACCGCGTGCATGAACGGACTTTAACGGCGCGCGACAGCAACTTACGCTCCTCTAATGTTTTTAGTCCACCGTGAGCGATTGAGCGAAAGCAAAATCGCAGAGGAGGAACAGACCATGAGATTCATCGGCACGATGATCATTGCAGCGACGGTTACGGTGATGGGCGCCGCTGCGCAGACCAACACGGTAGACCAGCGCAAAGAGAACCAGCAGGACCGCGTGGCGCAAGGCATCAAGAGCGGCCAACTGACCGCGGGCGAAACCGGCAAGCTGGAAACCAAGGAGGCGGCGATCAACCAGGAAGTGCACACCGACCGCACCTTGAACGGCGGCAAACTTACCGGCCAGGAAAAGCAGATCGTCAACCGGCAGCAGAACCAGATGAGCGGGCAGATCTACGCCGACAAGCACAACGCGGCCACCCAGGGCACGCCCAAGAGCGAAGTGGGAGCGAGGCGCGAGAACCAACAGGACCGCATCGCCAACGGTGTAGGGTCCGGCAAGCTGAGCGCAGGCCAGACCGCGAAGCTGGAGAAGGGCGAAACCGCCATCAACAAAGAGGTCAAGGCCGACCGCTCGGCCAATGGCGGCAAACTCACCGCGGCCGAGAAGAAGCAGGTCAACCAACAGCAGAACCAGATGAGCGGCAAAATCTCCCGCGCCAAGCACTAGCCTCATGGAATCGAGCGATTCGGAGGGCCCTTCCCCAACGGCTGCATGTCGTGGGGTTTGGGCCCTCAATTTTTGCGGTACGGGAGCGTTTGCCCTACTCCGCCACCTTCACCAACTGCTTGCCGATATTCTTCCCCTGCAGCATCCGGATGAACGCCCGCGGCGCATTTTCCAGCCCCTCGACCACATCCTCGCGATAGCGCAGGCGCCCCTCCTTCAGCCACGCGGAGAGCTGCCGCAGTCCGGCATCGTAGCGCTCTGCGAACTGCGTCACCAGGAAGCCTTCCACCTTGGCCTGCCGCACCACCAACTGGCTCAACCACCGCGGACCGGTCTCGGGTTCCACCGAGTTGTACTGCGAGATTTGCCCGCACACCGCCACGCGCGCATGCCTGGCAATGCGCCGCATCACCGCGTCGGTGATCGCGCCGCCCACATTGTCGAAGTACACGTCCACGCCGTTGGGGCACAGTTCCTTGAGCTTCGCGCCGTAATCCGGCGTCGCGCGGTAATTGAAAGCGCCGTCGAAACCAAGTTCCTCAATCAGGAAGCGGACTTTTTCGTCACTCCCCGCGATGCCGATAACGCGGCAGCGTTTGATCCTCGCGATCTGCCCCACCAAAGAACCGACGGCTCCCGCGGCGCCGGATACCACCACTGTCTCGCCCGCCTGAGGCCGGCAGATTTCCAGCAGCCCGAAGTACGCCGTGAGACCCGGCATCCCCAGAACGTACAATGCCGATGAGACGGGCCCCGCCGCCGGGTCGATCTTGCGCAGCGCCTTAGCGGGTGCTACGGCGTGCTCCTGCCACCCCAGCATGCCCTCCACCGTGTCTCCCGCCTCATAGCGCGGATCGCGCGATTCCACCACCCGCCCCACCACTCCACCCACAATCACTTCTCCAAGGTCCAATCCGCGAGCGTACGTGGTCACGCCGGTAAGGCGGCCCCGCATATAAGGGTCTACCGACAGGTAAAGCGCCTGCACCAGAACTTCCCCACCCCCGGGACGCGGTATGGGCGATTCCTCCAGACGGAAGTCGGATTCCTTCGGCATCCCCACGGGCCGGGCGGCCAGAGTAATCCGGCGATTGATGGTTGGCATGGCTAATAACTTACTCCATTTGTCGCGAAGTTGCGTTCCCCGTTCCAACTTAACTATAGTTAAGTACATGTTGTCGTTGAGACATCATGGGGAAGAATCGCGCTCCCTGGCGGACGTGCACTCTACCGTCGGCACCTCCCAGGTGTCTTTCTGGAAGCGCATGTTCGCCTTCGCCGGGCCGGCCTACCTGGTGAGCGTTGGTTATATGGACCCGGGCAACTGGGCCACGGATCTGGAAGGCGGCGCGCGTTTCGGCTACTCGCTGCTGTGGGTGCTGGTGATGTCCAACGCCATGGCGGTGCTGCTGCAAACCCTCAGCGCGCGCCTCGGCATCGTGCGCGGGCGCGACCTGGCACAGGCGTGCCGGGAGACCTACCCGCGGGCGGTCAACCTGGCGCTCTGGGCGCTTTGCGAAATCGCCGTGGCGGCCTGCGACCTGGCGGAAGTCATCGGCGCCGCCATCGGACTCAACCTGCTATTCCACATTCCTCTGCTGGCCGGCGTCCTGATCACCTCCTTCGACACGCTCCTGCTGCTCTGGTTCCAGAGTTTCGG
This sequence comes from Bryobacterales bacterium, assembly GCA_003136215.1. Taxonomy (GTDB): domain Bacteria; phylum Acidobacteriota; class Terriglobia; order Bryobacterales; family Bryobacteraceae; genus Solibacter. Next base: position 4,119 of record PLDO01000309.1, read on the forward strand.
CATCCGCACCATCGAAGCCGTGATCTTGACCCTGATCACGGTGATGGCGGCCTGCTTCGGCGTCGAAATCTTCTGGGCCAAGCCGGCAGTCAGCGAACTGCTGACCGGACTGGCCCCGCACCTCAACCGGGACAGCCTGTACGTGGCCATCGGGATGATTGGCGCCACCGTGATGCCGCACAATCTCTACCTGCATTCGGCGCTCGTGCAGACGCGGCAAATCGGCCTCACGGAAACTGACAAGCGGACCGCCTGCCGCTACAACTTCATCGATAGCCTGGTGGCGCTCAACGGCGCGCTGCTGGTGAACGCGGCCATTCTGGTGATGGCGGCCGCGGTGTTCTTCAAGCGCCACATCGTGGTGACGGAAATCCAGCAGGCTCACCTGCTGCTGGCCCCGCTGCTCGGCACCGGCGCGGCGGGCGTGCTCTTCGCGGTGGCGCTGCTCGCCTCGGGACAATCTTCCACGCTCACCGGGACCATGGCGGGGCAGATCGTCATGGAGGGTTTCCTCAACTTCCGCATGCGTCCCTGGATGCGCCGCATGCTGACGCGCGGCCTGGCGGTGGCGCCCGCCGCGTTCACCATCTGGTACGCCGGCGACAAGTCTACCTACCAGTTGCTGATCCTGAGCCAGGTGATCCTGAGCATGCAATTGCCCTTCGCCATAATTCCGCTGATCCACTTCACCAACGACCGCCAACGCATGGGCTCCTTCGCCAACAAAGCGTGGGTGCGCCTGCTGGCCTGGCTCACCGCGGCCGTCATCATCGCGCTGAATGTGCGGCTGGCCGGCATGGCTATCGCGGACTGGCTGGCGGCGGCGGGCGAGTGGAAAACCGCCGTATGGATCGCCGTAATCCCGGTGTCGGCCGGCTTCCTGCTGCTGCTGTTATGGGTTACGATGGAGCCGCTGATGAGTCGGTGGACCCGCAAATATGGACGGGCGCCGGTGGAACTGCCCGAGCCCGGGGGCGCGGAGATCGCCGCCCCGGTGTATCACCGGATCCTGGTGCCCCTGGATCATACGGCACTCGACCGCCTGGCGGTGAGCCACGCGGCCGCCATGGGCAAACTCTACGGCGCGCGCATCTATCTGCTCCACGTGGAGGAAGGTGTGACCAGCCAGGTGTACGGGCAGGCCGCCTCCACGGCCGAGGTGGAGTTGGGCGGGCAATACCTCGAACGAATCGCCCAATCCCTGCGCGATCAAGGGGTTACCGTGGAAACCGCGATCTCCCATTCAGCCTCGCCGACCAAGGCAATCCTGCATTACGCCAAAGAGATCCACCCCGACCTGGTCATCATGGGCGCCCACGGGCACGGCGGGCTCAAGGACCTGATCTTCGGCACCACCATCAGTCCCGTGAGGCATCATCTGGACGTGCCCATCCTGATCGTGCGGGCCGCCAAGAGCTGAAAGGGGCCGGCGGGTGCGCGGGAGCGTGGCATTCCGCCAACTGGGACAGGCTGTCACAAAGCCTGTGTCACAGGGGAACAGAGCAAACTCCAGCGACAATTTAACTTCTTTGGTATCAATATGATTAAGTGGCTTCTTACCTGCTCTTACAGGCGGCGTGAAGCGTTGTGTCATGTTCGCGATGGTTGTGGCCTCATGCCTCATGCCGCTCGAGTGCGCCACCTTGGAGCGGCTATCCCTCGACGACATGATCACCCGGAGCACCACTATTGTTCGCGGTAAGGTGACGTCCTCCTGGGCCGCCTTCACCGGTTCGGTCATTTATACCCACTATCAGATTCAAGTCAGCGAGCAGTTCAAGGGCGCCGGCCAGAATACCGTCGAAGTGATGACTCCGGGCGGCACCGTCAAAGGGCTCCATCAGAGTTTCTCCGGCTCGCCCGTCCTGAATCAGGGCGACGAGTTCGTGTTCTTCCTGTGGACCAGCAAGAGCGGAATCACCTGGATCACGGGTCTCACGCAAGGGCTGTTTTCGCTGGCCGGAGAGACGGGCACGGACCTCGTGGCGACGCGCGCCGCCAGCCGCGAACTGATGCTCGACCCAGACACGTCGCGCCCGGTGAAGGACAACGCGCTCACCATGAGTTTGAGCGCCCTGCGGTCGCGTATCGCCGCCACCTTGGCCGCGCAGGGCGGGGTGAAATAATGCTCACCACCCGCATGGCGCGGCTCGCCGCTATCGCCTTCGCCCTAGGGGCTCCGGCGCAAGCTTACTACCACTATGTGCACTACCTCAGCGGCGGTCGTACCGGTCCCTTCACGCTCCAGCAGGAAAAGTTCAACCTACCGGCCGGCGGCACGGTCAGCTTTTTTGTCAGCGACAGTGGTCCGGCAGTCTACGCCCCGGGCGATAGCTTCGGTTCGCTGCTCGGACAGGTCAAACAGGCCCTGGCGGCGTGGGACTCGGTGAGTGCGCCGAACCTGCGAGTGAAGTTCGGCGGGTTGGAAGCTGCCGGCCAGAGTTCCGCCACGGGCGGCGGCGACGTGGTCTTCCAGGACCTGCCCCCGGGCCTGTACGGCATGGGCGGCCCTAGCTCCATCGGCACTACCATCGTCCGCGGCACCGTGATCCTCGCCAACAACACCAACACCGGCGTAGGGCCAAGCTACCTGGAAGGCTTCTTTACGACCTCCGTGCACGAAGTGGGCCACGCCCTGGGTCTGCAGCATACATGGACCGGAAGCGCCATGTCGCAGGACGTGCTGCGCAATACCACGCGCGCCTGGCCGTTGGATGCCGACGACATCGCCGCCATCAACGTGCTCTATGGCCCGGCGGGATGGCAGAACAACTTCGGTACCATTAGCGGCACCGTGCGTTTCGCCAACGGCACCCCGGTCACGCTGGCCTCGGTAGTCGCCATCAGCCCCACCGGAGCCGTGGTCAGCAGCCTGACCAATCCCGACGGCACATACCGCATCGATGGCATTCCCGCCGGCAATTACCTGCTCTACGTCCACCCGCTCCCGCCCGACGCGATACCGGCGGATGGCACGGGATTGCGCCCGCCGCAAGACCAGAACGGCACACCGTTTCTACCCAACGGTGTTTTCGCCACGGTGTTCTATCCCAACACCACCGACCCGCGCCAAGCCACTTCCTTGCAGATTGCGCAAGGCAGCGTGACCACCTTGAATGACTTCATCGTGCAGCCGCGAAGCTCGGTGCCGGCCTACGACCTGATTACGGCCAGTTACCTCGATCCGATCACGCGCACCCCGCTGTATGCCATCACCCCGACCACCGTATGGTGGAAGGCTTTTCCAGCTTTCGAGAACAGTACCCAGGCCGGAATGTTTATCGAAGTGCGGGCCAACTACGGCGATGTGCCGGTGCCTCAATCGGTCACCATCCTCGGTGGCGGAACCGCCAGCGGCGATTATCTGCGAATCTTCAACGACCCCGCCGGACGCGCCCTGTGGCTGTATTTCGCGCCGATGTTTGCTGCCAGCGGCCCGCGCCACCTCGTGCTCACTTACGCTAACGATATTTTCGTGATGCCCCAAGCGCTGAACCTGGTAAACCGGCCAGCCCCGGCAATCGCCTCCGTTACCACCAATGCCGACGGAAGCATCACAGTCACCGGGTCCAACATCAGCGCCGACAGCCTGGTCTACTTCGATGGCATACAGGCGGTTAAGTCGGCCGCGTTTAGCGGCAACGATCTGCAAGGCACCCTGACGGTGCTGCCCCCGGCCGGCGCCAGCGGTCAGGTGGCGCAGGTCATCGTGTATAACAGCGACGGGCAGAATTCCAGCTTCGCCCAGTTGAACGGGCCGCCCACTTACACTTATCCAAACGCGGGCACACCGCAGATTCAAACACTGAGTCTCCCGCCGCTAACCGCCGGCGCTACGGGAATGGTCGATATCACCACCCAGGGCACGGCCTTCGTCGATGGCCAGGTAACCGTCGGTATGGGTTCCGACGACATCACGGTGCAACGCGTGTGGGTGCTCGGACCCACCCGGCTTCAGGCGGATATCGCGGTCGCCGCCAATGCCGTTGCAGGCAGCTCCGAAATCAGCGTAATCTCCGGCTTCCAAGTGCTCTCGCAGGCCAATGCGTTCCAGGTGCTGCCGAAGAACCCGAGCCTTGCCGTGATCGGCGCCGTGGGCAACGCCAACACCGCGCAACAGACCATCTACCCCGGAGCGTTCGGCACCATATACGGCGTGAATCTGGCGAACGTGCCGTCCGCGGTGCAGGTGACGTTGGGAAATCAGCTCATGACGCTGCAGCCCGGCGGCGTACTCCCGGGACAGGTCAATTTCTTCATCCCGGCCAATTTCCCCACCGGACCCGCCATTCTGCAACTGAATAACGGTAATGCCGCGGCCAACCCCATCGTCGTGCAGATCAACCTTCCGCCGCCTACCGTCCAGAACGTCACGAATGCCAGCGGAGTGGTTTATGACGCCACTCACCCCGCTTCGGCGCAGGACCTGGTCAACGTGTACGTCTCCGGGCTGGACCCAAGCGTGCTTGCAGCCCCGAGCCGTTTGCAGGTAACCGTCAACGGCCAGCCGATGCCCTTGCAGAGCCTGTCCCCGGCGCCCAACGGACAGACGCAGGTTATCTTCGTCCTCACGCAGAGCTTCGGTGGCGCCACGGTGAATCTGACGCTAGCGGTGGACGGTTCCGGCAGCGCGCCCTTCCCGCTTACGGTGCGGTAGGCAGGCGTCCTGGTCTGCCAAAGCCAGTCGTGCTACCGTGACTGCATGAAACCACTCGCGCTTGCCCTGCTTCTCGCCGGCTTTGCCCTGCCCGCTGGCGATCCTCCCGGCTTCTATCTCTGGAAGTCCGCGGAGCTGAAAGGCTTTGCCAAAACCCTGGTTCCCAAGATGAGCGACAAGAAGGTCGCTACCCAGCCACTCGGCAACTACGCCAACTACACCTTCAATGTGGCCCACCGCGAAGGCACGGGCGAAGCCGAATATCACGCCACGCAGGCCGACGTCTTCTTTGTCCAGAGCGGCGAAGCCACGCTCGTGGTCGGCGGTGAACTGGTGGACGGCAAGACTACGGCGCCCAACGAAATGCGCGCCGCCTCCATCAAGGGCGGTGTCGAGAAGAAACTCGCCGCCGGCGACGTGGTAACCATCCCCGTGAAAACCGCCCACCAGCTGAAGCTCGACGCCGGCAAGCAGTTCACTTACTTCTACGTCAAGGTGACGCAGCCCTAACCCGCTGCGCCGGCATCCCGGGCAATCCGCAGCATGGCTTCCAGACTGCGGTCCACATCCGCTTCCGTTGTCGCCCAGGACGAGACGCTGATGCGCATCGCCACCCGTCCCTGCCACAGCGTGGGACCGCACCAGCACGTGCCCTCCTCCTGAATCCCCGCGATGACGCGCTCGGTGGCCTCCGCGGCGCCGAAGGACACCAGCACCTGGTTCAAGACCACGTCGTTGAGAATCTCAAATCCCGCGCCCGCCAGGCCACTGGCGAACCGCCGGGCGCAGCGGCAATTGCGGTCGATCAACTCGCCGAGTCCACTGCGCCCCAGCGATTTCAGCGCCGCCCACGTATCCACGCCGCGCGCGCGCCGGGAAAGTTCCGGAACGTACAGCATGGGTTCACGGTGGCCGCCCTGCGGCAGATACGCCGCCGTCATGCTCATCGCGCCCCGCAGCTGCCGGGCATCGCGCACGAACGCCAGGCCGCTATCATAGGGAACGTTGAGCCACTTGTGAGCGTCGGTGGCCCACGAATCCGCCTCGGCAGCACCCGCCACCAGATGCGCATACCGCGGGCTGGCGGCAGCCCACAAGCCGAACGCGCCGTCGACGTGCACCCACGCGCCCGCCTCATGCGAGCGCCGGCAAATCTCCGGCACCGGGTCGCACGATCCGGTATTCACATTCCCCACCTGTACGCACACGATGCCCGGACTCTTCAATGCCGGAAGCGCTTCGCTCAGCATGCGCCCCTGCCGGTCCACCGGCACGCGCACCACCCGTTCCCGTCCCATCCCCAGCATGCACAGCGACTTGATCACCGAGGGATGCGCTTCCTCGCCGACCACCACCTGAATCTCGGGCGCGCCGAACAGTCCCCGCGCCTCCACATCCCAGCCCACGCGCTCGAGCACCGCATGGCGCGCGGCGGCGAGCGCCGTGAAGTTGGCCATCGTGGCGCCGGTCACGAACGCGCCGCCGCTTTCTTCGGGCAGTCCCAGCGCATCCAGCAGCCAGCGCAGCGAGACTTCTTCCAGCGTGGCCGAAATCGGCGTGGCGGCGAAGAGTCCCGCGTTTTGATCCCACGCCGACGCCAGCCAGTTGGCGCCCAGCGCGGCGGGCAGCGACCCGCCGATTACGAATCCAAAGAACCGCCGCCCGGCGATCCCCATGGTGGCCGGCGAGCCCGCTTCGTCCAGCATGCGGATGACCTCTTCCGGCGCCGTCGGCCCTTCGGGCAGCGGCTCGTGAAACCGGGCCAGATCGCGGACCGCTTCATGGGACGGACTGACGCGCCGTTCCTGTATGTCTTCCAGATACCGCGCCGCGCGCAGCGCAACCGAGTGCAACAGTTCCCGCATCTACACATGGTACCGAAGCGCAAGCTGGCGGCCGCCGGTCAGGCGGCCGGCCGGGTGCGAACGCTACTGACGATCCGATCCCCGTCGCGCTGACGAATGAGGCGAAGGTCGTAGTCGATCTGCAGCCCGAGCCAGGTTTCCGGCGAAACACGGAAGTATGTTCCCAGCCTCAACGCCGTATCGGCCGTGATGGAACGAGTGCCATTCACGATTGCGCCGATGCGGTTGGGCGGGACATCGAGATCGCGAGCCAACTGGTTGATGCTGATCCCCAGCGGTCTCATGAAGTCTTCCAGGAGAATCTCTCCAGGATGGATTGGATCGAGTCGCTTTGACGGCTTCATTGTCATCTCCCAAACTCGTTAGTGGTAATCCACGATCTCCACATCATGAGCATCGCCGTCACGCCAGACGAAGCAGATGCGCCATTGGTCATTGATGCGAATGCTGTGCGTTCCCGCGCGGTCGCCTTTCAGCAGTTCAAGCTGGTTTCCGGGAGGCACGCGAAGATCCCCCAGCCGCAGTGCACGATGCAGGTACAGAAGCTTCCGCCGCGCAGGCCGTTCGATGGATTGAAATCGCCGAACCATGTGGTCCTCAAAGAGCAACGCGGTGTCTGAGCACTTGAATGACCGGATCAAGTCCCAGTCTATGACGTGAAAGGCATTATGTCAAACGTCATAGTTGGATTGGCGGCGTGGGACAGACCATCGCCTTTCGTGGTCTGTCGGGCCTCGCCAAACCTCACTCGATTGAGTGACATTGTTCATGAAGTTTCGCGGGCGGAACGCCATCCCAACAGACGACAAAAGGCGATCGTCTGTCCCACCCCCACGCCTACACCTTCAACGCCAACTCCGCGTCCGATCGCCGCACGTAGTTCGCGTCCAGCCCGGCCGCGTCGCCGGCCTCGCCGCGCGCCAGGCGCTCGCCGGCGATCCGCGCGATGGCCGCCGCCAGCTGG
>PLDO01000274.1 GCA_003136215.1 Bryobacterales bacterium
ATGGCGCGCTTCCGGTTGGTCAGGATGACGTAGCGATGCATCGGAACTGTCAGTTCAACACACGAGCGGGCGGATTTCCAAATCGCGAGATCACTGCTCGTATTGGCGGGAGTCCGGGACCCTCGATTGCCGCCGGCTTCGCCACCCATACGCCAGGTTCAACGGCAGCGTCCACCATAATTGAACCGGCGATCGCGATAGCCGCTTTGCCATGCTTGGCAGGGAATAAAAGCGCTCATTCGCATACCGGAATCCGGCCTTCAGTTCCGTAGCGCTCATTCGCTTTGGTTGATACACGACCTCGGTCCGGCTGTTGTACTTTGGCCAATCCCGCGTCAATATGCGCCCTTCGCCCTCCAGCCTTCGAAAAAGCGGCGTACCGGGATAGGGCGTCAAAATGTTAAAGGTCGCATTCTGGACGCCTGTTTCTTCCAGGAAATCGAGGGTCTCCCGGAAGATCTCCGGCGTGTCGCTGTCGAAACCAAAAACCATCCCCGCCTGGACAGCAATCCCGTGGGCATGGATTCGTTTGATAATCCGGGCATACTCTTCCACCCGGTTGAACCCCTTATGCACCTCAGCCATGCTGGGCTGGGAGATAGACTCCAGCCCCAGAAAGAACTGTTTGCATCCGCTGCGGGCTGCCGCTTCCAAGAGCTCGTCATCCCGGCCGGCCTGGATACTTGCCTGGCTGCTCCACCATTTTCGATAAGGCGCGATGGCGCGAAACAACTCCTTGGCATATGCAACATCCCCGGCGATGTTGTCGTCCCAAAAGATAATGACCTTCCCCTGGAACGAAGCAAATTCGGCGGCGACCTCCGCAACGGGCCGCTTCCGCAACCCGTGCCGGTACATTACGGCGACGGCGCAGAAATCGCACCGGTGAGGACATCCCCGGGTCGCAAACAGAACGCCGCTGGTGTGGTCGTTCCTGTGGAACAACGCCTTGCGCGCCATGGGAACCCCTTCCAGAGACGGCGCGCCAGCCTGCTGGTACACACGACGATGAGCCCCGGCCGCAAAACCCTTCAGGAATTCTTCCCACAAGCCCTCGGCTTCTCCAATGAATATCACGTCGGCATGCCGTCCAGCCTCCTCCGGCAACAACGTGACATGCGGGCCGCCCATGGCTACACATGCGCCCCGCCGCCTGAAATGGGCGGCAAGGTTATAGGCGTGATTGGCGCTTGGCGTGTGAAACGTGATCGCAACTAAGTCGGCCTCAAGATTCCAATTGAGCTTCTCGGCCTCTTCATCGACGTGAGTTACATGCCAATCGTGAGGAACCCTGGCGGCCAGATACGGCATGGTAATCTGCTGAAAATTGAGGACGCGCGACCTGCGCACTCGCTGAATCTCGGGCGAAGATGCGGTTATCAGCAGAAGTCTTGGCATAGCCGTCCGATCTGTCCGCACCGTCCGCATTGTGGCGCCTCATGGAAGAGGGCGGACGATCCACGCATCCGTCAGGCATGCTCTATCGATTATCCCAGCTTTGCCGGCCCCTCGGAAACGCGCCCGGGTCTCGCGTAGTCGTCAAGCGCGGCGGTGGCGGCCCCGTCACCTGGCGGCCGCGGGCACAATCCAGATCAGCGCCGCCAACCCGAACAGCAGCGCCACCAACCCTACGCCCGGCAGCCACAGCCCTTCTGAGTTGTTGCCGGGTTCGAGAACGGCGACATCCGGATCGGCCGGGAAATAGTACACCCGGATTCCTTTCCCGACCCGGTAGCGGGCCGCGATGTCCGCCGCCCAGTCCTCGCCCGAGCCTTCGATTTGGCCGAAGCGCCGCCGGTTGTTGAAGTGCTTCACGCCGTCGACTTCGTATGTGTATACGAACTGGGGCGAGAATGTGGTGTCGCGCCGATCTTGGCTGTCGCGTGTTTCCGACGCGTTCACCCTGGAGAACAGCACCTTGCCTTCGACTGACGGCCAGTGTTCACTCGCGGCGCCTCGCCACATGCGTTGTGCCCCACTCGTCAGCGCCAGAATCCCGAGCCCGCAGAACACCGCGCCCATGAGCCCCGCCACCACCGGGGCGACCACGTCCGACGCGTCCTTGGGCGGCCGGAAGGGGATGTCCGGCGGAGCAATCCCGCGGCGTCCGTTCTCGATCGCGGTCTCGACCGATTTCCGGAACTCGTCATCGTCCCGCTGCTGCTGCGGCGCGGCGCGGAACGCTGTCAGGAAGACGAACAACGCGAGCGCGGCGGGCAGCAGGAACGCGAGGCCCGCGCCCGGCAGCCAGAACGCCTCGGCATGCAGGCCCGGTCGCGCGGCGGCGATCCAAGGCTGGCTGGAGTCGTACGATACCGAGGCCTCGCCGTCCACCGGATAGCGCAGGCGCTGCAACTCGGCCTCCGACGCATCGCCCGATCCCAGCGTTTGGCCAAAGTGAATCAGGTTGGTCGAGTATTGCTTCCCGGCGACCTCGTATTGAATCACCGTATCGGCCGAATAGATGACGGAGACGGCCCCCGTTTTCCTGTCGATATCACGCTGTTTCCGTGTCTCGGAGCGCACTACCTTCGCCGCGGTTCTGGGCCAGTGCGAACTCGCCGCCGCGCGGCCCACGTTGCGCAGCCCGAGCCCGAGCAGGTAAAGGCCGAAGGCCCCCACCAGTCCGATTGCGATCGCCACGCCGATTACCGTGAGTTTCATCATCGAGTGAGGACTCCCTCATCAGGGTACCGCTCCCTCGCGGGCGCGGCTCGGCCGCGAACAACCGTTGGGCGCGCTTCCGGTTGGCCAGGATGACGTAGCGATGCCTCGTTACGGCCTGCCCGCCGGAAGGACGCGGAACCGGCGGCGGCCTTCGATTCGATACGTTCGAAGTCCGCACGATCCACGGTGAAGATGCTCGACAGAGCCTCACGTTTCGCCAGATACACAAGCGTTGCATCCGCGAAGGAACATCTTGTACTTCTGCGCGGCGGCCGCCATCAGGAGCGTCCCGGACTGCCCCTCGCACGCCTTCCGCGCCACGCCCGTGTAACCCATCTCGCGCGCCAGCAGCAGCCCGGAGCGGCGATACTTGCCTGTGGCCGTCGGCCTACGGCTCCAGGGAAAAAGCGCGGCGCAGAACCTCTTTCAAAGCGGTTCGGTCGGCATCTGTGAGCCCGCCCAAGCGTCGTACAATTTCACCCTTCGTCAACACGGTCAGTTTGTCAACCCGAATCGTCGAGGGCGTATTCAACCCTGCCTCGCGCCATCCGTGAATAGGGAGATCGAAGTCGGAGACCCGGAGCCGGGAAGTAATGGGCGCGGCAACGAAATCATCGTCTGCCGAGTCCAAGAGGACGACAGCGGGGCGCAATTTGCCACGCGGCGTCTGGTGGAAGTCGATCCGAATCAGGATGACTTCACCGGGTCGAAGTGTCATGAATCAGCAGTTCGTAAATCGAATCTTCGTCCGCGTAGGCCGCCTCAAATTGCTGCCGGCCCGCAACACGCCAGGCAATATCAGCTTCGGAGGCGCCCCACTGGAGCACCACTTGAACTTGCGTCCCGGGAGGAACCTGTGATGCGATCTCGGGTGGAACGGCGATTTGGCCGTTCGGTGCAAGTTCGCCCCTGAAGTCCGCAGTTTTCATTTCCGATCCCTCCCCCATATCATCTCATGCGTTTGGACAGCTCTGCTCACACTCTCTTCGCCCAAGGAGTTTCCCGCAGCAGACTGCCGTGCTCTTGGGTCGGCCGCCTCAACGAGTCGGGCGTTAGACGTCCAACCGCCAGTTCTGCGCCGTACGGGCCCAATGCGCTTAATGCGTTCCGCCGAATCCAGGCGGTGGCTTAACCTCAAGTAAGTAGCCGAACCTAAAAGGGTCCTCCGACGGAACAGCTCGCCGAGCGCGGCTGCGGGAATGAATACCTCGGGGGCAAGGTCAAGAGGCATCGATGCGCTCGCACTCCTCCTCGATCGCCTGGACCATCTGCCCAGCAGACACCGAGTCAATCGAGGATGCGCATTGTCGCAGGTTTGCGCCCTTCTCGCACGCCGGGGCCGAAGCGGCCAGGGAGTTCACGAACCGGACCACCTATCCGCTGGTGCACAATCCGTTGCCGTCCAGGCCGTCGGTGCGCATCCAGCCGTCCCTGACGACGAAGATGCCGGGGAACTTCTCCTCCCATCCCGCATTGGCCGCCGGCACGTACTCTCGCGCGTTGGCCTCCACTGCGCTGGTGCCCGGAACGTGCGCCGCGATGCCCACCGATTGCACCAGCGCCGCGCCCGGACAGGTCAGATCCTGCACGCAGCGGAACATCTTGTACTTCTGCGCGGCGGCCGCCATCAGCAGCGTCCCGGACTGCCCCTTGCACGCCTTCAGCGCCACGCCCGTGTAACCCATCTGGCGCGCCAGCAGCAGCGTATCCAGGCCAGTCAGCGATTCGTCGATCACCACCGGACGCAGTTTCGCCGCCTCGAACATGGTGCTCTTGGGGTTGGCCGCCAGATCGCGCGCCGTGGGCTGCTCGATATACTGCACGCGTTCAAACGCGCTCGCCGCTTTGCCCTTCAGCTGGCGCTCGAAATCCAGCACGTACTGCACGTTGGGGCAGCGCTCGTTGAAATCCAGCGAATACACCCAATCGCGAAAGCCGCGTCTGGCCTGCGCCGCGGTGGTCACGGCGTCGATCGCCGCCACGCGATCCACGTCCCAGGCCAGATCCGCGCCGTTCAGCTTGATCTTGATCGCGGTCACGCCGTTGTACGGAATCCACTGCTCCAGCGTTTCCGGCAGGCCGTCGCCCACCGCTTTCTTCACTTCGCCCGGCGTCAGCGCGTCGCTCGCGCCCACGGAGTGGTACATTCGCACGCGGGGAGCCGGCTTCCTGGAGAGATACTGGTCCAGATACTCGCCGCGAAAATCGCGATTCAGATAGTGCGCGAGATCGCTGCGCACGAAATCCTGCCCGCAGACGGCATAGCTGCTGCGGCTGTGCAGTTTGCCAAAAGCATCGTGGATCGCCGCATCCACCGGACTCGCCGTCACCAGCACGCACAACTTGGGCACCGGCAGCGGCAGCTTCATCTCGCGCGTCACGTCCGCCGCCGCCTTGAGATATTCCGGCTCCAGCGCGAAATTCACATCCAGCGGATGGGCGTATGCGGTGAACCCGCGTGTGATGCGCGCAATCTTCTCCGCCAGCGATTTCATGGCGCCCAGCGTCACATCGTAGTCCACACCCGGCGCAGGGAAGCTCCACACGTTGCCCAGCGACATGGACGCGCCGCCTTCCGCCGATTTACCGCCCCTGAGGCTCAGCCGGCAGCGCACATTCAGCATGGTGACGCGATCCACCTCCTTGCCGCCGAACTTGTAGGGGGCGCGGTAGAGGTAGTCCTGAAAGCCGATGGTCAGTTCGTCGATGCGCGCGTCGGTGGAGGGGGCCGCGGAAAGGATCGCAGGCATGGCCAGGAACGCGCGGCGCTTCATAGGCCGGCCTTGGCCAGCATGCCGCGGACTCTGTCCAGATCCCGCTTCATGGCCGCGAGCACGTCTGCTTGCGGAATGGTGAGCGTGCGGGTTCCGTTCTCGGCGCCGCCCAGCGGATACTCAAAGTGGAGTTGCAGCGGCCCATCGAACGCCGTCTGCGACACCATGCCGAAGAACTCCGGCAGCTTCACCATGCCTTCGCCGATGGGCTTGAACTGCGCCTGCCAGGCGCCTTTGGCGTCTTTTTCCCAGGCGAAATCCTTCACCGCGATGCCGCGCACGTGGTCGCCCGTGATCTTGAAACTGTCGATCCAGCCGCCCAACCCACCCTCGATCACGGCGTGCGATACGTCGAAATTCACGCCCACCGCCTTCGGGTCCAGATCGCGCATCAGATACCAGAGATCCCAGATGGACGCGCCCACCACGCCCACGCCGGAGTGCGTGTGGTACATGGCGCACATCCGGTAGCGCGCGTTGAGCGCGGCGAGTTTCGCCAGGCGCGGCTTCATGGCCTCCAATTGCGCGTCGTAGGGCTTACCCGCGTCCCACTTGAAGGCGCCGAAACGATAGTTGTGGATGCCCAGCGCCGCGCATGCCTTGAGTATGTCCTCGGCGAATGGCGTATCGGCATCGGCGATATCGGTGGTCACCATGGGCACTTCCAGGCCGTGCTTGCGGATCGCCGCCACCAGGGGCGGGAGATCCCTGGCCACGCTTGCCGGCTCCACGTGCCCGCCCTTGCGCAGCGTGATATCCACGCCGTCGAAACCGAGGCCGGCGGCCGTAGCGGCCAGATCTTCGCCCTGCACAAACTGCAGGTGCTTGGAGAACACCGCTACCTTGAGTTTCGCCTTTGCCCTGGCCGGGCGGCTCAGCAGGAGTGCGCCGCCCGCCAGCAGCGCACGCCGCGATATGGATGGTTCTTTCGCGCTCACGGACTTATCATAACCCTATGACCGTTCCCCGCCGCACCGTCCTCCTCTCCGCCGCCGGCGCCGTGGCCGCCCATGCGGTCCCCCCTTCGGACCAGGTGACGCTCGGCGTGATCGGCTCGGGAGGCCGCGGCACCTTCGTCATGTCTGTGTTCCAGAAGGACCCGGCGCTGCGCGTGAGCGCCATCTGCGACGTCTACGAACCCAACCTGGAAAACGCCATATCGGTAGCCTCCAAAGTCCTCGGCACGCATCCCAAGGTCTACCGCAATTATCGCGAACTGCTCGCCGATAAGGACGTGCAGGCCGTGCTGATCGCCACCCCCGAGCACTGGCACTACCAGATGGTGCTGGACGCGCTCGCGGCCGGCAAAGACGTCTACGTGGAGAAACCGTTGTGCCAGACTCCCGTGCAGGGTGTGGCGCTGGTGGAGGCGGAGCGGAAAACCAAACAGATCGTGCAGGTGGGCATGCAGCGCCGCAGCTACGACCTGTTTAAGGAAGGGCGCGCCATTGTGGCCGCCGGCAAACTCGGCACGGTGCGCATGGTCCGCACCTGGTGGCTGAACAATTATCTCGGCGGCGCGCCCGCCACCAAACTGGCCGGCCCGCTCGATTGGGAGCAGTGGCAGGGGCCGGCGCCGCGCCGTTCGCTCGACCCGGACCGTTTCCGCAACTGGCGCCTTTACTCCGATTACGCCGGCGGCATCGTCGCCGACCAGGGGGCGCACATCTTCGACGGCATACAGATGCTGATGGCCGCGGGGTTCCCGAGCGCCGTCACCGCCGCCGCCGGCAAGCCCCACAAACAGGGCGTGGACCAGCCGGAATCGGTGGTGGCCATCGCCGAGTATCCCGAGGATTTCGTCGGCGTCTTCACCGTGAACTATGCGGCCATGCAGTACAAGAGCCGCAACGATCAACTCAATCAACTGGATGGCGACCAGGGCCGCATGGACATCGGGCGCGAGGATCTCAAGGTGTTCCTGAAAGGCGCGGAAGAGCAGGCCGCCATCGAGAAGAAATCGGAAAAGGGCTTCGGCTGGGCGACCGATCTGCACGTGCAGAACTTTCTGGAATGCGTGCGCTCCCGCCAGACACCTGCGGCGCCCATGAAGCTCGCGTTTCAGGCCGCGCTGGTGGTGCAGATGGCGAACTTGTCCTTGAAGCACGGGCGTCGCATCCGCTGGACCGGCGACAAGACCGTCTGAGGTGGGGCCTGCCAACGCCCGCTTGCGGAGCTGTCCCCCCCCCTATCGATCGCTTCCAGGGACCTTCAGGCCGCGCCGTCGCCGCCCCACTCGCTCTCCAGCATGCGCGCGTATTCCCCCGAAGCGTAAAGCGTGAATCGGAAATTCGAGGAGGGCAGCGCTTCGTAGGGCTCCGACTCCATATAACAGCGATACAGGTAATCCGGGTAGCGATGATAATTGCGCAGAAACTCTTCGTTCAGCGTTTCGAACGCGGGCGGAGAAACAAACATCGCGTTCATTCCGATGGCGCGCGAAAAGATCGACTCGTAATCGGCCACACCCCACCGCACCAGTTTCTCCCTGACCGCCTCGGGCGGTTCCTTCGTCAACAGACCCGCAAAACTCTGGCGGCGAATTTCCATCGCGCCGAATTCCGGCGCCCGCTGCGCCCATTCCACACATTGATCGAGCCAGCGAAACACATCCTTGCCCAGAAAGAACAGCATACGCAGCTCGGCGTATCGTCCGCCTAGCAAGCGCCGTTTCAGATCGTCCGGATCCGCCCCTTCGTCGGGGATCAGGCCCGCCATCATGAGCGCGGCTTTGGAACTTTCCAGCAACGTGGCAGGCGCGATGCGCTCGTTAAATGGATGAAGGATGAGCGGCGGCAAGTCCCAAAGCGCCTCCCCCAGAATCGTTATTGCCGGTGGCATTTCTCTCCCACTCTCTCATATCGGCGGTTCCGCGTGAGACTTTACGCGTGTCTCTTGAGAAAACTCCCGCACGCCCTTCTTAGTTCCATATCGAAAGAGATTATGGTCATACTGCGTACTCCTATCCTAGACTGAGGTTGGGTTTGGTGATGTCAACGTTGCGGCGCTTTCTGAAAGCCTTGCATTCCGAGGACCGTGGGCAGGACCTTGCTGAGTACTGCCTGCTCACGGCCCTCATCGCCTTGATCGGACTGGGCATATTGGTCCATCTCTCCGGCGGGATGCAGGCGCTCTGGGGCGGCGCCAATATGTCGCTGACTGCCGGCAGTGCCGCCGTTTCCGCGGCGCCTGCCGTTGCCGCCACCCCCGCCAGCGCCCAAAGTCACTGACCTCCGCACCCTAGGCGACGTTCAATCCGAGAAAGCGGTGCGCATTCCCGTAGCAGATGTCCCGCACTACCGGACCCACCAGATCGTCATCGTCCGGCACCTCTCCGTTCTCCATGTCGCGCCCGAACAGATCGCACAATACCCGGCGGAAATATTCGTGCCGCGGGTAGCTCATGAAGGAACGCGAATCGGTCAGCATCCCCACAAATCGGGAAATCAGCCCGCAGTTGGATAGCGCGTTCATCTGCCTCTGCATGGCCTCCTTCTGATCCAGGAACCACCAGCCGCTGCCGAACTGAACTTTGCCCGCCGTAATGCCGTCCTGGAAGTTGCCGATCATGGAGGCGATCACGTAGTTATCGGCCGGATTCAAGTTGTAGATCACCGTTTTGGGAAGCGCGTTCTCCTGATCCAGCCGGTCGAGGTACGCGCCCAGGGCGTCGCCCTGCGGCCAGTCGCCGATCGAGTCCCAACCGGTGTCCGGCCCCATTTCGCGGAGCCGCCGCGTGCTGTTGTTGCGCCGCGCGCCGAGGTGGAGTTGCTTGGTCCAGCCCTTTTCGGCATCCAGCCGGCCGAAGATCAGCATCATATAGGATGCGAACCGGCGATGCTCGTCCTGTGTCGCGGCATGACCGCCGCGCGCCCGGCCGAAAATCGCCCCGGCTTCGTGCTCCGTGGGAAAACTGCCAAACGCGTGATTCAATCCGTGGTCGCTCAGACGGCCGCCCATCTCGTGGAAGAAATCGTGGCGCTTGCCGAGGGCGTCCACGAAATCGGCAAGCGTGGAAATGTGCGTATCGGCCACCGCCGCCAGCCGGTCCACCCAGGGATTCAACAATTCGGGGACGTGTACGTTGAGCGCTTTGTCGGGCCGGAAGGTGGGAAACACCTTCGTGCCGAGGGTGGAGGCGGCGATGGCGCGATGCCACGACAGATCGTCGGTCGGATCGTCGGTCGTGCACACCGCCTTCACGCGGAATTTGCCGAGGATGCCGTGCGCGCTCAATTCCCCGGTGCCCAGCAACGCATTGGCCTGCTCCCATACCCGTGGCGCGCTGCCCTCGTCCAGCAGTTCGTCGATTCCGAAATAGCGTTTCAATTCCAGGTGCGTCCAGTGATACAACGGATTGCGCAGCGTGGCCGGCACGGTGCGCGCCCAGGCGAGGTATTTCTCGTACGGAAGAGCGTCGCCGGTGCATTGGCTTTCCGCCACCCCGTTGGCCCGCATGGCGCGCCATTTGTAGTGATCGCCTTCCAGCCAGATCTCGAAAAGATTTTGGAAGCGCCGGTTTTCCGCCACATCCTTGGGCGGCAGATGGCAATGATAATCCAGAATCGGCTGGTCCTCGGCGAACTGGTGATACAGCCGCCGCGCGGTCTTGGTGTGGAGCAGGAAATCTTCGTGGATAAAAGACATAGAGAGCGCCAAAAACCGATTGAAACACACTTCGCCGTTGGTGGGGCAGGCGGGGTACCCTCTGGGGCCCCTGCCAATCCGAGCGAAGCTCGGATGCACAAGGCGGAGCCTTATGCCCCTACTTCCGCGGCAGGATGCCGCGCGTTTCGTCGATGGTGAGGAACTGGCCGGCGGCTACGTTGGCGAATTGCTGGCGGGCGCCGGAGGGCCACTCCACTTCAAGTGACACCGTCTCGGCCTTTCCCAACCCGAAGGTCAACGCCAGATCGCTGGCCGAACAGTAGCCGGACCCGCTGCGCACCATGTTCCACTGCTTGCCCGCCGCGCTCTGCACCCTCACCACGGCGCCGATGCCGTCGCGATTCGACTTCGTACCAGAGAGCCGCACGTTCAGCCAGTGGTTGCGGTTGCCGCCGTCGTTGCGATAGAGGTACGCCGGACCGTTATTGGTGGAAATCAGAATGTCGAGATCGCCGTCCCGGTCGAAATCCGCGTAGGCGGCGCCCCGCGCCACAATCGGACGGTTGAATGCCGCGCCCATCTGTGCGCTGACATTCTCGAACTTGCCCTTGCCCAGATTGCGAAACAGCAAGGGCGCCTCGCGGTAGCTCACCTTTGGCTGCACGCGGCCGATCTCTTCCTCGATATGGCCGTTGGCGGCGAAAATATCGGGAGTCCCGTCCAGATCGTAGTCGAAGAAAAATGCCGCGAAGGTAAGCGACAGCAGACTGGCGCGGCCCACCGAGGAGGACGGCGCCTCGTCCACGAACAGCCCGTTGCCTTCGTTATGATACAGCCCCAGCATCTGGTTGGAAAAGTTGCCCACCAACAGATGCGGCCGCCCGCTGCCGTCGTAATCGCCGGCATCCGCGCCCATTGCGCCGCGCGCCACGCCGTCTTCGCCATACGCCACGCCCGCCGTCATGCCGCTTTCCACAAAGCCGCCCTTGCCGGTATTGCGATACAGTTTGTTGGGCTGCGTATCGTTGGCCACGAACAGGTCCGGCCACCCGTCGCCGTTATAGTCCAGCACCGTCACGCCCAGCGACTTGCTGGTGGGGTCGCCCACACCTGCCGCCTCGGCCACATCCTCGAAACGGCCGCCGCCGAGATTGTGATACAGACGCGACCGCGTGCCCTTGTAGGATTCCGGCGTGCAGTAGGATTTGGTGGCGCCGTCGAGCGAGCACCACAGGTCGTTCTTGGGCGTCCACTGCACGTAGTTGGCGACGAACAGGTCCAGTTTGCCGTCGCGGTCGTAATCCAGCCACGCCGCGCTGGCGCCGAAATTCGCGTTCTGGATGCCGGCGGCTTTGGTGACATCGGCGAACTTGCCGTTGCCCAGGTTGCGGAACAGGTGGTCGCCCTCCAGCGCCGTGATGTAGACGTCTTCGCGGCCGTCGTTGTCGAAGTCCGCCACGGCCACGCCCAGGCCGTACATCTCCACGTCCAGGCCGCTGCCCGCCGTAATGTCCGTGAACGTGCCGTTATGATTGTTGCGATACAGCGCGGGCAGCGAACGGCGCCCGCGCAGCGTCCAGTCCTTGCTGTTGACGAGCAGAATGTCCGGCCACCCGTCGCCGTCGGCATCGAAAAAGGCGCACCCCGACCCCATGGTCTCCGGCAGATACTTCTTGCCCGCGCGGCCGCTGTTGTGGACAAAGTGGATGCCTGCCTGCGCCGTCACATCGGTGAATACCGGCCCGGTATAGGGAGCCTCCGCCGGAATCAGAAGCCCCGCCGCGGCCAGCAGAAAAAGAAGGCAGATCGAGGCGCGGCAGGCTGAAGGCCTGCCCCACCAATGCAACCACGATGGTGGCGCAGGCGGTTTCGCCTGCGNNTGGCGCTCGTTGTTGTCTTCCGGTTTCTGCCGCCGCCGCCGCTCCGTGATGGATTGCGACGCTTCATCCGCCTTGAAGCGCCGGAAGAGCGCCTCCTCGCGGCCCGCCGCCGCGCCATCTCCCAGGCCCCGATAGCACAGCATCAGCGTGTAATGCATCTGCACATCCTCCGGGTCCACCTCGCAGACCTGGCGCAGCACCGCCACGGCGCCCGCGTAATCGCGCTTCAAAAACAACAGGCGGCCCATCTGGTTGAGCACCACGCGGTCCCGCGGGTACTTGGCGCGCACCTTCTCCAGCGACTGCAGTGCCCCATCGTAATCGCCGTCCGCCTTCTGAATGGCCGCGTGGAAAAACCACGTGCGGCCCAGCTCCGGATTGATCTCCAGTGCCTTGGCGATATACGGCTTGGCGGCATCGGTCTCGCCTTCCTGAATCAGCGCGCGCGCCACGTTGAGCCATCCGTCGGCGTACTCCGGTTCGGCTTCGGTGGTCTTGTGGAAGGCGTACTCGGCGCCCTTCAGATCGCCCTGCAAGAGCAATCCGATGCCCCAATCGTTCCAGCGCTCGCGATCCTGCTTGCGCACCACCGGTGTCCACGCGCTTTCGCCCAGCGGGATGGTGGCCCTGGCTTCGGCCAGCGTGACAATCGGCAAATCGGGAATGCGATCGCGGATCTTGCCGGAGACATTGGCCGGAATCACACTGAAGGAATACTCCATACCGTTGTGATCCGGCGTCAACAGCGCCGGATCCTGTCCGGGCTTCGGCTGCCCGGCATAAGCAAACTCCGTGAAATACCGCGAGAACTTGCGGTAATTCAACCGGGCGGTGAATTGGATGGGCCCCTTGGCATCGCGCGGCACGGCCACGCGGAAGTGCGCCACATCGGCCGCGCCCGGCGGAATCAGCCGCACATACAAAACACTGCGCGCCTGCCAGGCATTGCGCTTGTCGATCGGGTTGCCGTCGCCGTCGAGCTGGTAGGAGCGGTAGAAATGCGCCCCCGCCTCCACCGGCCCCTTGCCATCCCCGGTGACGCAGCCGCTCCAGAAAACCACGCGCCCGGTGGCATCGGTGGCCTGCAACTCCAGCCAGACGTCGAACGCATCCACCGTCCCGCCTGGAAAAAAGTGGCCGATCTTGCGCGTGCGCACCACCACGTCCACGCGCGCCGTGCTCCCCGGCTTGAGCGCGCTGCCCGCCACACCCACCGGCGCCGACACCTTGCCTACCTCGCGGATAATCGCCGCCGCGTTCTGCTCGGCCTCTTCCCCGACCGCGAACGTGGACATCGCCTGCACCGTATCGCTGCGCCGCTGCATGGCTGTCTGCCCGGCGCGATCGTCGTCCGGCGACACGGCGAAGATGTCCACCGTGATGAAGCCGCTCTTCAGAAACTGTTCCGTTGCGCGCAATTGCGCCTCGTCCCGATTGGCGGTGGGCACCGCCATATTGGCGGCCGGGAAGCGATGCGAGTGGACTTTGCCCTCGCGATTGCCGGGATCGCGCGACGCCACCAGCGGCATGTGGCAATCCGAGCAGGCCGAAGTCTTCGCCGGATAGTAGAACGACCGCGCGCCTTGCCCCGAAACGCCGCTGGCCTGCCAGTTGTCGTAATCGTTAAAGCCGCGCACCCACCGGTAGCTGTTCACCGGAACATCCAGATGCACCTTGTGGCAGGCCGCGCAATACTCCGCCGATTGCTCCCGCATGAAGGGCTTCATGAAGGTGGCCTTGTGGGGCTTGGGGTTGAGATAGGTCAGGAAATAGTCGATGCCGCGAATGACCGTGTTCTTGCTGGACGCCAGTTCGTGAAGCGGCGGATACTCCACCGTGAAATCGCCGTTCCCCATGCTGCTGCCCACGTGCACGATGGCGTGGCACGACATGCAACCCAGGCCGGCCTGCGCTTCCGGCGTGTCGATCTGTTCCTTGATCGGCCGGTCGAACCGCCCGTTGAAGAAGACCGCATGATCGTGACAACCCGCGCACCACTTGCTGGGCCGCGTGCCGGTGACGTCCTGCATGTACTCGATGGACTTCCGGTAAAACTGGTTGTTGAACGAGGCGAAGTGGTGCATAGAGCTCTTCCACTGCTCGTAGATGTCCTTATGGCAGGCGCCGCAGGCCTCGGAGTCCATGAAAAAGTTCGACGGGATGATGGCCCCGGTATTGGTTTGCGCCGACGATGGCGCAAAAGGCGATTGGGCGCCCGCGCCCTCCACGTCCATCGAGATGGGCACGACTGTGGGATTCACTATGCGGTCCTTCGGCTTGAAGAACACGAGGCCACCCGGCACCACCTCCAGCACGACGGCGGCGGTCACGAGAGCCCACTTCCAACGGGGCGTACCGGCGTCGCGGAAGAAGCGGCGACCCACCATCAACACCGCAATCAGAGCCAGCACAATGTGCGACCACAGCGCCCAACGGTGATCCATCGTATTGCCACGGACCGCGAGAAACAACGCCGGCAGGCCCGCTAGCAGAAACGCGCCGCACTCCCACGGATAACGCCGCGCCCACATCAGGGCCAGCACCATCAGGGCAAGCCCGAGCCCCAGGTGCAACAGCACGTTGCCCATGTAGAAAATGCTGGGCTGAGCGAACGCCGCAAGATAGGCGCTGTTGACAAGAAGCACTAATAGGCCGATCAGTGGGACAGACCATCGCCTTTCGTGGTCTGTCATGCCTCGCCAACCCCCCTTTGCCCTCACTCGCGCCCCCTCACTGGAATGAGCGACAGACGACAAAAAGCGATCGTCTGTCCCACCTTGTCAATATTCTACTCTGTCAGGCGGCGGATCAACCGCAGCGCGGGGCGCGTATTGTACTCGCGTTGATACTGGGAATGCCGCGCATCGTCCGGGAAGTGCTCGCCCGCCGGGTACGGATAGCGGCTCATGGAGTGGAAGGGCAGCGGCAGCACGGATTGGGAGTGCGCCGTGTTGGCGTCGGCATCCTTGGCCCAGCCATCCACCAGCAGCAGAAAGTCGCGCTTCCATCCCAGCGGCAACGCCGGCAATCCGGCGGCGCGGAAGCGCAGTTGCACTTCGTCGCCGGAACCCATGATCACCATGCGGTCGTCCGGCGCGGCCAGCAACTCCTCCACCGCCCCGTAGCGCGTGTAATTGCCGGGCGTCGGGTTCCACATCGAAGTGGCGCCCACCCGCGTGTAATCGAACCCTTCGGGCTGCTTGCGTTCGGGATGAATGGCCGCTTTGGAGAAACCGCGGAAGTGCAGGTCCGCGCCGATCATATCCACCCCGGTGAGCCGCGCTTCGGGCGGGGCACTGTTCCCGATGAGAAAGATTTCGTCCCAGTAGAGGCAGAGGTTGGTCACAATCCGTACTTCGCGCGAACTGGAGAGAAACTTGCCGCTCAAATCCACCGCAATGGTCTTCGGCTTGCCCGCCGGGATGCCCATGTCTTCCACCACGGTGCGCCAGTTGCCCGCGGCATCCTTGACTTGCAGGTAAGGGAAGGTCAGGTCGTGGTGCGCCTGGGTGGCGGAGAGGAACGTGCTGCCATCGGCCCAGTCCACCCACCCGTTGAGGATCAGCGCCGCCCGGTTGTCGGGCGCGGCGTTGCCGAAATCCAGGTCGAGGGTGTGCATCTCGGCAATGCCGGTCTGGTCTCTGCGGAACGAATCGGGGTACACGCGATCGCGTTGTCCTAGCGCCGCGCGCACGTCGGCGCCGCGCTGATCGCGGGCGGCGACGGGGTAGACTCGCCCGTTTGTTTCACGTGAAACACCAAACAGCCGGAACTCCGGAAACGGCGGCGACTTGAATTTCTCGTTGGTGAAAATATCGACACTCGCCGGGTGATCCAGCGCAAGTAATTGAATCTGATCGAGATACGATACTTCGCGCAATTCCTCCGTGACGCGGATTTGGTACTCCCCGCCACGCGCCTGCAAGGCCTCGCCGGGAATCGAGACGTACTCGTCGTGATCCACCGGGAAATATTGTCCGTCGCCGGAACTCGCGCCCAGCGGCGCCACTCCCAAAACGTCGGTGATGAACTGGAAGCGCTCCCCATTCCAGGTAAAGATCATGGGACAAGATCCGGACAGGCGCGGGGCCTCCTTGATGGGTGCCACGCGGTTTACCGCCAGGCGGGTTTCGTTCTGAATGAGTCCGTTGGGCCAGGTGATGCGCACCGTGTCCACCAGCGTGCGCCCGCCCAGGCGCACCACCACCGGCACGCCCTCATACATCAGTTTCCGGTAATCCGCGCCCGCCTTCACTTCGATCACCGTGCCCGCCGCCAGCTTGGCGTTCTTCACGCCGGTGAGCGCGATCTCCAGCCAGTTGCCGTACGCCGGAGTGACGTCGCGCCCCAGGTAGAGAGTGCCGTCGGCGGCAATGGATACGCGGTCTCCCCTTCCCTTGCCCTCGAAATCCACCGGCTGGACGAAGGGGAATTCGTTGAATTTGGGCGCGGACTCGGGGTGAAAGCCGCCGTCGCGGTTGACCAGCAGCAGGCGCTGCCCGTCGGCCAGGCGCGCCGCCAGGTCGGTTCGGCCATCGCGATTCACGTCGCCAGAGGCCAGACCGAAAGCGCCCGCCGGCAGTTCCGCCAGGTCCTCGACCGCGTACCCGCCGCCCAGATGGTCGCGATACATCACGCCGGCGCGATTGGCATAGGACACCACCAGGTCGAACCCCGGCGTATCCGGCTCCAAATCGCAGCGCACCGCATCTAACGCCTGCCCGGAAACGAAGGGGAAGCGCTTCGATTCGTCGCTGAAACCGGCTTCGCCGTTATTGCGCAGCAGGCGCGCGTCGTCGCCCACCAGCAGCAGATCCAGATCGTAATCGTGATCGTAATCCACCCAGACCGCCTTGCGGAACGCGCCGCGCGCCAGCTCGGCGTGCAGGACGAAGCGTCCGCCGGTATTGCGGTAGAGCAGGGCGGCGTGCGTGGTGACGATGCACAGATCCGGCAAGCCGTCGTTGTCGAAATCGCCGGACGCGATGGAGACCACGTCGCGCAGGTCCTCCAATCCGGAATCTTTCGCCGCATTCACGCCGTTGCGAAACAGCGTGGCGCGCCCGTTGCCCCAGGCGATCAGGCTGGGACGCGCTCCGCCATCCGCCGCCAGAACCAGCGTCCCCGAGGAGGCGCCGCCGAACCCCGCCGCCAGCTTCTGCTCGCGATAGACCGCGGCGGCCGGCGGGACCGCCGGCGCGGGCGGCACATCGTAGATTTCCGAATACACGCTCCATTCCATGTCTTCCGGCACGGCCGCGCCTTCCTGCTGCTGCTTCAACTCCTGGAACGTCCGCAGCTCTTTGGCCGCCTCCTCGGGCCGGTTCGTCTGGCGGTAGATGCCGTACAGTTGAAAGTGCGGCGCGGCCAGGCGCGGATTCAGCTCGCGCGCCCGCTCGAACTCGCGGGAAGCCTCGGCCAGATTGTTGCTGAGTTTGTGCAGCGCGCCAAGCTGGTAATGCGTCGTGGGGTCGGCGGGCACCAGGCGCGCCATCTGCTGGAACTGGGCGAGCGCGCGGTCGAACTCCGCCTGCCGCTTGAACGTCATGCCCAGATTGAACCAGGTGTGCGGCAGCCTGGCGTCGAGCTTCTGCGCCTTCTCCAACTGCGCGATGCCCTCGGCCGTATCGCCCGCGCGCAGCAGGGCGAGGCCATAATTCAGCGTCTCGCGCGCCGAGTTCGGCGCCAGGTCGCGCGCTTTGCGAAACTCATCCACCGCCTGTTTCTGCGTGGTGGGGTTCTCGTAGAGCGCCTTCCCGAGGTTGCGATAGCGCCAGAGCCGGTCCTCGTCGGCCCGGCTTAAGGGAGCGGACAACATCCAACCGATTCCACAGAGCGCGGTGGCCGCAAGCACCGCTAGAGTTCGAGCACGCCGGAGTGGGTCCATGACAATGCTCTATGATACGCCGGACGCCGCGCAGTGGGATAAGGCTCCGCCTTGTCCTTGGCAGGCTGAAGCCTGCCCCACCAATACGTGGTGGCGCAGGCGGTTCCGCCTGCGAGAAGCCTCTCACGCCAGATTGCGCGCACATGGCCAATCTCCACTGGCGAACTGAAGCCCCATGCTGCGCAGCAGCCCGGAAATGGCCAGACTCCAGATCCGAGCGAAGCTCGGACCGCACCTTACCTGGACAGTCGCAGCAGGTCGCTGGCCAGCTTGTTGTAGGCGTCCGCCAATTCCGCCGCGTTGGACGCCGAGTAGTATTGTCCCGTCGGCTGCGTGGAGTCATACCCGGCCGCGCTCTTGTCGTTGGCCACTCTCATCAGCAACCCGTCGTCGCAGCCGCCATTTCCCGTGTATCCGATCACGTAGATCTGGATGTTCATGCTCCCGCTGGTATCGCCCGTCCGGCTCCCCAGATTGGCATCGGTCCGGATGCTCTTGGCGGCATTGTCCACGGCATTCCACATGGCCAGCCCCCAGTTATACTCCTGGGCTGCTCCTGTTGCATCCCACCTTCCCGCCGTGCTGTAAATCGAGGTGACGCTGCCGCCGGTAATATGCGAGTTGATGACACCGCCGGTTTGCAACGCGTTGCCCCACACGTCTGTAGTTGGAATCTTGGTTTCGTAGTTGAAGTTGCCTGGTTTGGCGTTGTACATCCCGGTGCAATTGGTATAAGGCGTGGTCGGATTCGGCGCGGCGTAGTCCAACGCCGAAGTCGATCCCCCCCAGTTCATCCACCAAACCGGGGTATGGGCGGCATTGGCATCCTTCGTGGCCATCAGAAACACGCCGTAGGGAGTGGTCCCGCCGTACGGCGGACCCGATAACGCGATCCAGCCTTGCATCATGTTCGACGAGTTTGCGCCGGCGACGGTAATCGTCCTGTTGCTGCAGGAGTTACCCGAAGAGCTCCCGTTGACGATGTTGTTCGCGTTGCTGGAGGCCGGGTTGTTGAAGTAGAGGGATACCGCCGAAGGAACGCCGTCCGTCAGCAGCACAATCGAGTTCAACCGAGTGTCGACTCCATCGGTATTAAAGTCTCGCATGTGCGCCTTCTGGAGTTCGATATAGGCGATGGAAAGCGCCTCCGCCATGCCGGTGCCGCTGTCTGCGTTGATGGCCGCAATCTGGTGCACCATGTCGTCTGAGGTGCCATCCCAGAAAAGCTTGTCCGGACCGCCGGTGGATGCCAGACTGATGGCCGACGTCCAGGCCGTTGTGGGATACCCTACCACCGCGCTGCCATCGAAAACCACCAACCCCAGTTCATCGGTGCCTTCGATGAACCTCTCCACCAGGCCGGTAGTGTAGTTTTTGGCGTCCGTAATCACGGTGCTGCCAGCGCCATCGCTATTTGTCATGGAGCCCGAACGGTCGATGATGAAAACCACCCGCGAGTCCGACCGGGTCGCGCTGCCGTTGGCCGCCACGGTCGCGCTGTTGAAACCCATGATCCGCATGAACAGGGTGGGCACCTGCGCCGTGGCGTTGATATCGATCTTCTTGGTGATCCCGGGCGTGTAGGTAATGGTGGAACTCAGATGGTTCGCTCCCCAGGTGCCCGCCGAGTTGTCGGTGCGGAAGTTGGCCGTCAGAAACTCCCCGGCCAGGACTTGGGGGTCCGCCGGCGAGCCGAGCTCGCGCCCGGCGCCCAGCACCGCCCCATCCACCGCCGCCTGCAGCCGGAGTTGCACCAGCCGGCAGATGGACGCGTCGATCGCCAGACCCGCCAGCGGAAGCAACAGGGTCGGCAACATCAGGGTGACGAGGATCAGCACACTCCCGCTCTGGCGGGAGCGGCGCGTGGTGGAAAGGCGCATAACGTTTCCTTTTCGAGCAATGCTAGAAGATGGTGTAGGCATACATCAATCCGCCGTTGTCATACGGGCTCATGGTGAATCCCGCCGCCGCGGCTTCGGTGATGTACAACACCGTGCCGGACGGCAGGGTGTTCAGGGTCGCACCGCCGGCGGCGACAAACGGGTTGCCGAAACTGCTGAATGTGGCCACATCGCCCGCGTTGTTGACCTGATCGGACATTGAGATTTTCCCCGTGGTGGCATTCACCGTCACCGGGCTCGGGCCGGTGGTCAACGGGCTGCCGATGCCGCTGGTGTCGATACTGGTTTTTCCGATCACTATGCGTTGCGCGAAGGCCCACTGCTTGTAGTTCGGGCAGTTGATCGGGTTTCCGCCTGAATCCAGGCTTTTGCCTGCCGCCTGGCACAGGCCTTTATCGACGTAAATGACTTGGGTCAGAATCACTACGGCCGAGCCGGTGCCGTCGGTCTTCAACCCGAGCTCGGCGCCCACGGTGGCAAGAATGGTTTTATTGCCGGGCTGCGAAAAGTCCAGACCCCGGGCGAACATCCGGCCCCCATCGCGCGCCAGCTGGATGGTCTGCATCTGCTGAATCAATCGAAGCCCGAACCCGATCGTGCCCAGAAGCAGCGGCACGAGCAGCAGCATGGCGAACGAGAATTCGATAATCGCGACACCTTGCGACCTGTTACGCTTCATGGCTGGCCTCCTACGGCGCCGCTCCGATGGGCGCCGGGTCGCGTGACGGCTCGATCAGGTCCGCGGCCACCGCGCTGATGGGGGTGGCGCTGTTATCGATCGCCGTTTTCCACGAAAAGAATCGCGGAATCAGCGGCTTGAGCGAGTACCCCTGGATCGAAACCTGCATGATGTTGAGCGGGTTGTTGCCGTCGCTATTGCCGGAAACGTCCACCGCCGCCGCAGTCGATCCCGGAGCCGGCGGCTGCAGGTAGTTCACCTTGATTTTGGCCAGTCCGGCGGATCCGGCCAGCAGTCCGAGCGCGCTGCTCTGCACCCTTGCCTTCACCATGCTCGTCAGGTCCGACCCCGCGGCCGTGGCCTGTGTACCGGTGATGGTGATGCCCAGGCGAACCCCGGAGCGAACCGCGAACGCCAGCGTACTCTTCGCAAAGATCGCCCAGGAGGCGTCCAGCAGCACGATGATCATGAGCATCAAGGGCAGGAACGCAAATGTGAACTCCAGCACCTCGGCGCCTCTGCGGCTTTTCGACTTGGTTATCTTCGCCATAATATGTGTGCGTGCGGGCGGATTCCCACGCCAGAGCCGATTTTAGGGACCGGTCCCTCAGGATTCAATGAAGAATTTAGATATCCCACTTGGGCTATCGGAAGGTAGTATGATGGCGGCCGGATCGCCCCATGCCCGAACTCCCCGATATCGAACTCTATGTGGAGTCCTTAGCCTCCCGAATCGCCGGGAGCAGCCTGCGGAACGCCGTCATCCGGGGCCCTTTTCTGCTGCGTTCGGTGGAACCGCCGGTGGCCGCTCTCCACGGGCACGCCGTGACCGATGTGCGCCGCTCCGGCAAACGAATCGCAGTGGGATTCGATCACGGCCTGTGGCTGGCCATCCACCTCATGATCGCCGGCCGCCTGCATTGGAATGGCCGGCGGGCGCCGCTCGCAGCCTTCGAGTTCGCGAGCGGCACGCTCTCTCTCACCGAAGCCGGCACGCAACACCGCGCCCAGATCCACGTTCTCGATGAGCCGCCGCAAACCACCGGACTGGAACCTCTGGAAGCCTCCGCCGAGGCCTTCGCCGCCGCCCTGAAGTCCGAGAACCACACCCTGAAGCGCTCCCTCACCGATCCCCGCCTGTTCAGCGGCATCGGCAACGCCTA
>PLDO01000227.1 GCA_003136215.1 Bryobacterales bacterium
GTGACCAGACTATAAGTCATTGCAAATAAGTATCTTATCTGTTCGAAATGGCGTGTCAACTTAGACACATGTGCTGGGGCGAACACGAAATTACCCGAAGACCGGCTCCTGCAGGCGAATCACCTTTTTCTGAATCGCGTACTGCACCAGTTGCGCCTTATTGTGGATATCGAGCTTGCGCATCAAGTTGAATTTGTGCGCTTCCACGGTCTTGACGCTGAGTTCGAAGCTTCCCGCGATCTCTTTCACGGATCTGCCCTCGGCGAGCATTTTCAGGATCTCGCGCTCGCGCTTGGTCAGCGTGCCAAAGCGCGGCTGGCGGGCGGGTCCATGCCCCTGCATCCGGAAACCATCCACCAGGCGGGTGAGCAGGCGCGGACTCAGGTAGCTGCCGCCGCGTGAGACCTCGCGAATGGCCGTCACCAGTTGTTCCGCCGGGCTGTCCTTGAGAATGTACCCGCTGGCCCCAATGTCGACGCACTCGGCCAGATAGTCCTCGTCGTCATACATGGAGAGGAAGACCACTTTGGTTTCGGGGCGATCCTTGCGGATCTGACGGGTGGCCTCGAAGCTGCTCATACCCGCCATGCCGATATCCATCAGGATCACGTCGGGGCGCAATTGCTGGGCCGATGCCACTGCATCCAGCGCATTGGCGCATTCTCCGACCACTTCCATATCGGATTCGGCGGCGAGCAGAGTCCGGATGCCGTCCCGGAAAAGTGTGTGATCGTCGGTTAGAAGGACTTTGATTTTTGCCATTTACCTGACACCTTTTACGGAAGCCCGCGGCAATTCCAGAATCACCGTGGCGCCCTTTCCTGGGGTGCTCCTGAGGACCAGCGTTCCGCCCAGCAGTTCGGCGCGCTCCTGCATACCCGCCAGTCCGAACGACAGAGGCTTACCTCGTGCCGTTTCCGGACTGAATCCGACGCCATTGTCCTGGATGCTCAACCTGATACCCTTATCGGCTGAACTGAGGAGAAGCTTTACCGAGCTTGCCTGGGAGTGCTTGCAAATATTCTGTATGGCCTCTTTGGCAACGCGGTAGATCACCTCCTGTGCTTCCAGCGAGAGTCCGGCCACCCCGGGTGAGATGTGCAAACGTACACCGCCGGACTGCTGTTTGCCAAAACGGGCGGCCAGCTGACGGAGCGCCGGCTCCAGCCCAAGGCGCTCCACCACTGCCGGGCTGAGCGCGGCTATGGTGCCGCGCAACTCATCTACCGTGCGCTCCGTGATCAGCCGCGCCTGCGCCAGCCGCTGGCCGAGCGCGGGCGGCGCGTCCTTTTCCATCATTTCCAACTGCAGCCGCAGCAGTACCAGCGATTGTCCCGCCTGATCGTGCAGATCGCGGCCGATGCGTCGCCGCTCCGCCTCTTCGGCGCGGTGCGCTTCGGCCTCCAGGCGGCGCACTTCGCCCTGCATGCGGACGCGTTCCATGGCTTCAAAGCAGCGTGCGCCGGCGGCGTGCAGCATGGCCAGTTCGCGCGGCAGCCAGGGATAGGGCACGGCAAAACCCAGCTGCAACAGAGCCACATTTTGGATGGGAAACGACCAATAGGATGCGTGCGCCCCGCGCATGGTGGGACAGGCGATGAGCCCCTCCTGGCGGCCGCCGTGTTGGATGTAGAGCGGGTGAGCGAGTTTTCCGGCGGGCGGCGCGGCCAGCAGGTGAAGCCGCCCGGAACGGGCGCGAAACGTGCGGGTGAGGACGGACACCAGCCGCGCCAGCAGGTCATCGAGGCCCACGGCTTCCGCTTCCGCATGGTACAAGCCAAAGAACGCCTGGGATTCGGCTTCGCGCACCTGGTAATACGCCTGATTCAGCGCCAGTCGCGTGACCAGATACAATTGCTCGCGCGCCGGCGCGTAACCGCCGGCGAGGGCTGTGCCCAACAACTCGCCGAATTCGGCGAGCGTCTCGCAAACCTCCGGGAGCGGGAGGTTCAGGCGCGCCAGGCGGCGGCCATGATATTCCACCTGCTCGCGGAACTGGTCGAGCGTGCGCAAGCGGCTGGCGGCGGCCGGCGTGATCCCGAGGAACGCGCGGATCTGCGCCGCATCGTAAGGACGCTGGCGCAGCAAGGCGCGGAACCTCCGGTCGAGACGGTCGGCGAGAGGCCGGATGGCGCCCAGCAGCAGGCGCAGGTGGTGGCGTGCGGGAGTAGGGAAGAGGGAATCGTTTTTCATAATGGTGCTCAGGATGGATTGCGGCGCGGGCACGTCCGAGCTTCGAAGCGGATCTGGAAATTGGCCATTCGCGCCGCGAATNNGGTGGGGCATGCTTCAGCTTGCCAGGCGAGCGAAGATCGCCCGTCCGAGCTTCGAAGCGGATGCACAAGGCGGAGCCTTATGCCACTACCGCGCGCCGTGTAGTTTCAGGAGGGCGGCGGTCTCGGGAAAACCGTTCTTTTCAGCGGCTGCCAGAGGCGTGACGCCGGCCTTGTTCCTGACGTTGACGTCGGCTCCGCGCGCTACCAGCAACTCCACCAGCGCGGTACGGCCCCATGCGGCGGCGAAATAGAGCGGAGTGGCGCCAGATTCGGCATCGCGCGCCTCGCGGTCGGCGCCCTTGTCCAGCAGCAGCGCGGCCAGTTCACCATGGCCGCTCAGGGCGGCATTGTGCAACGGTGTCGCGCCGTCTCCATCGCGCGCGTTGACATCGGCTTCGTGTTGTAACAGCAAAGTGGCGGACGCAAGATTA
This sequence comes from Bryobacterales bacterium, assembly GCA_003136215.1. Taxonomy (GTDB): domain Bacteria; phylum Acidobacteriota; class Terriglobia; order Bryobacterales; family Bryobacteraceae; genus Solibacter. The sequence goes on from PLDO01000227.1 coordinate 2,708, forward strand.
CCCTTCAACGCCGCATGGTGAAGCGCCGTGGCGCCGGATTGGTCGCGGGCGTTTACATTGGCGCCGCGCGCAATCAATAGATCGGCAATATCGGTCTGACCCTTTATAGCGGACTCGATCAACAGCGCGCCGATCTCCGCGGCGGCGGGCCCGGCAGCGAGAATCAGCAAATCCAGCGCTTCGGCGTGGCGTCCGCGGGCGGCGTTCTCGATGGGGCTGGCGCCGGAGTTGTCGCGGCGCCGGGGATCGGCTCCCTTGTCCAGGAGCAGCGCCACCAGTTCGCGATGGCCTTTGCGGGCAGCTTCATTGAGCGGCGTGGAGCCGGTATCCGGGTCGGCCTGGTCCACCCGCGCACCGTGCAGAATCAGGATCTCAGCGATGGCGCGAAAGCCGCGGCGGGCGGCCTCATCGAGGGGCGCGGAGCCCGCCTTGTCACGGACGTTGACGTCGGCGCCCTTGGCCGTCAGCAACCCGGCAAGCTGCTGGTAGCCGCGGTCCACGGCAAGATGCAGCGGCGTGGCGCCGGAGTTATCCGCCGCGCGCACGTCCGCGCCATGCGCCAGCAGCAGGTCGACCATCGGAATATCGTTCTTGATGCAGGCGTAGGCGAGCGGCTGGCTTCCGCCCTCAGTGTGACGGGCCTTGACATTGGCGCCATGCTCCAGAAGGTAGAGGGCGATTTCGCGATTGCCGCTCCAGGCGACATCGTGCAATGGAGTGGCGCCCATCTGGTCGGGCTGGTTGACGTTGGCGCCGCCGGAGATCTCCCGCTTGACGCGCTCCAGATCGCCCGACATTACGGCGTCATGCAGGTCGGCCGCGGCTCCGGAGCCGCCGAGGAGGGCAAGCAGCGTCATGGTCCGGGCTGCGCCGCTAACCCACGTATTGCACCTCTTCTTCCACTTCGATGCCAAAGTGCGCGCGCACCCGGCGTTTCAGCTCGGCGATTAACTCACACAGCTCACGCGCCGTGCCCTGACCCGAATTGTAGATCAGATTGGCATGATACGCTGCCACGTGAATGCCGCCAAGCTGCATACCCTTGGCGCCCACCTGTTCGAGGAACCACGCGGCGGGGATCTTGCCCTCGCGCACCACCGCGGCCGGCACCAGAGCCGCCACCGCCGGAGGCAGCTCGCGCAGCAGGAAATTCTTGAAGATGCTGCCGGCGCATTTCATGGTAGGCGGAAACTTCTCATTTCGCACCTTGAGGATGCTGGCCGAGGTCTCTTCGAGGTCCGCGGCCGGCGACGGGTCGAGAGAGAGTTCCACCTGAAAAATCACCCAATCTTTGTGGCGCTTAAAGACGCTCTCGCGATAGCGGAATTCGCACTCCGGGTTGTCGAAACTGCGCACCCCGACGCCATCGAAGAAACGGACGGCGGCCACGCGCTCCGAGATGGAATGCCCGTATGCGCCGGCATTGCCATAGACCGCGGCTCCCACCCAACCGGGGATGCCGGCCAGCGTTTCCAGCCCCTTAAGCCCGCGATGGTTGGCAAAATCGACGAGGTCCTGAAGCACCGCCCCCGCTCCGGCGGTGACGCGCGGGCCGCCGGCAGCGAGCGAGTCGTCGGTGAAGCGCAGCACCAGGCCGCGGAAGCCCCGGTCGGAAACGATCAGGTTGGTGCCGCCGCCGGTGACACAAACATCGGCGCCACTCTCCCGGGCGGCGGCCGCGGCCGCGATGAACGCCTGC
>PLDO01000556.1 GCA_003136215.1 Bryobacterales bacterium
TTGGATCATTTCAGGTGTGAGGAAGTCCCGGCGGGAGGGATACGCGGGGTCTTGGCGCTGACAACGGCAAGACCCCGTTGAAGGCAACCCAAAAAGCAGGCAGCCATCGGGAAGATGGTTCTAAGATGCCACGAGCGGTTGCGGTTGTCCAGTCCCATCTGGCAACGCGATGGACCATGCTGGCGAAGCTGTTCATCCTGGCGAAGTTGTTCTTCGGCCGCGGCGTTGCCGAAGATGCAATGCGGTGTTTTGGATCTGTCCGCACTGTGACCGCGGGCAGCGTTATTGCAGTTCATTCTGCCGCATCCCGGCACGCCGGCAACAACGACGGCGTGCCAATCGCCGTCATCAACAGAGCCCTGAAGGACGCGCAGATCATCGCGACCGGCAGCGGGAGTACCGGCTCCGTTGCAGGGAAATCCGAGCCCGCGTGACGGATCATGGTTCCGCTTCGATCACTTCGCCGCGCACTATTCCTTCATGGGATACGAGATCGGCAAGCACCACTGTCAGCAGGGCCTCGGTAGCCGCATTTACGTTCAAGCGGGCCTTGCGGGTGTGGCGGAAGGAGTCGGACGAACAGCGTCCGCCCTTTCTTCGTTGTGTCGGATGCGGCCGGAGTGGTCAGTTCGTCGATCCGTTTCCCAAAATCCCACGATTTTAGGATGTCGCGATGATCAGCGCAGAGACCCGCGTGCAGATCCGTCATCTGTTCTTTAGCGAGCACTGGAAGATCGGCACGATTGCCCGTGAACTTCAAATCCATCCGGATGCTGTTCGCCACGCGATTGAATCGGACCGCTTCAATCGCGCTCAAGCGCTGCGCAGCTGCCTGACCGATCCCTACCTGCCCTTCATCCGCGAGACTCTGGAACAGTATCCGCAGCTTCGCGCTACGCGCATCTTCCAGATGGTTCGCGACCGTGGCTATGCGGGCGGTGTGCTTCAACTGCGCCGCGTCGTTGCCGATCTGCGTCCCCGGCGAGTGGAGCCGTTCCTGCGCCTGCACATGCTTCAGGCCGAGCAGGCTCAGGTCGACTGGGCGCATTTCGGCGAAGTCGCCGTAGGCCGAGCCCGTCGCCGCTTGTCCTGCTTCGTGATCACGCTTTCCTGGTCGCGAGCGTTGTATCTGGAGTTCTTTTTCGACCAGAGCATGGAGAACTTCCTGCGCGGCCATGTGCACGCCTTCGAGGCTTGGTCGGGAATTCCGAGAGTGATTTTGCACGATAATCTGCGCAGTGCCGTACTTGAGCGGCGTGGCAATCAGGTCCACTTCCATCCCCGCTTGATGGAGTTGTGCGCTCACTATTACTGCACGGCGCGTCCTTGTCAGGTGCGCGCCGGAAACCAGAAGGGCCGCGTGGAGCGGGCTATTCGTTACGTGCGCGAATCCTTCTGGGCCGGACGCGGCTTCACCACGCTGGAAGAGTGCAATCGTCAGGCCCTGCTGTGGCGGGATCAAGTCGCACATCAGCGTCCGTGGCCGGGGGACGACCGGCGCACTGTGGCCGAAGCCTTCGCCGAAGAACAGTCTCGTTTGCTGCCGCTGCCTGCACATCCGTTCAACACCGACCTGGTTATGCCTGTCCGTTCCGCCAAGACCATCTATGTTCGCTTCGACCTCAACGATTACTCCATCCCTCCGCAAGCGGTCCGCCGCCAACTTACCCTCGTAGCAACAGACACCTTGGTTCGTATCCTGGACGGAAGCCAGCAAATCGCCTGCCATCGCCGCAGCTACGATCGCCACCAAGCTGTGCTCGATCCGGAGCATCAACAAATACTGCTGAAGCAGAAGCGCAAGGCATTTCACTCTACTCCCACCGGCCGCCTGGCCCAGGCCGTGCCAGAGAGCGAAACGCTTCTGGACCAGGCCTTCGCCGCAGGAGAATCGGCTGGAAGCCAGACCGCACAACTGCTCAAGCTGCTCGATCTCTATGGTGCTCCGGCGCTCGGTCTCGCCATCCGCGAGGCGCTTGAAAGGGGCACTCCCCGCGCATCTTCGGTTGCCTTCCTGTTGCGTAAACGCCAGCGGAAACTCCGCTCTTCGGTACCCGTAGCAGTCGACCTCAGCCGTCATCCCGAGTTCGAATCCATCGATGTAAAGCCGCATGACCTGGAGACCTACGATGAGCTCGCCCGCCACGACGAACCACCCAAGAAATAGTCTCGCCGCGCAAATGGAACAGATCGGCCTCCGGGCGCTGGCCGCAAACCTAGACGACTTCCTGGCGCGTGCCACACGGTCCCACTGGTCCCCGCTCATGATGCTGGAACAGCTGGCGCAGGCCGAGGCCGATGATCGCTCCCGGCGAAGCATGGAACGGCGCCTGCGTGTCTCCGGAATCAAAAGCTTCAAGCCCATGGCTGACTACGAATGGAACTGGCCCACCAAGATCGAGCGAGACATCATCGAACGCGCCCTGACCCTGGACTTCCTTCACGAGGCCCGCAATCTGGTTCTTGTTGGAAGAAACGGGTTGGGCAAAACCATGATCGCGCAAAATATCTCCCACTCTGCCGTACTCGCCGGCCACTCCGTGCTCTTTCGTTCCGCACCTGCGCTGCTGGAAGAGCTCCACCGTCAGACTCTGGAAGGACGGCGACGAAAGCTTCGCACCTACGCCAACGTTGGGCTTTTGTGCGTTGATGAAGTCGGATACTTATCCTTCGACGATAAGGCCGCTGACCTCTTGTACGAAGTAATCAACTGCCGATACGAGCGCAAGCCGCTGATCGTCACCACAAACAGACCCTTTAAAGAATGGAACGAGGTCTTTCCAAACGCAACCTGCATCGCCACTCTACTGGACCGTCTCCTGCACCACGCCGACGTAACCGTTATCGAGGGAGAAAGCTATCGCGTCCGCGAGAGCGAGCAGGAAGCGGCTGCCCGCAGGAGGAAAAAGTGAACACACATCCCATCGATGCCAATCCTGCCAGCTACGTCCCCACGGTCCTTACCTTGTACTTGAGCCTTCCCGAAACCCCGATCCGTACCAACGCCATGGATCACCGCCATGCTCGTCTACTTCAACAGCGCGATGTATCCCTGCGTGTGATCGAGTCAGCCTTCCTGCTGGCGTCCCTGCGCAGACTGATCCGGCCAAAGGACCTGCCGCCGCTGTCGCCCATCCGTTCCCTGGCCTACTTCCTGCCCGCCATCGAAGAACTGCTTGCCGATCCATCGCCCGACAACTACCTCGACTATCTGCGGCTCAAACTGAACCGCATCCTCGACAGCAAAGAAGAGGATACCGATCCAGCCTCGGCGGATGTTCAAAAAAC
>PLDO01000588.1:0-1589 GCA_003136215.1 Bryobacterales bacterium
GAAGTGGCGCGGACTCTCAGTCCGCCGCGCCGAGACTCGTCTCGGCGCTCGTCGGGCGTGCGAAGGAAACGGGTCGAGACGAGTCTCGACCCGGCAGGCAGGAGTGCCTGCGCCACGGGCGCCATGACGTTGCAACTCGCCGTCATCCTGGTGCCGGTATTGTTCGGGCTGATGGGCTTCGCGCTCGACCTGGGCCGTCTCTACCTGGTGCGCGGCGAAATCAATCAGGCGGCCGCGGCAGCCGCCATCGCCGCCGCCGGTCAGTTGATCGGCACCACGGCGTCGCTGGATCATGCCAACGCCGTGGCCACGCAGACCATCGCCTTGAACAAGTACAATTTCGGTTCCCTGACCCTCGGGCAGGACTCCGGCAACCTGACCAGCACCGTCACCGACCCCGCCTTCTTCGCCACCGTGGCCGGCGCCCTCGGCACCGATCCCAATGGCGCCAACGCCGACGGCACCACCGCCCGCCACGTGCAAATCTCCGTCTCCGCCGACGCCCCGCTGCTCTTCTGGAGCCTGCTCTCCGTGGGCGTGACGCGCAAGACTCCCATCGCCGCGCAGGCGCTCGCCGGAATCAGCACGCCGTTGTGCACTGCCTGCGGCATCGAACCCTTCGCCATCGCGGCAATCAGCGCCGCCGACCCGGTGAATTTCGGATTCGGCGACCCGGCGGCCGATGTCCTTTACACTTTTTACTACAACTGTAGTGGAACCACTACGCCCTCGCTTCTGCCCAACTCGGGGCTCGCCATCCCGTACACCATCATCAATCGCTACGACGCGGCCAGCACCACGGTCCCCGACGAGACCGATCAGCTATTTCGCCTCGGCGCCGCGGGGCTGATGTCCTCCGTCACACCCAACCCCACCGGCTCGCCGGTTCCGATTGGCTGCACCGGCATCGGCGATGCGCTGGAAGCCGTCTGGAACAGCCCCACCTTCACCGCCGTACCGCCGGTATGTACCGGGCCCCTTCCCGGAGTAGCCCTGGCCGCGCTGTGCGGCCTCTACTCGCGCTTCGACAACCAGACGCAGCCCACCGCCTGCACCACCGGAGTTACCGATTACACCACGCTCCAGCCGGCCTTCCAGCCCGATACCGATATCGTCACCGGGCAGGCCGACGTTTACCCCGCCTNNCCGGCAACGGGCGGCGCGTGATCACGCTGCCGGTGGTGGATGTCCTGGCGTCGAATACCGCCGCGCCGATGACGGTGCTCGGCTTCCGCCAGTTCCTGATGGAGCCCAATCCCGACGGCACGTTCTTCACCCCCTCCGACAGCAACGGCAGGTTCGTCGCGACCTACATCGGCAGCCCGATGCCCGTCAAGCAGGGGTACGTCGACGACCGCTTCGGGCAGAGTTGTCCCGCTCCGGTGACTTCGGGCCCGGGAAAGGTGGTGCTTCACCGATGAAGCGCGGGCGCGGCGGCAACGTGGCGATCGAACTGGCGATGTGGTTGCCCTTCATGTTCCTGCTCATCGGGGGCATCATCCAGTTCGGCAAGATCACCTACATCTACTACTCGCTCCAGAAGACGGTCAACACCGTGGCGAGCTATCTGGCGGTGCAGAACGGGGTGA
>PLDO01000588.1:1615-4453 GCA_003136215.1 Bryobacterales bacterium
CGCTGGGCGATTGCGCGGTGTCCGGCTGCGGTACGCCGGTGGGCGCGCAACGTCCGGATTTTATTACCGTTACGATCCCTAACGGGTACCTCATACGGCCGCGGATTCCGTACCTCCTGGTGGACCCGATCCCGCTCCGGCCGAAAGCCGTGATGGCCTACGGAGGCGCGTCATGAGGGGGGTAGGACAGGCCTCCCGGCCTGTCTTCTTTAAACAACGCCGTTCGGGGCAGGCCACCATCGAATTCGCGCTGCTTTATACCGCGGCGATTCTGCCGCTCACGTTCATGGCGATTTTCGTCAGCGAGATGCTGTGGGTGTGGCACAGCGTGGTGGATTTCACGCGCGTCGGCGCCAACTATGCGGCCACCCACTGCTGGATGGGCGATGGCAGCAATGTCACCACCTACATGACCACCCACGTGCCGCGCATGATCGATATGGACAAATTCCAAACCGGCCAGGCGGGGCTGCAAGTCAGCTACTTTGCGCTGGACCCCGCTACCGGGCAGCTTTCACCATTCGCCTGCCCATCGGGGGCCGATTGCAGCGCGAACTGCATTCCCGACGCGGTCACCGTCAGCGTCACCAGCTACCAGTTCACCAAGGGGCTCTCGACATTTTTCAAACTGCCGCCGGTCACCATACCGCCGTTCGCCACCAGCATGCCGATGCAAAGCGTCGGGTGCGACGAATCGGGAAACTGCCTGCCATGAGAAAGGACACCTGTGCCTAATACGACTCTGTTGATCGCTTCGAGCGACGAGCATTTCCGCGATATGGTGCGCGACAGCCTGATCAATCTGCCGGAAGCGAAGATTGTCGCCGAATACCAGGAGGTGGCCGCCAACCTCTACATCCGGGTCTTGCAGGACCTGGAGCGTCATCCCCACGCGGGTCTCATCGTGGACATCTCGGGCGATCCCGAGGGCTCCATCAAGGCCATCGAGAAGGTGAAGCAGGCGGCGCCGGACCTGTTTATCATCGTGAGCAACTTCAGCGCCGATGGCGAGACAGTGATCCAGTGCATGCGCGCCGGGGCCAACGAATTTCTGCTCCAGCCCATCAAGCGCACCGAGTTTCGCGACGCCATGGGGCGCCTGGAACGCGCGCCCCGGCACGGCGCCGCCGGGGTCAGCAAACTCGGCAGGATCTACACCTTCATCGGCACCAAGGGCGGCGTGGGGACCACCACCATGGCGGTCAACTTCGCCAGCGTCCTGGCGCAGCGCAAGGTCTCCACCGTCGCCATCGACCTGGATTGGACCGGCAACGATGTGGCCATGCAGCTTGGCGCTTCGCCGCAGTACACGCTCATGGAAGTGGGCGAGAACCTGGAACGGCTGGACCAGGCGTTGTTCGAGGGCTTCGTGACGCGCGACCCGCTGGGCTTCTTCCTGGTGGGGCCGCCGGACGCGCTGGAGCAGCACGGCCACTTCAGCGACCACCAGTTGCGCGAGTTCGCCACCTTCCTGGTGGAGAAGTACGAGGCCATCGTGGTGGATGGCGGGCGCAACGTCTCCAACGACCTGGTGCTGGCGGCGGCGCAGGTTTCGGCGGCGGTCTTCCTGGTGATCGACCAGGAGTTTCCGTCCATCCGCAATGCGCAGCGTTACATCAGCTTCCTGATGCGCATGGGCTTCAACCAGGACCAGATCCGCGTGGTGGTCAACCGCTACACCAAGAAGATCACCGCCAACCAGGCCAGCCTGGAGCAGATCCAGCAGACCCTGAACCAGAACGTGTTCTACGGAATTCCGGCTTCACCGGCGGTGCTGGGGTCCATCAACCGCGGCCGGCCGTTCGTGGCCAATCGCGAACAGGCGGGCGAGCTGGACCGCGTCTTCCGCGCCTTCGTCGATAAAGCCACCGGCGGCAAGAAGGGCAAGTCTCCAGAGGCCATGGAGAAGACGGCATAATGAAGGCACACCATGGGTAGCCGAAGCGTTGTCCGTCCCGGATCGGCAGCCGACCGCTGGTTCGAATTGAAAAGCCAGGTTCATTCGAAGCTGGTCAACTCGCTGACCCCCGAGCAGCTCAGGGACCTCAACAAGGACAGCATCCGCGGGCAGGTGGGCACCGTGGTGGAGAAGCTCATCATCGACGAATCGCTGCCCATGACGCTGGGCGAGCGCGAGAAACTGACCGAGGAAATTCTCGATGAAGTCTTCGGGCTGGGGCCGCTGGAGGTTTTGCTGAAGGACCCCACCATCAGCGACATCATGGTCAACGGCTACGACAACGTGTACGTGGAACGGGCCGGACGCGTGGTGGAGACCAACATTCGCTTCAAGGACGCCGCGCATGTGCGCCTCATCATCGAGCGCATCGTGAGCGCCATCGGCCGCCGCATCGACGATTCGTCGCCCATTGTGGACGCCCGCTTGGCGGACGGTTCGCGCGTCTGTGCGGTGATCCCGCCGCTCTCGCTGATCGGCCCGGTGATGTCGATCCGCCGCTACGGCAAGCGGGTGCTCACTACCGAGGACCTGATCAAGAACCAGACCTTCACCACCGGCATGCTGGATTTCATGAGCGGCTGCGTGGAAGCGCGCTTGAACATCGTGATCTCGGGCGGTTCGGGCTCCGGCAAGACCACCATGCTGAACACGCTCTCCCGGTTCATCCCGGAGGAGGAGCGCATCGTTACCATCGAAGACACGGCCGAGCTGAATCTGCAACAGGGGCACGTGGTGCGCCTGGAAACGCGCCCGCCGAACATCGAGGGAGCGGGCGCCATCACGCAGCGCGATCTGCTGATTAACACGCTGCGCATGCGGCCCGACCGCATCATCGTGGGCGAATCGCGCGGTCCCGAAGCGCTGGACATGTTGCAGGC
>PLDO01000327.1 GCA_003136215.1 Bryobacterales bacterium
GATGTTCAACGGCTACGGCGACCAGGTGGCCAGCCTGTATTCCGGCATGGATCTCAAGAAAAACTACTAGCATGCTGAAACAACGCTGGACGAAGGTCCTGGTGTTCCTCGCCGGCCTCGCGCCGATTCTCTGGCTCTGCTGGCGGGCCTGGAACCAGAACCTTACCCCCAATCCCATCGAGTTCATCACCCGCTATACCGGCGATTGGACCATCCGCTTCGTCGTCTTCACCCTGGCCGTGACGCCGTTGCGCAAGGTGCTGGGGCTGCCGGAGCTGATCCGCTTCCGGCGCATGACGGGGCTGTACGCGTTCTTCTACGGCACGCTGCACTTTATCACCTACATCTGGCTGGACAAGTTTTTCGACCTGCCGGACATGCTGAAGGATGTGGCCAAGCGGCCGTTCATTACGGCGGGCTTCACGGCGTTCCTGTTAATGGTTCCGCTGGCGGCGACATCCACCACGGGATGGATCCGCCGGATGGGCGGCAAACGCTGGCAACTGTTGCATCGCCTGATCTATTTCACTGGAATTGCCGGCGTAGTGCATTACTACTGGCTGGTGAAGAGCGACATCCGGCTGCCGGCTATGTACGGCGGGCTGGTGGGCGTGCTGCTGCTCTACCGGGTGGCCATCTGGGCGAGGAAGGGCAAACGCGGCGCCGCGGTGAAACGTCCGGTCGCCATTTCGCCGGGCGGACTGCGCGATAATCCGTAGTTGGCAACCACACGCCTGCTTTCGATACTGGTTCCCGCGTACAACGAAGAGGAATACCTGGCCGCGTCGATTCTGCGCGCCTTGCAAGCGCCCTTGCCGGAGGGGCTGGAATCGGAGGTGGTGGCGGTGGACGATGGCTCCACGGACTGCACGCCGCAGATTCTGGATGAGCTCGCCGAGCGATATCCCGGACGCGTCCGAGTGTTCCATCACAAGGTGAACGCCGGCAAGGGTGCTGCCATCCGCACCGCACTGGAAAATGTGCTGGGCGAGTTCGGCATCATCCAGGACGGCGATCTGGAGTACGACCCCTCCGAGTATCCCAAGGTGTTGGGTCCCCTGCTGGCCAACCAGGCGGACGTAGTGTATGGCTCGCGCTTCCTGATTTCGGGCGAGCGCCGCGTCATCTACTACTGGCACGCGCTGGCGAACCACATCCTGACGACCGCGTGCAACATGGCGGCGGACATCAATCTGACCGACATGGAGACCTGCTATAAGGCCTTCCGGATTACCCTGGCGCGCAGCATTCCGATCCGCAGCAACCGCTTCGGGATCGAGCCCGAACTCACCATCAAGTTCGCCAAGCGTCAGGCCTCGATCTACGAAGTGCCAATCAGTTACTACGGGCGCACCTACGACGATGGCAAGAAGATCGGCGCCATGGACGCCGTGAGCGCATTGTGGGTGATCGCGCGCTGCTTCTTCACCCGCGACATCTATCTGGACCCTGGAGCGAAGATTCTGGATTCGCTGGCGGGCACCAGGCGTTTTAACAGGTGGATGGCGGATACCGTGCGCCCGCTGCTGGGCACGCGCGTGCTGGAGTTGGGCGCCGGGATCGGCAACATGACGCAGCATCTGGCGCGCGGACGGAAGACCTACGTGGCCAGCGATATCGACGCGGAGCACATGGCGCGCCTGCGCGTCCGCTTCCGTGGCAGGCCCAACCTGTCGATCCGCAAATGCGACTTGTGCGATTCCGCGGACTTCCAGCCCCTGCTCGGCGTGTTCGACAGCGTGGTCTGCCTCAACGTGGTGGAGCACGTGGAGGACGATCTGGGGGCCCTGCGCAATATATTCTCGGCGCTGAAGCCCGGCGGGCGCGCCATTATTCTGGTGCCGCAGGATCAAAAGGCCTACGGTACGCTCGATGAAGTGCTGGGACACTTCCGGCGTTACAGTGAGGCGCAACTGCGGGAGCGCATGGAAGCGGCCGGATTTGAGGTGGAGCGGATGCTGCATTTCAACCGGGTGACGCGTCCCGGTTGGCGTTTCAACGGGCAAGTGCTGAAGCGCCGGTCGTTCAGCAGGTTCCAGTTGCGGGTGTTTGACGCCCTGGTGCCATTGTGGCGGCGCATCGACCGTTACTTCCCGTGGCCGGCCGTATCGGTGATCGCGTTCGGGCGCGTACCGGGCGGGGAATTTGCCGAAAAGTCCTAGGACGGAGCAGGTACTTTTGCCCGTTCCCGCGGAGCGATTCCGGGCGATGATGTTCTTGCGGCCCCGAGTTCAAGTTCTTGCTGGCAACGCTCCGGTTGCTCAATATGCGGAGGCGGGACCGCACCAGTTTTACGTGTTCGCTCCTAAGTAATACTCGCGGCCGCCGGCGCTCGTCACGCGGGCGGCTTTTTTAGGTGGGGCAAGCTTGCCTCCGAGCGAAGCTCGGACGTCGCAGGCGGAACCGCCTGCGCCACCAAGTCGTGCCGCGTGCCTGCATTGGTGGGGCAGGCCTTCAGCCTGCCAAATCCGAGCGAAGCTCGGACGTCTTTGCGACCCACAAACGCAAAAAAGGCGCCGGCATCTGCCGGCGCCTTTCCTGCTTCGCGAAAACGCTACTCCTTTACCGGAGCGCCCTTCATCTTCTCGCGCTGTTCTTTGAGCACCGCGCGGCGGCTGAGTTTGATTTTGTTGCCTTCGAGCGCCAGACATTTGACCAGAATCTGGTCGCCTTCCTTCAGCTCGTCGCGGACGTCCTTGATGCGGTTCTCGGCGATCTCGCTGATATGCAGCAGACCGTCGGTTCCGGGGAAGATTTCCACGAAGGCCCCGAAGTCCACCAGCCGTACCACTTTGCCGAGATAGGTCTTGCCGATTTCGGCCGTGGCGGTGAGATCGCTGATGATCTGGATCGCCTTGTTCGCGCTGGCTTCATCGGCGCTGGCCACGTGAATCGTGCCATCGTCTTCGACGTCGATCTTGACGCCCGTCTGTTCGATGATGCCGCGAATGACTTTGCCGCCTGGTCCGATGACGTCGCGAATCTTGTCGGTCGGAATGTGCAGCGTGTAAATTCGCGGTGCGTACTGGCTGATCGCCGTCTTGGCGGCGGGCAGCGCCTCGTACATCTTGTCCAGAATGTGCAGACGGCCCTTGCGCGCCTGCTCCAAAGCTTCCTTCATGATATCCACGGTGATGTTCGGCACCTTGATATCCATCTGCAGGCCGGTGATGCCGGCGCGCGTTCCGGCGACTTTGAAGTCCATGTCGCCGTAGTGGTCTTCGGCGCCGGCAATGTCGGTCAGAATGGCGTAGTCTTTGCCTTCCAGCACCAACCCCATGGCAATACCGCCGACGTGAGCAGTCAGCGGCGCGCCGGCATCCATCAGGGCGAGCGAAGCGCCGCAGACCGTGGCCTGCGAGCTCGAGCCGTTGGATTCCAGGATGTCGCTCACCACGCGCATCGTGTACGGGAACTTGTCTTCGCCCGGAATCAGCGCGGTCAGCGATCGCTCGGCCAGAGCGCCGTGGCCGATTTCGCGGCGGCCCGGTCCACGCATGAAGCCGGTTTCACCCACGCTGAACGGCGGGAAATTGTAGTGCAGCATGAAACGCTTGCTGGCCTCGCCCGGTTCCAGCAGTTCGATGCGCTGCGCATCGTCCTTGGTGCCGAGGGTGACGGTCACCAGCGCCTGGGTCTCGCCGCGGGTGAAGAGGGCGGAACCGTGAGTGCGCGGCAATACGCCCGTCTCGATCGTAATCTTACGAACTTCATCGAACGCGCGGCCGTCGGGACGCCGGTGATTCTTCACCATCTCATCGCGGAAGACGCGCTCTTTGAGAGCCGAGAAACACTTGGCCCCTTCTTCGCGCTGCTCTTCCGGCAGGGCTTCCACCACGCGCTTCTTCACGGCGGCGATCTGCGCGTAGCTTTCCAGCTTCTCGTACTTCGCCGTATTCATCGCGTCGGTCAGGTCCACCCGGCCGTCTTTTTCCACTTGATCGTAAACCTGACCGTCCAGAACGTACGGCGTGAATTCGCGCTTCTTCTTGCCGGCCAGTTTCATCAGTTCGCGGATTCCGGCGGCAATCTTCTTGCAGCACTCATGCCCGAACTCGATGGCGCCGAGGACCTCCGCTTCGGAGACCTCCTGCGCGCCCGCTTCCACCATCACGATGCCTTCTTCGGTGCCGGCGACCACGATATTCAGCTTCGATTCGCGGCCCTCCGTGTACGTAGCGTTCGCAATGTACTTGCCGTCCTTCATGCTGACGCGAACGCCGCCCAGCACGTAGGGAAAGGGAATTTCACTGATCGCCAGAGCCGCCGCCGTGCCCGCGATGGCGAGCGAGTTCGGATCCTGTTCGGGGTCGGCCGACAGAACCATGGCGATGATCTGGGTTTCGTACAGAAAGCCCTCGGGGAACAGCGGGCGGATCGGNNATCGACGGTGAGCGGGAAGAACCCGGCCCCCACCTTCGGCTGGTCAGCCATACATGCGGTGACGAGTACCACGGCGTCACCGGAACGAACGACAACTGCGCCGCCCGCCTGTTTGGCCATTTTACCCGTCTCCAGGGTGATCTTACGGCCGCCCAGGTCTACTTCAACTATGTGATGCATTCTTTCTTAAACCTCCAACACTCTGCCGGAAACCAGTTCCGGTAAGTTGTAAAAATCGGTTTCCATCTAAGGAACCGTTTGAGAGTGGAGTTGACAGGATGGATGATCCGCCACCGGCGCCAGGCAACAAACCCGGCACCCGTACGGACCAAATGGGTGTGAAAAACGGAAACATCCGCCCCATACGCATGGAACGGACGATTTCCGCGAATGGGACTAACGGCGGATACCCAGCTTCAGAAGAACCGCTTTGTAGCGCTCTGGGCCCGTATCTCGCAGGTAAGTCAGAAGCCGGCGACGCTTGGCAACCAGGGTCAACAGCCCTTTGCGGGAGCCATGATCCTTTTTGTGCGTCTTGAAATGCTCCGTAAGCATCGTAATGCGGGTGCTCAACAGCGCAATCTGTACTTCTGGCGACCCGGTGTCGGTTTTGTGGAGCTGATTCCCGGTGAGAATCTGCTGCTTTGTCTCAATCGCCAGTGCCATTCTAGNNTCCACCAGAATACCACAGGCGGGGATTACCGTGGGGTGGACAGACCGCGAGCGAACTTTTAGTATACCGCTTTCTCCGTAAACCGGAAAGCTGCGTTGACCGCGCGACCGCGCCCCGCGCCGTACTGCACCACCCCCGCCGCCGCGCCGGCATCAGCCGATGATCAGAGTCACCCGAAATTCGCCCGCTGAATCGGCGAAATGAAGGCGTTCGCAGAGTGTGTCGCCGCAGATGCGCAGGCTATAATCTCCGCCTTTGACAACCGAAGGAGTGGAGAGCCCGGCGCCGGGCGGCAGAAGGGGCTTGAGATTGCCGGCCAGGACATTACAGAGTTCGCCGAGGCTG
>PLDO01000615.1 GCA_003136215.1 Bryobacterales bacterium
GTACTCCGCGCTGTAATCGGGACCAAGGTAAGCCCCATGTCCCCACAGGCTCCCGTGCTCCATGAGACCGTACTTGAGGAAGACATCCTGACCCTCTTGGATGTCGACTCCGGTAAACACCACAGTGCCCGTCGCGTCCGTTGCCAGCTCGGGAATCGGTGGAGCATTCGTGTAGGTCAGGACCGTGACAAGGGATAGAACCGAGAAGCCAGCGATCATTACGAGGATGGCCGAGTGTCTCCACCACGGAGAGAGACTCGTTGCGTCGGCAGACGTGTCGATCATGATATTTCCCCTTCAATTTCTATCAGGACTTCCAGGTTTCCAGCCGTAATGGCAGGAGACCGCATTGGCGCGATTACGCGGCAATCCGGTGAGGCCACTATGTTGCTCAAACCGGACGAGACCATGCTCCATATTTCAGACCGGATACTCTGCAATAGTATACGCTTGCGCTGCTACCGCCGGGGAATTCAGGGACTCCCCAACGCAGGTGGCCCTGCAGGCGCCGCTAATTCACTCCACTTACAAGCCATACTCTAACCCGATCTATCTTTTCCTTCGGTGACCGGTGTCACAGGATCTTGCAGCAATCTGGCGCACCATGGACCTATGAAGCAACTCGACCTAAACAGTTTCAAGGATTTCAGCCAGGCGGAAGTGGGGCGCCGGATTCTGGTGGACGATCCAGTCATGCGAGTGGTGCTGGTCTCGATACGCGCCGGGCAGGCGTTGCCGGAACATGCTGCCAACGGGCTGGTGACGGTGTTTGCGGTTTCCGGACGTGTTGTCTTTTTTGAAGGCGCCGATTGCTGCGACATGCTGCCCGGCAAGTTGGTTCGCCTGGCGCCGGGCCGCCCGCATCGCCTGGAAGCCAAGGAGGATTCTCAGCTACTGGTGACCATGGTAAAGCAGTCGGATGCCGCCGCCTGGAATTCGCTAGCGCCTGCGGGGCGCGACCTGGACCTGCGCCAGACTGCGCGCGATCGGCGCCACCCGACGGTGTTCTATGCGTTCGATGGCCTAACCGTTGGTGAGTCATTTTTCATCGTGAACGATCACAATCCGCTGCCGCTGCGCGCCCAACTGGAACAACTGCGGCCTGGCGAAGCCGCCTGGGAGACGGTGATCGACGGACCCGATCAATTCCGAATCAAGGTCTCGCGAATTGCGGCTCGCGTGACACCGGCCGAGGAGACAGTGCTCGCAGGCCGGGGTGCTTGACCAAGCCAGCGAACCGATCGCGGACATCCGGGAGTTGCCCCGGCTCGAAGCGAGTGTGAATACGGTTCATCGCGGCAAGAGGGATCAAGCTGTAGGGGCAAACCAACATCCGTCCTCCTTCAGCCAGGCAACAAAGACCATTATCTGAGCCGCTAGCGCCAGAAGGGGAATTCCCCGTGACCTGAGTCACTGACCAGGGCCACCTTTGACGCCAAGATCAATCAGAAGGGCAAGAAAAGGAGATCCGATGACGACTACCATGACTTTGGCGGATCTGGCCGCCACCTCGTTGAGCGCGATTCGCATTCTCGAGCAACACGGCCTGGACTACTGCTGCGGCGGGAAACAACCATTTGAGGAGGCTTGTCTCGCCAAGGGCGTCAAGCCGCAGACCATCATCCGGGAGATTGAAGAGGCCACGGTCGCCAGCGTGGCCGGTCGAGACTGGCAGACGGCGCCGCTCGATGAGTTGGTGAAGCACATCGTCGGAACCCACCACGAGTACCTGAAACTGGATCTACCTGTCCTGGGCCATCGCCTGGACAAAGTCGTTTCCGTCCACGGCGTCCGCGACCCCGAGGTCCTTCCCCGCATGGCGGAAGTTTTCGCGGCATTGCGCGCGGAGATGGAAATGCACATGCACAAGGAGGAGGCGATTCTGTTTCCATTCATCGAACAGTACGGCCGCGCCGAGGTACAGAATCGGCCCATGCCTCCGGTTCCCTTTGGAACCATCGCCAACCCGATCGCGATGATGGAGCGCGAGCACGTGAGCGCGGGAGACGCGCTGGGCGAGATCCGGACTCTGACCAACAACTTCGAACTGCCTCCGTATGCCTGCAGCACGGTTAAGGCGCTCTATGAAGGTCTGCAGGTGCTGGAGGCGGATTTACACGTGCACATCCACCTGGAGAACAACATTCTGTTCCCCCGCGCGATTGCGCTGGAGAAACGATATGCGGAAAGCTCACAACCATGGCTACCAAAACTCCTGCCGAAACCGAGATCGCCTTGCAGCGGATGGTGACCATCTATGTGGTCACCGGCCTGCTCTTTCTGGTGCTTCCCGGTACATTCCTCGGCGTATGGAATCTGGTTTCCATCAGCGGACGGCATTCGTTGGCAGGCCTTGCCCCGGCCTGGCTCCAGGCGCACGGACACGCCCAGATCTTCGGCTGGATTGGCACCTTCGTCATCGGGATTGGCTACTATTCGCTCTCAAAAATGGGCGGATTGCAGCCCGTCGCCGTCAGCCGTGCATGGGCGAGTTGGGCTCTGTGGACGGGTGGCGTCACAATGCGATGGGTGGCCAATGTCTCGGAATTTCAATGGCGTCTTCTGTTGCCGGTATCGGCGGCGCTCCAGTTGATTGCGTTCGTGATTTTCTTCGTCACGGTTAGTCATCACAAAGCGCAGCCGGGCAAAACAAAACGGGCTCCTATCGAGACGTGGATGAAGTTGGTGATCGCGGCAACCATCGCATTCCTGCTGGCACTGATCCTGAACCAGGTCGAGACCGCGGTGTTGGCCGCGACAGCCGAACATCCGGTCATACCGCACTGGCTGGATCAACGCTACTTGTTTCTGGCGGCCTGGGGCTTTCCAGTGTTGGCTGTGTGGGGATTCAACGCCAGATGGCTGCCGGTCTTCCTGGGCCTTCGCGAACCATCCAGCCGCGGACTGCTGGCAGCCCTGGGGGCTTCGGCGTGTGGTCTCGCCGCGGCGCTCTTCGGACATCTCCAAATAGCGACGGTGCTTCTATTGATTGCCAGCATTCTTGCAACCGTCTCCCTGAGTGTGTTTCGTAGGCCGAGGAAACCCGCCAAGACGCAGGGGGTCTCCGCGATGTTTCCGGCTTTCGTTCGCGGGGCATACCTCTGGCTTCTCATCGCTGCCGCGCTCGGCGTGTACGCGGCGCTGGCCGATACTCACGGCGGCGTCTGGGGCGCCTCTCGCCACGCACTCACGGTCGGGTTCCTTTCGACCATGGTCTTCGCGATCGGGCAGAGAGTATTGCCTGCATTCTGCGGAATGCGGTTGCTATACAGCAAGCGACTTATGGGGGCCTCCCTGGCAATCCTGAATCTCGGCTGCCTGCTGCGCGTAGCTTCGGAAGTTCCGGCATACGAGGCGAATATCCGGGCCGCGTGGCAAATTCTACCGGTGTCGGCGGTTACTGAGCTGACCGCGGTCACCCTTTTCGCCGTCAATCTCGGCATCACGCTGCTGCTACCGCCTCCGTGTCCGGCGGTCGCCAGACCACTAACGGGCACGGCGCTTTCCCACCCATCATGATACTTACGCATAAATGGATGCCCGTTATCGATGAAGACAAGTGCTCCGGTTGCCGGCTCTGCGTGAGCGCTTGTGGACCCGCCTGCCTGGGAATGGATTGCGCCCTTGCGGTTCTGACTCTGCCAGAGGTGTGCGGGAGCGAAGAGCATTGCATCGGCGTTTGCGCGGACGATGCAATTCAGATGGCGTGGCTCCCCTGGGCCGGCGATACGTCGCGCGGGAAATGGCGCGCTAAGCCGCCCGTGACACAGGTCACTGAACCGCGCACCTAGACCCTCTAAGCTCGGGTTGAGGACAAACGATGAGCGAGCTAATCGACAACCGGGCACAGCGCGTACGCACCCTGAAGGGAATCATCCAGCGCTTGCATGCCGGAGATGCGCCGGACGAGGTACGAGCCAGTCTGAAAGAACTGGTCTGCCAGACGGACTACTCCGAAGTCATGGCCATGGAGCAGGAACTCATCGCCGATGGGATGCCCGTGGAGGAGATTCAAGGCATGTGCGACCTGCACTCTCAGGTCACCCGGGAAGTGCTGGTGCAGTTGTCGCCCGCGCCGCTTCCTCCCGGGCATCCGGTAGACACGTTTCGCCGGGAGAACGAGGCCCTGCGCCAGTCCATCGCGCGCCTGCAACTGGCGATGAATGGGGTCCTCGAAACCGCGGATGATGGGGACGTTTCGGCGCCGCTCCTCGAATGGCGCCAGGCCCTCAACGAACTGCAGGATGTCGACAAGCATTATCAGCGCAAAGAGCACCTGCTGTTCACTTATCTGGAACGCCACGGAATCACCGGGCCTTCGAAGGTCATGTGGGGTAAAGACGACCAGATTCGCGAACTCCTAAAGGATCTCAGCGCCGCCCTACGCGAAAGTGATACCGCGATCGCGGAGTGGAAGCTCCTGGCGGCCACCACGGGCGCGGCTGCGGCGAGTTCGGTCCACGAAATGATCTACAAAGAAGAGCAAATTCTGCTGCCCATCTGCCTAGAGCGATTTACGGCTGACGAGTGGGCGGAGATCTGGGCTTCCTCACCGCGGTACGGCTGGTGCCTGGTAGCACCGCGCGAAGGCTACAAGCCCGTAGACCTGCAGCCGGATCGAACTGCGACAGCCGGTGGCGTTTCCCTTCCGACGGGGACGCTCGCATTGGAACAACTTATCGCTATCTTCTCCACACTTCCGGTGGACCTCACGTTTGTGGATGCCGACGACCGGGTGGCATTCTTTTCGGAGGGTCCGAACCGGGTCTT
>PLDO01000230.1 GCA_003136215.1 Bryobacterales bacterium
AGGCCGGTGGTGGGTTCGTCCAGAAACAGAATCTGCGGGTCGTGCACCATGCCGCGCGCGATCTCCAGCCGCCGTCGCATGCCCCCGGAGAGGGTGGAGGCAAGGGCATTGGCGCGGTCCGCGAGGCCCACGGCTTCCAGCAACTCCGCCGTGCGCTCGCGGCGCCGCGCCCCCGTGATGCCGTACAAGCGGGCGTGAATGCCGATATTCTCGGCGCAGGTGAGCTCCGGGTCGCTGGTCATGTTCTGCGGAATCACGCCGATGCTCTCGCGCACCGCGTTGGGGTCGCGAATGATATCGTGGCCGGCCACGACCGCCGTGCCGCTCGTAGGCGGCACCAGCGTGGTCAACATGCGGATGAGCGTGCTCTTGCCGGCACCGTTGGGCCCGAGCAGCCCGAAGATGGCACCGGTCTGGACCTTGAAGCTGACGTTATCGACCGCCAGCAGCGCGCCGAAGCGCTTGCTGATGCCTTCGACCTCGATGGCGACGTCGTTGGTGGATTGGCTTGGCGCTTCCATGACGGCTAGTCCTTCGCGCTGTTAACCGGCGGCGGCGGCAGAACCGGCACTGGGAGCATCACCCAGGCGGTCATACCCAGGGCGAGTTTGCCCTCGGGATTGGACACTCGCACGCGTATGGCCACCGTCTTGATGTCGCGCTTGGTGCGACTGACGTCGCGCTGCGTGGCAAAATCGGCTTCCACCGCCTTGTAGATCACCGGCCCGGTGATTTCAGTGCCCGAGGGCAGGCGGACGCGCAGAGTCTGTCCCATGGCGATGAGATCGGCGTATGTTTCCTCCACGTCGGCATCCACCCAGGTGGAACTCAAGTCGAAGAGCGTGACGATCGGACTGCCGGGGCTCACCACCTCGCCTTGGCGCGCCGCGCGCAGCGTCACAATGCCGCTGGCCGGCGCCAGAATTCGCGTCTGGCCGAAGCGCGCTGCCGCGGCGGCCGCATTGGCCTCTGCCTGCGACTCGGCCGCGCGCAGCGCATCGGTCTGCCGCTGTTGCACCGGGACTTGCCTTTCCTGCTGCTGGGCATCCGCCAGCACGGCCCGCGCCACAGACTCGGCCCGCTGGTTCGCCTCCACCCCGGCTTGCGCCGCCGCCACCGACCGCTGCATCGCCTCCGCGCCGGCTTGCGCCGCCCGTTCGTTGGCCTTAGCGGAATCGAGATCGGCTTGCGCCGTGACCAGGTCCTGCGGCGGATTGATGTCCTTTTCCACCAGCGGACGAATGCGATTGAAGTTGTCCTGGGCCTTGGCCACCGCCGCCTGGGATTGCGCCACTTGCGCCTGCGCCTGCCGGAGTTGGGCCTGCGCCTGCGCCACTTGCGCCTGCGCCTGCTGCAGTTGGGCCTGGGTTTGCGCCACCTGCGCGTCTGCCTGACGTACCTTGGTGGGCAAGGTATTCTCCAGCAACTCGGTCTGCGCCACGGACTGCCGCGCGCTGGCGTGGGCTTGCGCGATGGCGTGGCCGGCGGCCCCCTGGTCGGCGCGCAACTCGTCCTGATCGAGCACGGCAATCAAGTCGCCGGCCTTAACCCATTGCCCGTCGTCCACCGTCAGGCTCACGATGCGGCCAGTGATCTTGCTGCCCACTACCACCTCGTTGCCATCCACGGTGCCGGTCAGCACGAGCGTCTGCGGACGCGGACGCTGCGCCCACCAGACCGCGGCGGCGATGGCTAGAATCAGCGACAGAAGGATCGCTCGTTTCATGCGGAAGACCTCATTCGATGAAAAACCAAATATATCATAAACCAAATGATTGTGAATCCAAATTAAATTCCGGCAGAGTCTTGCATGCGGATTGGGTTCGGGAGCCGCCGCATGGCGAAACGAGCTTGTGACTCGGAGCAACGCCCGCCAGCCGTTACGTCAACGTGAATGATCCGTATTCGCCTCAGCCGGCGGTCCGCGACAGAATCAGGAAGCCGCTTTCCACCTTGTCGCCGAGAATCCTTGTCCAGACCACCCGCGCGCGTCCTTCGAGACTCCCGTAGGCGAACTCCACAATATGCCCCGAGCCCAGCGTTGGGAAGCTGTGGCGGGCGCGGAAGCCGCTGCTGTTGATATCCAGCATCTCGCCGGGCATGCTGGTGGCGGCGAACCCCGTCGGCCGTAATTTGACCGGTCCGTGCGCGCGCCGGCGCGGTTCGGTGCGCCGGTCGGCGGGGTTGGAATGTGTTTCAAGAGGCATGGAGGCAATCCTTATCCGTTTCCGCGTAGTAGAGTTTCAGTTTCCGGCTCAACGTGCGCCGCGAAACGCCCAGCAGATGGGCGGCTTTCTGCTGATGGCCGCCGGTCCGCTCCAGCGCCGCCAGAATGGCCTCTTTCTCCACGCTGAGCAGTTCCATATCCCGGCGTCCGGCGGACGGCGGCGGCGCCGCGGCCTCGAAGGGCGGCAGGTCGGCAATGCCAATCTGGTAACTCCGGGCAGCCACCACGGCATGGGTAACGGCGTTGCGCAACTCGCGAACATTACCGGGCCAGGAGTGGCGTTCCAGCGCCCGCCTGGCCTCCGCCGAGAACCCGGCCTGTTCCCCATGCTGCCGCAGGAAGTATTCCGCGATGGGGACAATGTCGTCGCGCCGCTCGCGCAGGGGAGGTACGCGGATCTGGCACTGGTTGAGACGGTGGAAGAGGTCGGCACGGAACCGTCTGGCCTGAATGGCCGCTTCCAGGTTCTGGTTGGTGGCCGCCACGATGCGCGCATCCACGGCGATCTTCTTCTGTCCCCCCACCCGGTAATACGGCACGCCGTCCAGTACCCGCAGCAGTTTCACCTGGACCCGCAAGTCCAATTCTCCGATCTCATCCAGAAACAACGTGCCGGTATTGGCCAGGTCGAACAGCCCCGGCTTGGCCGTGTCGGCTCCGCTGAAGGCGCCCTTTTCGTGTCCGAAGAGTTCGCTTTCCACCAGATGCTCGGGCAAGGCGGCGCAGTTGAAGTCCACCCACGGCCGGGCCGCGCGCAGGGAATAGTGATGGATGGCGCGCGCCACAATTTCCTTGCCGGAGCCCGTCTCACCCGTAATCAGAACCGTGGCGGAAGTGCGCGCCGCGCGCACCACCAGATCCATCACCTGCCGCATGGTCTGGCTGGCGACGATGGCCGCCACACCGAGATAGACGCGCTGTTCGAGGGGCATGCTCTCAGTGACCCATATCGGCTCAAACCCGCCCACCCTTAAGGCGATCGGGCTAAGGTTTGGCGCACGCCGTCCGATACGGTAGATATGTCCGGCGCTTCCAGACCTTTCCGCCCAGCCGGGGAGATGGCCTCTCCGCACCTGCCCAGCATTGAGGCGCTGGCCCTGGCCATCGAGGTGCAAGGCAGCCATGCCCCGGATCACCTGTTGCGTGCCCGGGTCTACGCCATGGAGCTTGCCCGCCGGCTGGGAATGGACCAGGCCGGTATGGAGTTGCTGCAACTGGCGGCCGTTCTGCACGACGTCGGCGAACTGGCGGTACCGCAATCCATCCTCTCCAAGCCCGGCGGCCTCTCGGCGGAAGAGTTCGAGAAGATGAAAACCCACTCGCCGGCGGGAGCGCTCATCGTGGAGCGTGCGGGGCTTCCCCGCCCGGCCGCCCGGATGGTGCGCGGGCATCACGAGCGATGGGATGGAACCGGCTACCCGGATGGTCTGCGCCGCGAGGCCATCCCGCTTGGCGCGCGCATTTTGGCGGTGGCGGATTGCCTGGCGGGCGAACCCGTTGGGCACCCCGGAGGCGCGGCGCTGGAGTCCTTGCGGGCAGGCGACGGCACTGCCTTCGACCCGCAAATAGTGCAAATCGCGGTGGCCAGCCACGAGGACATGGAACGCACGGTGCGGCAGGCCTGCGGCGCGGTGCAGGGGCGCGACTTCCGCGCCGCCATCGTGGCGGCGCGGCGGGAGGAACGTCTGCTGTATCAATTGACCGGCGAACTCGGCAGCTCGCCGAACTTGCCGGAAACCTTGACCGCCTTCGACAACCGCTTGAAAGAGCTGATCGGCTACGACTGTATCGCCGTCTATCAGGTACAGGAGAACCGGCTCTGGCCGGCCTACGTAAACGGGGAAAGCGCGCAAGTGTTTTGCGCGCTGGAAATTCCCTGTGGCGAGGGGCCGTCCGGGGTGGCGGCGGCGACGCACCAGCCCGTCTGCAACGGCAACGCGTGGGCCGACGCGGCCCATGGCCGGGCTGCCGACGACACGACGAGACTGCACTCCACGCTGGCCATCCCGCTGGAGTCGGCTGGGGAAGTCATTGCGGTGTTAGCGCTCTATCGTGCGGCGCCGGATGCGTTCGGCAGCGAGGATCTGCGGATTCTGCTGGGCATTCGCGGCAAACTGGCGACGGCGGTGGAACGCGCGCTTCACGAGGAACGCATCGACCGGTTGGCCGCCGTGGATACCCTGACCGGACTGCCTAACCGGCGGGCCCTTTTCCAGCGGCTGGATGCCGACCTGGCGCGCTGCCGCCGCAGCCGCTCCACGCTGGCCCTGCTGGTGTGCGAGATCGAGGGGCTGCCGCGGATCCATAGCCAGAGCGGCGCCGCCGCCGCGCACCGCCTGTGCAAGGCAATCGCCTCGGGACTGCGCGGGATCTGCCGCGAAGACGATTGCGTGGCGCGCATGGGCGAAGGCTTCGTGCTGGCGCTCGGCGGCTTCGCGGCGCGCGACCTGCCCGAAAAGCGCCGGCGCATCGAAGCCATGCTGAACGAGGTGGCGCCGCCGGAGTGCTCCACGCGCCCGCTGGTTCCGAGAATCGGCGCGGCATATTACCCCGACGACGGGGCCTACGCGGAAGATCTGCTGGCCTGCGCGGATTTGCGGCTCGACGGGGTGCTGCCGTCACCCCAGGCTGAAGCAGCGCATGGAGAGATTGCCGTAATGAAATCCGGCGAAAATCGTCTCTAGCGGATCGTCCGGCCAGGCCGCTCCCATGACGGCGAACAGCGGGTCGAAATGCTCCGTCGTGGGCGCCGAGAGGCGGCCGTGCGGGGCGGAACGGCGGTACTCGTACAACTTGCCGATGTCGCGTTTTTCCACCTGTTCCGCCACCCACGCGTCGAACTCCGCCGCCCATTCGTCCACCGGAGCGTTCTTGTCGGCGAAGCGTACGCGCGACAGGTTGTGCACGATTCCCCCGCTGCCCAGCACCAGCACGCCGTCGTCGCGCAGCGGACGCAGCGCGCGTCCCAGTTGAAACAGTTGCGGCGGATCCAGGAACGGCATGGAGACTTCCAGCACGGGAAGTTTCGCATCCGGCCAGGCCAGGCGCGCCGGCACCCAGGCGCCGTGATCGAGGCCCCGCACGGTATCGAAGGTGGTGTCCTGATCGCCGGCCAGCAGCAGGTTCGCCACGCGGGCCGCGAGACCCGGGTCTCCCGGCGACGGGTATTGTATGCGGTAGAGCTCGTCCGGAAACCCGCCGAAGTCATAGAGCAACGGCATCTGGTCCCAGGCCGTCACGCGCAGGGGCCGCGACACCTGCCAGTGCGCCGAGATGACCACCATGGCCCGCGCGTCCAAATGCCTGTCGCCAAACGCACGCAGCGCCGCCGCGTGGGCATCGCCCCCCAAGGCCGACATGGGCGACCCGTGGCCCAGAAATACCGCTGGTTTCCGCATAATTTCCCGACGATTAAAGTTCTTCCAACATGGTGCCGATGATTATCAATGATGGTACACCGCTGCGACAACCTCCGGGAGAGCATCGCCAGAGAACTTGGCGCCTGGTATAGCACGGGCCTGCGCATCGCCATCTGGGGGGGCACCGGAGAATCGGCCGCGTTCCTCGAAACTCATGGCCTGGATGCCCATCGGTTTCCCGTCGTGGTGGATTCCGACCCCGGTAGTGCCGGGACATATGTGCCCGGCACGGGCCAGATAATTCGTTTCCAGGACTGGCTGCTCGATCATCCCGTGGACATCATCCTGATCCCGTGCCAGTGGCGGGCCGCCGGGATCGTGCGCGAGATCGAGGCGGCCCGAATCCGCTACGAAGGCATCCTCACGCCGCGGGAGGGACACCTGGTGGATTTCCACGCCGCCGAGATGGTGCTTGCGTGAACAGGAAGAGGGGCGGCCTGCGCCCGCCTGGCAAGCTAAAGCGAGCTAAAGCGTACCCCACCAACGCCATGCACGCGGCACGAGTTGGTGGCGCAGGCGGTTTCGCCTGCGAAAAAAGGGGACAGACTTGCGTCCGTCCCCTTTTGGATGTAACGCGACTACTCTTCTTCTTTGACGACCAACACGGTGATTTCCACCGCGACATCCTTGTGCAGCCGCACCGGCACCTTGTACTCGCCCAACTGCCGAATGGGATCTTCCAGCTGAATCTTGCGCCGGTCGATGTTGTAGTTTTGCGCGGAGAGAGCTTCGGCAATATCCTTGCTCGTCACCGAGCCGAATAGCTGATCGTTCTCGCCGGCCTTTTGCGCGATCCGGACGGTCGCCCCGGTCATGATCTTGGCCAACTCCTGGGCTTCGCCCTGAACCTTGGCTTCCTTCTTGAGGTGCGCCTGGCGTTCCTGCTCCACGATCTTCTTGTTGGCTTCGGTGGCCGCCACGGCCATGCGCTTGGGCAGCAGGAAATTGCGGGCGTACCCCGATGCGACCTTGACTACCTGCCCCCGGGCGCCCAACTTCTCGATGTCTTCTCTGAGAATGACTTCCATATTTCCTCCCGCTTAGAACGCGGCCGCGAACGGCAGCAGCGCGATATTCCGCGCCTTCTTGATCGCGTCCGTGAGCCGCCGCTGGTGCGGCGCGCACACGCCCGAAATGCGGCGCGGCACAATCTTGCCCCGCTCCGCCACGAAGGCGTGCAGCATCTTCACGTCCTTGTAGTTGATATCGTCGATCTTCTCGACGCAGAACCGGCATACCTTTTTGCGCCGGAAATACTGTTTCTTCTGGGTGGCAACCGCCTTGTCGCCGCCGGTGGGGCGCTGCGATGCGCTGCCTGGTCTTCCTTTAGATTCCGCCATGGCTTATGCCTCCTTCGGCAGGCCCGGAAGGGGCGCGCCCGGTACTGGTCCTGCTGCTGGTGGTTCGGTCATTTGCGCTGCCAGGGAAGGCTGCGCCGGAACCGGCGTGGCCGGGGCATTCAGGGCGCGCCTGGCCGCCCGCTTGTCCCGTTCCTTCTTGCGCTTGTCCAATCGCTTCAGCACCTCGTCGATGCGCACCGTGAGGAACTTCAGAACCACGTCCGAAACTCGCAGACGGCGCTCCAGTTCCTTTACCACGGTGGGTTCCGACGAGAACTGGAGGAGCACGTAGGTCCCCTCCCGGTACTTGTCCACGCGGTAAGCCAGCCTGCGCTTGCCCCACTTATCGACTTTGTCTACCGTAGCGCCTGCCGTGGTCAACTGAGTCCGTATGGTCTCAACGAACGCATCGACCTCTTCATCCGGCGCATCCGGCTTTACTATGAACAGCTCTTCGTAAATCCGTGTCATGCTTCCTCTATGTTTAAGCCTGGGGCGCGACGATTGAATCTCGTCATGGCCTTTTCGACGCCTTCGGCAATTATGGAACGAACCGCGTCGGCCGCGAAGCCCACGAATTCGTCCAATTCCTTGATTTGCGAGCGCTTCATGGGCGCCAGCACAAATTCCGCGCCATCCCGGATCGGATGGCCCGGATGAATTCCTAACCGTACCCGCACGATCTCGTTGGTCTTTAAGCTCTGAATGGCCGATTTCATCCCGTTATGCCCGGCTGCCGAGCCTTTCGGTTTGATCCTCAACGCCCTCCAGGGCAGGTCCAACTCGTCATAGACAACCACCAGCCGGCCCAATTCGATGCCGTGCTTTTCCATCAACGGCACGAGCGATGTGCCGCTGAGATTCATAAACGTTTGCGGCTTGGCCAGCATCACCTCGCGCCCGTCGATCTCGCCCACGCCGACGAGCGCCTTGGAATCCCTGCGGGTGACGCGTATGCCATGCTGCTCAGCCAACCGGTCCAGCGCCAGAAACCCCAGGTTATGCGGCGTGAGCGCATACTCCTCGCCCGGGTTTCCCAAACCGGCAACCAGGAACATGGCGCCTTACTTCTTCTTGCCCTTTTCCTTTTCCGGGGCCTCTTCTTCCTTCTTGCCCTTCTTGGCTACTTCGGGCTCGGCGGCAGTGGCGGCGGGGGCTTCGGCAGCCGGGACGGCGCCTTCCACCGGCGCGACCACTTCTTCGGCGCGCATCGCCACAATGTGCGCAATCACGGTCTGCGCATCGCTCACCAGCTTCATCGAGCCGCTCAGTTCCACGTCGCTCGCGCGCTTGCCCTGGCCGATCATCAGTTCGCTCACCACGATCGTGAAGCTCTCCGGGATTTCGTCCGGCAAGCACTCGATTTCGATGGAGCGCGAGATGATTTCGAGCAATCCACCCTGCACCTTGACGCCGGCGGGCTCGCCGGAAGTGCCTACGGGGACGGTGACGCGAATGCGCTTGGTCAAGTCGATGCGCTTGAGGTCGGCGTGCAGCAGCAGACCCTTGATGGGATCCACCTGCCGGTCCACCACCATGACGGGAGAGGTCTCGCCGCCGGCAACCGCCAGCGTGAAGATGGTGTTCAGGCCCGTCGAGGAACGGATGATCTTGCTGAGCTCCTTGGGGTTGACGGCTACGCTGACCGGGTCCTGGTAAGCGCCGTAGACTACCGCCGGGATGTTCCCCGCGGCCCGTGTCCGGCGCGCTTCATTCTTGCCGCGCGAAGTACGCACTTCGGCGGCTACCGTAATCTCGTTTTTCAAGTTCGCTTCTCCTGTATCGGGCCTTCGAAGTCCGATTCGCCCGCGAGACAGGCGGGGGGCCTATCCTACTGGCTAACGTGGGTTCGAAGATACCCGTCAATCTCTACACAAACAAAGTACTCACCGAAGTCTCCTCGTGTATCGACCGTATGGCATCCGCCATCAACTTGGCGATCGACAACGATTTGATCCGGCTCGATTTCCACGCCTCTTCCGAAAGCGGGATCGAATTCGTAACCACCACTTCTCTCAGCTCGGATTCTTCAATCCGGCTCACCGCGGGTCCGGAAAGCACCGCGTGCGTGGCGCAGGCCGAAACACTGGCCGCCCCTTTTTCGAGCAAAGCCTCCGCGCCTTTCACCAGCGTACCCGCCGTATCGATCAGATCGTCCACCAACAAACAGTTGCGCCCGCTCACGTCGCCCACGACGTTCATGACTTCGGCGACGTTGGCTTCCTCCCGCCGCTTATCGATAATCGCCAGCGGAGCGCCCAATCTCTTGGCGAACGCCCGCGCGCGCTCCACGCCGCCCGCATCCGGCGAGACCACCGTCATGGCGGGAATCCCCTGCGAGCGGAAGTACTCGATCATCACCGGCATGGCGAACAAATGATCCACCGGGATGTTGAAGAACCCCTGTATCTGCGCGGCGTGCAAATCGAGGGTGAGGACCCGGTCCGCCCCCGCCGTTTCCAGCAGCGCTGCGATCAGCTTCGCCGAAATCGGTACCCGGGGTTTATCCTTACGGTCCTGCCTGGCGTACCCATAATAGGGTAACACTGCTGTGATGCGCTGCGCTGAGCTGCGCTTGAGGGCGTCGATCATGAGCAGCAGTTCCATGATGTTGCGATCCACCGGCGTGCAGGTGGGTTGGATCACAAAAACGTCTTCTCCGCGGACGTTCTCCCTCAGTTGCAGGTAGATTTCCCCATCGGAAAACGTCTTGACCATGGCCTGGCTCTGCTCGAGTTCCAGGGCATGGCAAATCTCCTTCGCTAAGGCTGGATTGGCGTTGCCCGCGAATACTTTAAGGCGGTCGCGGTCGTGATTCATCCTGAGTACCGGCTTTGAAGCGGCCATAATCCTGGCGTCGTATGCTCTTTCAGTGCCCGCCGCCAGAGCGCGCGATACCGCGCGCGGCTGACCAGCGAAATTGGAAACGTCTGCCCTTCTCCCAACAACTCAATCGCGCGCGAGACCCCGTTACGATCCGCGAACAGCCCGAACAGGGCACTGCCGCTGCCCGTCATCAGGGCCACGGTCGCACCCGCGCGCACCAGTCGCTTCTTGAGTGTAGCCAACTTCCGGTGCTGCTCGAAGACCACCGTTTCAAAATCATTACGGGCGGAAGCCAGGCTACCCGTGTTCCATGTAACCGACTGGAAACTAACTATTTTATTTTGTTGCGATTCGGTTGTCAAACGGGGGCTCAGGTCGCGATAGGCCTGGGCGGTGTTCACGTGGATGCCGGGAGCCACCAGAATACCCCGCCGGGCGGGTGCATCCGGCAGCGGAAACAGTTCCGACCCGCGCCCGATTCCCACCGCCGTTCCCCCCAATAAAAAGAAGGGAACATCGCTGCCCAGTTGCTCGC
The DNA here is from genome assembly GCA_003136215.1 of Bryobacterales bacterium. GTDB lineage: Bacteria > Acidobacteriota > Terriglobia > Bryobacterales > Bryobacteraceae > Solibacter. The sequence continues at coordinate 10,348 of PLDO01000230.1, forward strand.
CGGTGGCAATCAACCGGGGCAGATCAATGTCGCGCCCCAGCAGTACCGGCAACGCCAACAGCACCGCCGCCGCATCGCTCGATCCGCCGCCCAGGCCCGCGCCCATGGGGATCCGCTTGGTGAGCCGCATCTCGATTCGCCCGGTGGCGCGCACGGCATCCATCACGAGGCGCGCGGCGCGCAACACCAGGTTATCGGCAATCCGCAAATCGTCCACCAGCGAGATGGCGGTCTTCCGCCCCGGCGTATAAGCGATCTCCAGCGTGTCGGCGAGCGAAATGGTCTGGAACACGGTGCGTAGTTCGTGGAAGCCATCGGACCGTTTACCCAGCACCCGCAGGTCGAGATTGATTTTGGCCAGCGCGCGCACACGCACCCGGCGAGCCGAACTCATTTGTCGTATTCGAGCAGCGAGAAAACGTCGTGCCCGCTCAACCGCCGGCGCCCGGCGAGGAAGGTCAACTCCACGACGAAGCCCAGTCCCACCACCACGCCCCCGGCATCCTCCACCATGCGCGCCGCCGCCGCGGCCGTGCCGCCGGTGGCCAGCAGGTCGTCGACGATCAGCACGCGGTCGCCCCGGCGCACGGCGTCCTTGTGCATCTCCAGGGTGTCGGTGCCGTACTCCAGGTCGTAGGTCACGGTGACGACCTCGGCCGGCAATTTCTTCGGTTTGCGCACCGGCACGAAGCCCGCGCCCAGGGCGTACGCCAGGGCCGGCGCGAAGATGAACCCGCGCGCCTCAATGCCCAGCACCACGTCCACCCGCGTATCGCGGTAGTGGTCCTTCAGTCCGTCGATGACGCCGCGGAGGCCGGCTTTGTCCTTGAGCAGCGTCGTGATGTCGTAGAAGAGGATGCCGGGCTTGGGAAAGTCGGGCACCTCGCGAATCAGTGTCTTGAGATCTGGCATGGGAACGAATGGTATTGTCACACGCGGACAGGGAAGGGTTCAACTTATCTCCCGGCCCGAGGTTCTCCGATATCTCCGGTTTAGGCCGGCTCGCCCGCCAGCGTGATCGCGGCCATTTCGCGGTTGAAAGCATCACCGCACCACGGTGCCGAGCGTGAGAAAGGTGGCGCTCCTTCGCGACTCTGTCATCCCGAGCGGCGAGTAGACGTAGGTCAGCGCCGCAGTGACGCGCGTCTCGACGCCCGGCTCAGCGTCGAACACGAAAGTCTCGGCGCGCTTCTCTTCGGGCGCCAGGCGCGTGTCCGCGATCACCTTTGCGCCCCGTACAAACAGTAAATGCTCCCGCTCTACCGGCCTGCCCTCGCTGTCGGCAATCGCGCGGCGGTAGATGCGCTCCTGGATGGCGTGCCGTCCGGTGTCCGTATCGGCACGGACCTCGAGCACAAGCCGCCGCAGCGGTGAGCCGGTAGGCACGTAGTGGCCTGCACCGCGGTTCGTCAGCTCCACGTTGACCCGGATTCTGCCGCCCTCTCGTACCGCGGCCAACTGAGCCGCGATCGCCGTTGTCAGCAACTCCTTGGATCGGCTGCCCTCAGTGTCGTGCAAATTGACCTTGCCGCGCTCGCGCAGGCCGCTGTTCGGTCCGGGCGCTCCGGACGCCGGTTGGCCCGCCGCCGTCACCTCGTGGCAACCTTCGCAATGGCTATGCCGCTCCACGGACGTGCCGGTCGCCACGATCCGTTGCACCAGGTCCACGCGCCCGACGCTCGGCATATGGCAGGTCTGGCACTCCTGGCCTGCCTTTGCGTAGCTGCTGGCCCGCCATTCCGAGAACGTGGTCACCAGCGCAAGGCCGTTGGCGTTGCGGTACTCGTGACAGCTCGAGCACAACAGCGATGATTTGTGAAGCTCCGAAGCAAGCGTGCCGTGGCGGCTTGGACTCTCACCTTTCCAGGGTCCGGTCCTGGCCCGCGTATACTCCACCTTCGCCACCGGATTGGGTCCGCCCTGAGAGACGTCCCGGACGGAATGGCAGTAATCGCAGGTCACACCTTCCCAGGCAACCTTCGTGTGAAGCCCCCCGTCGCCCGTGGCTGGCGCTACAGGCGCATGGCAGCCTAGGCACGTCTCGCGTGCGCCGGTGCCCAGATCGACTTCGGCATAGTAAAGCGCATCTTGGAACAGGCGACTGTCCATAGCGTGCGCGTGGCCGGACGCCTTCCAACCTTCGTGAGCTCCCCGGTGGCAATCGCCGCATATCTCAGCACTGACCGGCGATTCCAGCGCGGGAGCGTTTGCTGCGGTGTTCTTCCGGGGCGGTGCCTGCGCCATCGCCTGGGCCGCCAGCGCGAGCACTGACGCCAGGAGCCAATTCGTGTATCGGGCCATCCCTGTCCTTCCTTATGGAAGGAACACGGTACCGCTATGTGGTCAGTCGATCAACTCCGATGGTTCGAATTTCGAGGCAATGATCGCCTTCTCCTTATCCCCCGCGAGGACGGGAAAGGAGGAGTGATTGACCGAAAGAATGCGACGCTTTCCCTAGTTTAACTGTTGTATAGTTTACCTATGAGAAGCAGGCCCGAGATTCCTCCCGGCACCCTCTATATGCTGATTTTGAAGTCGCTCGCCCGGATCGGGCCGATGCACGGCTATGGCATCGCACAATACATTCAACAGATTTCCGAAGATGTGCTGCAGGTGGAGGAGGGTTCGCTGTATCCAGCCTTGCAGCGCATGCTGATCAAAGACTGGGTAGTGGCGGAATGGAAACAATCGGAGAACAACCGCCGGGCGCGCTATTACCGCCTGACGCCCGCGGGCCGCAAGCAGTTGATTCGGGAGGTAGGCGAGTTCGGACGCGTCATGGCAGCGATTGCGCGCCTCATCGAGCCGGCCTAAAGCTATGCACGAACTTTTGCGCCGCATCCGGTTTCTCTTTCATCGCGCCGATTATGAGCGCGATCTGGAGGAGGAAATGCGCCATCATCTGGCGCTGCTCGAAGAGGACGGAAGACCGGACGCCGCGGCGCGCCGGCAGTTCGGCAATGTCACGTCAGTCAAGGAGGAAAGCCGATCCATGTGGACCTTCACATTTCTCGAACAATTCGCGCAGGATCTTCGCTATGCGCTGCGTTCCATGGCGGCGAACCCACTGTTCACCGCCACCGCGGTGCTCTCGCTGGCACTGGGCATCGGCGCCAACACAGCCATCTACAGCTTTATGGACGCGATTCTGCTGCGCGGGCTGCCGGTGCCCCATCCCGAGGAACTGGCGATCGCTGAATGGCACTCGCCGGGCAGACCGGGGGTAATCAGAGGGATCAACGGAACCTTTCACCGCTATGGCAAGGGCGGTTCGCTGAGCCCCAACTTCCCCTTCGCCGCCTATGAGACGCTGCGTGCGGGAAAGGACACCTTCTCCACGTTGTTTGGCTACACGTATGCGCAGAACTTCAACGTGATTATCGGGGACGAGGCCGAATCGATTCAGGGCGGGTACGTTTCCGGCAACTACTTCGGCGGACTGGGTGTGCCGCCCGCCGCGGGGCGCTTGCTGGGCGATGCCGACGACCGCTCGGGCGCTGCGCCTGTGGTGGTGCTGGCTTACGCGTATTGGCAGCGGCGCTTCAACGGCAGCCCGTCCGTGATTGGCCAGTCGATTCTGATCAACAAGCTCCCATTCACGGTTGTGGGTGTGGGCGCTTCGGGCTTCTTTGGGGTGGATCCACAAACCAATCCCGCCCTCTTCCTGCCGATCCACGCCATCCCGATTTTGGCAACAAGGCCCGCCGAAGAAGAACGCGCGCGCTTCCTTGATGACCATTTCTACTGGATTGAGATGATGGGCCGGTTGCGTCCGGGCATTGGCCTAGAGCAGGCCCAGGCCGTGATGCGCGCACGGTTTCGCGCCTTTGCCGCGGCCACGGCGGCAACCCCTAAAGATGCCGAAGTGCTGCCGGAGCTATCGCTGGCCGAAGGGGCTTCGGGCCTGGATTCCCTGCGCCGGGAATACTCGAAGCCGCTCTACGTCCTGATGACCATGGTGGGCCTGATCCTGGCCATCGCCTGCGCCAATCTGGCCAACCTGCTGCTGGCGCGGGCCGCGGCGCGACGGCGGGAAATCGCCGTTCGCCTGAGCCTGGGCGCCAGCCGCGGCAGAATTGTGCGGCAGATGCTGACGGAAAGCGTGCTGCTTTCGGTGGCGGGCGGAGCGCTCGGTTTGAGCGTGGCGCTCGCCGGGATACGCTTCATCACCTGGCTGCTGGCGAATGGGCGGGAACAGTTCACGCTTCGCGCGGAGTTGAACTGGCCGGTACTCGGCTTTACCTTCGCCCTCGCGCTCCTGGCAGGTGTGCTTTTCGGCCTGGCTCCGGCCATCCAGGCCACCAATCTCGATTTCACTCCGGCGCTCAAGGAGAGTCCGCTACAGGGTTCGAATGCCTCGCGCCGCCGCTTCCGTCCACGGCTGGGCCAGACACTGATCGCATTGCAGATTGCGGTCTCCCTGCTCCTGGCGATTGGCGCGGGGCTGTTTGTGCGAACCCTTTCGAACCTGTATGCGATCGACGTCGGCTTTAACCGTGAAAATGTCCTACTGGTCAACGTCAACGGCAGGCAGGCAGGCTATCGGGATGCGGCGCTGGCGCGTTTCTACTCGGGACTGCTCGGTCGCTTCCGTGAGATCCCAGGCGTGCGTGCCGCCACCGCATCCAACATGCCCCTGGTGGCGGAATACACCAACAGTACCTCGGTGTTCATCCCGGGCCGCGCTGCGCAGCCCGGCGATTCCGGCTCCAGCCTGATCCATGTCGACCCAGCCTTTCTCGAAACCATGGAAATTCCCGTACTGCTGGGACGCGGTCTGAGGCCGGCCGACCTGGCCTCACCCACCGTAGCCGTGGTCAACCAGAAATTTGCGTCCACTTACTTCGGCGGCGAGAACCCTGTCGGCCGCCAGTTTGCGCTCGACAAAGCGGCCAACCCGTTGTTGGAGATCGTCGGAGTTGCCAGGGCGGCTCACTACAATTCGTTGCAGGAGGAGAGTGAGCCCGTGGCTTACCTTCCTTATACGCAGAATCTGGGGGAGCTGGGCCAGTTCTTCTTCGAGATTCGCACGGCGGGGCCGCCGCTGAGCGCCGCGGCGGCCGTCCGCCGCATTGTACATGAGGCCAATTCGAGCGTCTCGATCCGCGAGATCACCACGCAGGCGCAGCGCATGGATCAGACTATTTCGCAGCAACGCACGTTCGCCGAACTGGGCAGTTGTTTCGCGGCGCTGGCGCTCGTGATCGCATGCGTGGGGCTATATGGCGCCATGGCGTACACGGTGGCGCGGCGCACCGGCGAGATCGGCATCCGCATGGCACTTGGCGCGCAAAGGCCGGGCATCATTTATATGGTGATGAGGGAGGTGCTGACCACGACGGCCGTGGGGTTGCTGCTGGGCTATGCCGCCGCGCGCTTTACCATGCGCTTCGTGGAATCGTTTCTGTTTGGCATGAGACCGAACGATTTCGTGGCGATCGCCGCTGCGATCGGCATCCTGCTTGCCGCCGCCTTGGCCGCCGGATACTTGCCGGCGTGGAGAGCTTCGCGCATCGATCCCGCTTCCGCACTCCGCAATGAGTGACGCCCTCCCTCCACATGTGCCTCTCTTCGATCGCGATTCCGTTTTCCGCCAGCCACGCCTGGCGATGTCGATACTCTTCAGCCGCGCGAAAGACTATAGATCGTGATCTCCGGCGGCGCGCCGATGCGGATCGGAATGAATATGGTCCCGATGCCGCGGTTGACGTACAACTGGCCGCCCGGCCTGCTGAACCACCCCGCCACATAAGGTGTCACCAAACGGCTGGGAGCGATTTCCGGGCTGATGAACTCCAGCGCGGCCTGTCCGCCGTGCGTGTGTCCGGCCAGACTCAAATCGATCCCGATCTCGGCCGCACGATCGAAGGTATCGGGATTGTGGCTGAGCAAAATGTTGACACGATCCCGATCGACGGCTGTCTCGATGTTTTCCAGAAGGCGCTTCACAGGCGGCGATGGTCCAAAGCGTCGGGCGCTCTGGAAGTCTACCCCGATCAGGTTCAGGGACTCGCCGTGCGCGGCGATCGGCACATTGGCCCCGCGAAGAATCCGTACGCCCGTCTGCCGGAACAGTTCGGTAATCGAATCCTCGATGCCCGTCCAGGCGTCGTGGTTACCCAGACTACCATAGACGCCGAAAGGCGCGCGCAGCCCGCGGAGCGCGTCCACGACCGCCTCCTGCGTATTCGGGTCGAAGGTGACGAAGTCGCCGGTAAGCACGATCATCTCGGCCTTTTGCGCGTTTGCGATGGCGACGTACTTTCGGATCTCCCCGGCCGGCATGAAGGGACCGATGTGGATATCGGAGAGCTGACAGATGCGAAAACCCTCGAAGGCGGGCGGCAAGCGCGGCAACCGGATGGGCTGTGCCGTGGTCTCGAGATTGAGGCGCCCATAAAGGAGACCATACCCTCCGGCCACAAACGGCGCCCCAGCGGTCAGAGTGGCCGTTCGTTCCAGAAAACTCCGTCGCGCCGGTGATTGTATCTCGGGTTCCACCTTCCGCCATCTGGCCAGGATCAACTCGATGAGACCGACGATTCCTCTCGGGATCCCGAACAGGATCAACACCAGAAAAGCGACAAGCGAGCTGGAAGCCCACCAAAGAAACGGAGCGGCGAGCAATGCATCGCCGAGCGTCAGGTCCACTGGTGTTCCGCGCGGGCGCCAGACGCCGAAGTTCAGTTGGTACAGGACCAGGTAGACGGCCAGGGCGGCCCCGAACACCACCAACCGGCGGCCGCGCGATCGAATCCGCGCGGCGGCGAACGAATAAGCGCGCCATGCCCAATAGAGCTGGCTTATACCAAAGATCAGGAGAATAGCTGTGAAGATAGACATCTTTTAGAGTGCGACGCACTACCTCCATTTTCCGATATCTGCGATCGCGAGTGGGAGGTCAGCCCGCCGTGGCCCCCCGTCGCATTGCAGCCGTGCCTGGCTCTTTTGCGCCGCGCAGCGTACGCGCCAAGCCTTCTTCACAAAAGGAGGTCAACGGCCTTAGCGCCTACCAGGTCAACCCACAAAGCGCCTGCCGATGGTGGAACCCGTCAGTCCAGTCTACGCGAAGACGGCTTCACGGTCCGATCCTGCAAACGCACACCGCTCTCACCGTTGCGGCGGATTCTACCAAGCTACTTCGGTGCGGCGAAGGTGAGCGCTATGGTCGCCATCGCCGTGCCCGCCTGCGAGATCCACTGGTCGTGATCGTAAGGGAATCCGCTCTGAAAATACGGCTGGAAGGCGAAGGCTCGCGTGACAACGCGCCAGGTACCATCCTCGTGTTGCGTGCCCAGCAGGTAGTTGACACCACGCTGGTAGACCGCGTCAGTTGCGGGCATCCCAAACTCGTGCAGCGCCCATAGCACTTCTCCGGTGGCGTAGGCATCGGAAGGCAGATTGTCGGTCTGGCCCCAACCTCCATCAGCCCGCTGTTTGGAGCGCAGTTGCTCAACGCGGTTCGCGGGTGCTTTGCGTCCGGACCAAGCAAGCCCCAGAATCTGCATGGTGCGATCTTCCGTGGTTCGCGGCTCGGCGCGTTCGAGCCAGGTGGCAGCGCGCGCCACGCGGTCGTCGAATTCGTTCTTGCGTGCAGGAATCGCGTAGAGGTTCAGCGCGCGGATGCCCATGGCCGTGTGAGAGAATCCACCGTCCTCGAGCGGCGGGCGGACCGGACCGTAGTTGGGCCAATCGCCCTCCTTACGCTGCATCGCTGCGATGTGATGGAGCATCGCATCGGTGGCCAGAGACGGGGGCACTCCAGCTGCAGCCATTTGCATCAGTGAGATCTCCTGCGAATCCACGCCGGGTGGGGGATCCTGCACCTGGAAGAGTTGCTGCTCGATGGCGCCGCGCAGGCTGGCGGTGGCGCGCGCTTCGCGGCCTTCCAGGTCGTAGTCGACGGGTATGTCAAGCGGTCTCGCCGCCGCCACGGCGAGCCCATTGAGGTGCTGTGCGTGGCAGGAGAGGCAACCGCCAGTACCCAGAAACTTCGTTGCGGGACCTCGCGAGACTGCAAGTGCCTTCGCGATGGCTTCGCGCGCGGTGCGGCGGGACGCAGGAACTGCCTGGACGGCGGGTTCCACTGGCGTCAGACCAAAAAGTGGTAGGATCGCCGGGTCCTGGTAGCGGCGAGCCCAATCCGTCGCAGCCTCGCGTGCCGCACCCTTCGCCAGCAGTAACTCGACGATCTTCGGATTGGCGTGGTCGTTTGCCACGGCGAAGTCGAGAGCCGTGGCCTTGCGCACATCCTTCGCATCGATCTCCGCGCCGGCTTTGACCAGCGCGTCAACCGCCTCATAATTGGCCATGCCGGAGGCCAGTTGCAGCGCCGTCAGGTGGCCGAGCGCGATGGGCCCGTTCTTCACTACTTCGAGAGTGTCGCTGCTCTTGGCGTTGATAGCGGCGCCGTACTCGATCAGCAGTTTCACCGCTGCCGCGTTGCGATCGCCGTTACCTGCAGCGGCTATCAGCGCCGTGAAGCCGCCGCCATCCGCGGTGCTCACGCTGGCGCCCTTTGCCAGCAGCAGACGGATCAGTTCGATGTGGTTGGAGGAGGCCGCCTGCTCCAGAACGCTCATGCCGCCCTCGTCGCGGGCGTCCAAGTCGGCGCCTTTTTCGATCAGAAGCCGGGCCGCCTCGATCGCGCCATCGTATGCGGCGGCGATCAGCAAGGGCGTGCGCCCGAGTTTGGAGCGTGCGTCGACCTTGGCGCCATTTGACAGGAGCAGTCGCACCTTGGCGGCATCACCGGCGCACCACATGAGCGGAGTCGCGGCAAAGTCGTTGGCGGCGTTGGGGTCGGCCCCGGCGTCGAGAAGAAGACGCATGCTTTCCAGACTGCCGACGGCGGCAGAATACATGAGCGGCGAGTTGCCACGCCCGTCGCGGCCTTTGGGACCCGGGCTGTCGATCAATTTCTTGAGAGTCGGCAGATCGTTGTTTCGGATGGGTAGATAGAACGGGCTGTTCTCAGCGGCCGGGCAGAGGACGGCGAGTATGAGCGTGAGTGCGGCAACGTGAGCTTTCATGGTTCCCCTCGTGCGGGAGATCATACCACGTGCGAAGGGGGCGTTCCGGATGGATCACGGCCTATCCGGACAGAATTCACTCGACCGCACTTCGCCGCAATCGCAGACGGGCGCCGTTACGCTTACCTCACCCACTGTGGGCGGAAGTCGTCAACTATGCGTGGAATTCCAATCCGTGCTCACCCAGACTCCGTCGGCGCCGCTGACATAAACCTTCGCCGGGTTTCGCGGGTCTAGGGTGATGAGATTCGGGTTGTTGCTGTCCGAGTCAGGCGGGCCATAATTCTGCCACGTCGGTCCCCGGATGGACTGAAACGAAACGCAGCCGTCCTCCGACGTAGCGAAGCCGCCGGAAGTGAAGGCGTAGCAGAACTCCGGGTTTCCGGGATTGATGGCGACTGCTCCACCCTCTGCCAAGGGCCCTGGAGGGAGGCTCCACTTCGCGCCGCCGTCCGTGGATACGAACGGTCCGAAGTCCTGCGAAGATGTGAGAATCGTGTTGCCATGAATGGCCACGCCATACAGGATGGCGTTGGAAATCGTGCCCGTTAGGTCGCGCCACGTCCTTCCCGCGTCGTCGCTCCAGTGGAGGCCGTGATCGCTGCCCATCACGAGGCTGGACGAATTCGGGATGAGGAAAATGCGCCGGCTGTCCCATGGGGCGTAGAGAGCGGTCCATGTCGCGCCCGAGTCGGTGCTTTGATAGAACATCGACTCGCCGGCAACGAGGAGGGTGTGGTCCGGCCGGACCGCAATCGCCTGCGTGTAACTGCCGGTGGGAGAATTGAGCGTCTGCGAGGTGACGCCGCGATCGGTGGTGCGCAGCAGTTGCTTATCGGAGCCGCGGAAGGAGATGTAATACGCAGTGGACGAGTTGACGGGGTCGATAGCAATGTCCCAGACGCTCAACTGCGCCGGGTCGGAGGCGACTCTGTGCCAGGACTGGTCGGATGGGCCTTTCCACAAGACATCCCCGCGATCCAATCCGGCGGCCATGTCGCTGCCGGCAGCGGCGATGCATCGAACGGCGGAAGACGTGGTTCCGGCGAGTTGCCACGTGAGGCCGTGATCCGTCGAAAACTCAAAGCCGCGTCCCGCGCCGGCGAGGATCCCGCCTGAAACGGTGAGGAACGCGCTGACCGGCCCGTCAGTGGAGACCTGTACCCAAGTTTGCCCGGCATCCCCGGTCCGGAAGATTCCGCCGAACTCGGTGCCGGCCAGAAGGAGATTCGGGTTGGAGGGGTCGATCCAAAGGACGTTGACCGCAGTGTCCGAAAGTCCCTGGTTAATGCGGGACCAAGTGGCGCCACCGTCGGTGGTCTTGAATGCGCCGGTTTCGGTGAATGGACCCTCATTGCCAGACCCGAGGCCGCCGCCGGCGTACATAATCTGAGGATGGGAAGGTTCCCAGGCGAACGCCTGCAACTTGCCAGAGACCCGAGTTTGGTCGGCGCCGATGATGTTGACCGGCCCAGGATTGACCCAGCCGAACGCGGCGGCCGCCCTTGTCAGGGACGCGCGGATCTCTTCCGGCGAGGAGCGTTCGAGGCGCCGCGAGAGAGGTATCCCGGCGGAAGGGTCCGCTGCGGGACTCGCGCTGGATCGGTCGCCCGCCGCGCGGGGGATAGCCGGTGTTGACCCGGCGTCTGCATTTCGGCCGAGCCGCATCGGCCCGCAGGCAGATACGAGGAGGAGCGTTAGGCTGGTAAGTGCAGCGGTCGAGAGAGTTAGTCTGGACACGCCCGGTGCCACGTGCAGTTCGTGTTCCTGTCCAGAGTCGCGTCTCGTGTCTATTTCGCTGTCCCCTTTCCTGGCCATAACGCTCTTAAGTTTACGCCCGTTGGGCTCAATGCACGCGACGCCTGCTTGAGGTGGTCCCAAACTTAGGCTGCGGCGCGGTCCTTGCCGCGAATCGCGCGGCTGTAGATCGCGGCGGTGCGTATGGAGGAGTGGCCGAGGTGTTCGCTGACGGTGGCGAGGCCCACGCAGACGGCCGCCTACTGAACCGCTGCAGACTGAGAAGTACTTGCAGCCTGCCTCCGTTGCTCACCTTCCGCTTTGCGCCTCTCGTCAGCCGCGCGCTGCCGCGCGGCGATCTCGTCGAGCGCGCGCCGTTTCGCCTCCATCCTGACGTGGGAGTAGCGCAAGAGCATGGGGCGTGACTCGTGTCCGGCTATACTCATGATCACCTCGTCGCCGGCGCCCGATTCAGAAAGCTCCGTGACCAGCGTGTGACGGTTGTCGTGCCACCGGCCCTCACCCCATTCGTGCCTGCGCACGCGGTTGCCGCCGTTATATAACAGTCTCTATGCACCGAATCCTGCTCGGCCTCTTCGCGGCGCTTTCGCTGTCCGCCGCTGACGTCAACACCTTCTCCATCGTGGCCTACGACCCCGCCACCGGCGATTGCGGCGTCACCGTGGCCTCCAATTACTTTTCCGTTGGCGCCGTGGTGCCGTGGGCCGAGGCCGGCACCGGCTGCATCGCTACCCAAGCCAACGTCAATGTGGGCTACGGCCCGCGCGGCCTCGAACTGCTCCGCCAGGGATTCGCCGCCAGACAGGTGATCGACAAGCTCCTCGCCGACGACACATTTCCCGGAAAGGACGGCCGCCAGGTGGCCGTCATCGACCGTCAGGGTAACGTCGCCGCTTTCACGGGCCCCCACGCGCCCAACTGGGCAGGCGACCGGCAGGGCAAGACATGGTCCGCGCAGGGCAACATCCTCGCAGGCCCGCAGGTGCCCGAGGCAATGGGCCGCGCCTTCGAAGCCACACAGGGCGACCTCGCCGAGAAGCTCTTCGCCGCCCTCAAGGCCGGCGACGACGCCGGCGGCGATTCGCGCGGAAAGCAATCAGCGTCGATGCTAGTCGTCGGCAAAGGCCGCGGCCGTAACATCAATAACGATCGGCTGATTTACATCAACGTGGATGACAGCCCCGCTCCTATCCCTCAACTGCGCCGCCTGCTCGACATGAACCTCGGCATGCTGTACTCGCAGTGGATGGGCGAACTTCGCACCGCTGGCAAGCGCAAGGAATTGCGCGGCGCCGCGGCTAAGGTCGCCAGTTACATGCCCAATGCCCAGTCCAGCTCACGCTCGGCGTGATGGACTACGAACTCGGCGACAAACCCGCCGCGCTCGCCGATTTCCGGAAGGCCCTGGAGATGGACCCCAACGTCCGCCGCCAGTTCGAAGTGGCAGCATCGCCGCAACCCGGCCGCGGGCAGCGCCTACGCGCCGTCCTGGACGACCAGGAATTCATGAAGCAGTTGTTTCCCGGGAAGTAGCCCGCATCACGGTAGCTCTGTGCCAACCGGCAGGAGGCATGACAGGCTGCGCCGACCCGCACGGACAAATGAATGCCCCACGTGCAGGAAGGCCGTCCGGTGCCCCGGCGAAGAAGTAATCGATCCAAGGCTACTGGGGGAAGTTCGGGTCGGGCATGTTCCAGTTGCCGGGAATCGGCGGAAATAGCTCCTCCAGACCTTCCTTGAGTTCCACGCCCAGGCCCGGCTTCTCGGGCACGTCGATGTAGCCGTTCACCGCCCGGAAGCTCTCTTTGAACAACCCCTCCTTGAACGGGTTGGGGGTCATGTTCGATTCCAGCAGGAAACGGTTCGGCACGGCCGCCAGCAGGTGCGCGTTCGCCGCGGTGATCAGGCCGTCCTGCCAGTTGTGGGGACAAATGAGCTTGCCGCGGCTGCCGGCCATGCGCGCCATGTGCCAGCACTCGGTGACCCCGGCGTCGTCGCAGCCGGGCTGCACGATGTCGTAGGCCCCGCGGTCCACCCATTCGGCCAAGGTGGCGCGGTTCGGCATGGTCTCGCCGCCGGAGATCTTCACCGTGGGCAGGTACTTCTTGAGCTTGACGTAGTCGTCGATGTTCTTGCGCGTGGGCTCCTCGAACCAGAGGTACTTCAGCTCTTCAAGCACCGGTGCGATTTCCATGCACTGCTCCATCGACCATCTGGTATTGGCTTCCTGAATCAGGTCGAAGTCCGGGCCCACGGCCTTGCGCAGGTCGCGCATGTAGGGGATGAAATCGGCCATCCGGATGCCCAGCCTGGCGAAGCCGCCGCCGGGCCGGTACTTGAAGGCGGTGTAGCCGGCGGCCTTGTGGCGCAGGGCCTGCTTCACCAGGTCGTCCGGTCCCACAAAGCGGGAGCCCTTTTGCCAAGTGAACTCGCCCCCCGAGGCGTACATGCGGATGTGCGTGATGGGCTCGGTGTCGGTGGCCAGGATTTTATACAGCGGGAGTCCCCTGGCCTTGCCGATGATGTCCCACATGGCGGTGTCCACGCCGGCCCACAGGCCGCGGGCGCGCGGCCCGCACAGGCCAGCCGCAAGAGATTCCACGTCGAACGGGTTTTTGCCGACGATGGCCGGCTTCACTACGGCCTCGGCGTACTCCTTCATCTCCGCCGGCCCGTTGTAGCGGGAGGCGCCGCCAATGCCCTTCAGTCCCACGTCGGTGGTGAGTTCTACGATCACCGACTCGGTCTTGTAGATGATGACGTTGTTGTCGCCGTCCGGCCACTCCTCTTCCGGCTTGAGCCGGTAGCCCAAGCTGATTATCTTGACGCCCGTGATTCTGATTTTCTCGCGCCGCACCCCGTCCATGGGCGAGATACGGCTCTGCGGCAATGCTGCGCCACCGCGCTGCTGCGCGGCCAGGGCCGAGGCCCCGACTGCGCCTACCGCTGAACTCAGGAATGCTCTTCTCGAGGAAGTCATGCGCCATCTCCTCGCGCCACGGATGGGCGCGGCAGGCCCAGCGTAGCACCCGGTGTGCCTCTGTGGACCAGAGCCTTTCAACTGACGCCTACGGAACCGCAATTGGCGGCGGCAAACGCGCAGACGCGTTTGACCGCTCGTGCGGCCTTAAGTTCTACAGAAGGAGCGTCTCGATACGATGCGCGTGAACCATGTTCTCGCAAGGGGCCCAGGCGAAGACCGTGAACCGGCCATCCTGAGAGGCAACCAGGGCCACAGCGTCGTGCTGGTCGCGTACGAACTGCGCCGCCGACAGGTGACGCGTGCCTCCGAGTTGTGCCGGCTCGACCACCTCGGCACGGGAGCCTTCGATCGGTTCGGTCACGATCACTTCACTGACCAGCGACGATCCATCGCGACGGACTATCTTGGCGCCGAACGCAATCACCTCGTGTCGGTCGGTGATCACGGTGGCTCCATCCACCGCGGTCAGGCCGGCGACACTGTCGACGGCGAGCCGGAGCGCATCCACCCACCGTCGGTTCGGGACCCCGGCAACGCGATCCCGCATTACCTGGGCAAGAGCCGAGAATGGCGGCACGAGGGCGTAAAGGACTGGCTGCACCACCGATTCCCGCCACATCTCTGTATTCGAGGGCACGACAAGCAGTGATCCGCCGCGGCCGTGGGCGCGCATCGAGACCGCGAGATGGATGAGGACGCTCACGGATTCGCTGGATGCGTGCTGGGTATCGAACCCGAGCAGTGAAGTCAGAAGATCCGGGCAGTCAGGCAGGCGCGCGGCCTGCTCATCAATCATTTTGACTTCGTCGCCCTGCAGTACGGCGACGTTCACAAACTTTTCGGATTCGTCGCCGCGGCTGTGTTTGACGACCAACAGACCAGGTGCGACCACTTCAAGCACAAGGCAGAACGCAGGCAGGTTGCGTGTTGCTCCCCAGACGAAGAACTGCTCACCGTCTCTCCAGACGCCGAGGTGAATGCCGGGTCGCTCCACAGCGGGCGCAAGCCGCGTGAGAGGTCGAGCGGCGAGCGGCAGTCGGCGCTCGAAATTCAGAGACCATTTCGCTGTTTCAGGCGCAACGAACGCGAGCGAGATGCGCGGCATATAGCCTTCCTCGCGCCGAAGACTTGCCCAGAAAGCCGCCTCGATGATTGCCTCAATCGCAGCGGTGTCGGGGGCCGTCGCAGCCTGTCCGCTCTGATGAGGTGAGGGCGCAGCGAGGTGTCGTGCAAAATGAGCACCGATTCGGGCGGCGGCCGCCCTGGCGGCTGGGTAGGCGGGCTGGGTCATCGCTTGGCTCCGGGGTGTTGATACGCGGCCGTTGGTCGCATCAGATCCTAATTTTAGTACGCCGTGGAGCGGGAATAGTCCTCAAAATCAACAAGGACCGCCTGCAATCACTGAGCCCATCGAAATAGCCAGGCCACTGAACCCACACTTCCGGGACAGACTGCGATTCGGGTAACCTGAGCTGGGGATTACTGGTAGTGGATCTCGAAGGGCTTATTGGTAATGAATAGAACTGTCACGTCCTGGTCCGAGGTGGCACCGTGCACCATTAGCGATCCTTCAGGGAACCAGACAAAATGGCCCGGTCCGTATTCGCCATCATGGGTGACCAGGGTTCCCTCCAAGACGTACATGCCGTGAGCGCATGGATGCGTGTGAAGCGGGTTGACGGCACCTGCCGGGTAGCGGACCAAGCGGACCTCCATGCCGGTGTCCTCATCCACGATCAGGTTCTTGCGAAATAGTGAGCGGCCGATCTTTTCGTTGGGACGCTCCTCCCAGGGGAGTGCATTGCTGTCGATAGCTGTGAGATTGGCATGCGGCATCTCCTGATTATTTCGGAAAAAGGGCGACCCCGGGGAACCCGCGTGCAAAGATCACACGCGAGCTGTAAAGAAATCGCGAGCGCCGGTGCTCTGGCCAGCCATAGCTTGGGCTGATTTCTCGGACCCGCCCTCCACGCAATACACCTCGGATTTCACCTGGCGAGGGAAACCGAATGCCGGCTCCGCCCTGTAGTGCCCGGGGCACGCCCCACCCTGTCGCACAGTACAGCCATACTGGGAAGGTATGGATCGAAGGCAATGGCTGATGGCGATGGGCGCGGCTGGGGTCGCGGCTCGGGGGGTGTACGGGTGGGCGCCGGAGTCGGGGAGGTTTCGGACGGCAGTCTGCGCTTATTCCTTTCGGAAGGGACTCCAGGATAAGTCGTTCACTTATACGGATTTGATTCGGATGGCGGCGGAACTGGGTTTAGATGGGATCGATCTGACCACTTACTGGCTGCCGGACACATCCGACCAAACACTGTTCGGGCTAAAGAGGCTGGCGTACCGGTCTGGAGTTGCGTTGTATTCGATCGGCATCCGGGCGCACATGGCGCAACCTACGCCGGAATTACAGGCGGCCGAAGTGGAGATGGTCCGGAAGTGGCTGAATGTAGCGGAGCGGCTGGGGGCGAGTCACATGCGGATCTTCGGAGGCTCGGTTCCCAAGGGTGCGACCGAGGACCAGGCGGTGGCATGGGCGGTGGAGACACTCAAGCGCGCAGCCGAGGAGGCAGGCAAGCAGGGAATCACGCTCGGCGTGGAAGACGACGGCGGAATCACGACCAATGCCGACCGCACGGTGGAGATCGTGAAGAAGGCAGACTCGCCATGGGTAGGGGTCAATCTCGATATCGGCAATTTCCCGGACGACGCGTACCGGCAGATCGAGATGTGCGCGCCCTACGCGACCAACGTGCATTTCAAATCCGAGGTACACATGGCGAAGAAGGCTGAGCCGACGGACGTGGGACGGGTGCTGGGGATTCTGGCAAAGGCGGGCTATCGGGGGTATCTGGCGCTGGAGTATGAGGCGGCGGGCGATCCGAGAACGGAAGTGCCGAAGCTGATTGCGCAGATGCGGCAGGCGATGGGGCGGTAGGCGCAGCGAGCGGCGCGGTCAAACGAACAACGAGCCTTGGCGTGACCGGCACGGGCCCCGCCTACGCTGCCGATATTAGGGGATAACGGGCACCCGTCCGACGATGCGTGCGGAGGGCACGCTGGTCTTTCGGTCAGAACGCTCCTGCACCCGTTCTAAGGCAACTTCACGGGCCGCCAGCCGAAGAGACACATATAAGATAATCGGGCCCCAGTCGTGGAGAGAACGCAGTAGGGCGTCAGAGAGATGCGATCTGGGGCGACAACTCGGCGCGTGAATCACCGATCCGCAATTGCCAAAGGGTTCTCTTCGGACTTGCGCGTGTGACAACCAGGCGCTTGCCACCGCTGTGGCGGCCAGTGACGTGTACCGGTCCGGACCAAAGGTAAGCCGGTGAGGAATGCGGCGCTCGACGTCCATGCTGTACAGCCACGGTCATCCTGCACGCGCCGTCCGGGGTAGCTACCACGGCATCCGCACGAAGCCGTGCGCTGTTCCATTCGTATCGAAGTAATATCCCGTGATCGCATCCAGCGGGTTGATGGTCATTGCCAGAGTTCCCAGACCGCCTTTGGTGCTTGCGCCGGCAACATCGAATTCAGTAATGATGCCGTCGGGTGTGCGCAGGAAGCCGTGATACGCGTAATTCGAGTCCAAGTAGTATCCGGTTATCGCACCCCGTGCATTAATGGTCTGAGGGGCGGTGCCCTGGCTCGCGCCTGCGCCCGCATCTGGTGCATCGAATTGCATGACCTGCCTGTTAGGTGTGCGCACGCCCCCGTGGATCACGAAGTGGGCATCCTGGATCCAGAGCACGACAGCTCCCGCGTCGTTGATGCTGAGTTCTCCAGTTCCTTGACCTGGGTCTGGGCCTGCGCCCGGAGCTTCGAATGTGGTGATGACGCCGTCGCGGGTGCGCATCCAGCCGTGAAAATGGCCGCTCGGCTCGGTGCACCACCCCGTTGTGGTTCCCTCAGAATTCAAAGCCGAAACAGTGGCATCAACGGTCCCCTGGCCAGCGCCGTTTCCCGAACCTGGAGCGTCAAACGTCACGATTCTGCCGTCCGGGTTGCGCACGAAGCCGTGAAACACCCCGTTCACATCGACATAATCTCCGGTGATGGCCCCCGCAGGGTCGATGTTGCCGGCGAACGTGCCCTGGCCGGGCCGGCTGCCGCTGCCTGGAACATCGAAAGTAGTGAACTCTCCCTTAGGCGTGCGCAGATAGCCATGTGCCACACCTGCATGGTCGACGTAGTAGCCCTGAGCAGTGCCCCGCGGGTTTACGCTGACCGCAAAAGTGCCCTGGCCAGCACCCCTACCCGCATTGGGCGCGTCGATCGTGGTGGCGGCACCATCGGGAGCGCGAAGGAACCCGTGCGATACGCCATAGGCATCAACGGAATAACCGATGATCGCTCCCGTTGGCAAGATTTCAAAGGCATAGGTGCCCTGGCCAGGACCTGTACCCGCGCCCGGGACGTCAAAGGTGATGATTCTCTGTGCTGAAGCCTGAACCGCAAACGCCAGTGCAGCGAATACGGCCATGGCGATCAACAGCGATAAGCTTCCGGGCTTCCGGCGCGGCTTTGAGATGGTGTGCATAGTGTCTCCTTTTTGATTCGCAGCCAATTTGGTTGGCAGGGGGGTATGAACCCCGTTTGCGATGCTCCATAATCTGCGCCCTCGCCGGAGTTTAGGCAATCGATTGGAGGTCATCTCTGAGTCAAACGTCTGTCAAATTCTATCTTATTGATAATAAATATATTGCACGACAATACGCTTTGGGGAGTCGCTGGCTCTGCCGTTGACGCATGGGCCGTGCTAGACTTCCCTACTAGGGCCCCAGAGGCGGGAGAATGTGGCCACGCCGGTGGAGCATGGATCAAACCTGGCGTTTCGGTGTCTATGAAGCGGACACGCGAAGAGTGGAGTTGCGACGCGGCGGCAAGCCCGTCAAGATGCGCGAGCAATCCTTCCTCATCCTGGTTTATCTCCTCGAACATGCCGACGAAATTGTCACCCGCGAAGAATTGCGCCGGCTTCTGTGGCCTTCAGGTACGTTCGTAGACTTCGACCACAGTCTGAACATGGCGGTCGTGAGTCTACGCGACGCCCTGGGCGACTCAACCGATGCGCCTCTCTACATCGAGACCATCCCCAGGCGAGGCTATCGCTTCATCGCGCCGGTGTCTGCGGTAGACGGAACTCAAGGCAGGTTGAGTTCTGCAAACGAGATTGCCGGCGCGCCACAGGCCCTTGAAGAAGAAGGCGTTGCTGCAGCCGATGACAGACCGGCAGCAGCAACCACTCGATTCTCCCGCTTCCGGTATGGCTGGGTTGTGGCAGTTGCGGTGGTTGTTCTGACATCGATCGGATTGCTGCTCCTTCTTCGCGCACCTCGCCCCGCCGTTCTGCCGGCGAGAAGCAAAGCTATTATGTCCACGACGCCAAGTCTTGCCATTACAGCAGCGGCTGGAAACGCCAGGGCCCCGGTTCTTTCGCCGGATGAAACGTGGATCGCGTATTTGTGGAATGGCCCAGCGCGAAACCAATACGACCTCTATGTGCAGCGGATGGGATCCAGTTCTTCGATTCGCTTAACACACAACAATGGCGCAATACTCAGCGCACCTACATGGTCGCCGGATGGGAAAGAGGTTGCCTTTGCGCGATGCGACGGAAAGAACAATGGAGTTTTTGCCGTGTCATCCATGGGTGGTGCGGAAAGAAAACTAGCGACAGGGGCTGGCTGCCTGGTAACAGTCGAGGGACCGCCGCCAGTCGCCTGGCTTTCTGAAGACCGCATCCTGATGGTCGAGTCTTGTCCATCCAGTGCGAATCTCGGGCTGGCGGTCTTCTCTCTGGCAAACAGCGCTGAGCATTGCCTCGCAACTCTGTCGGGCAATACCAGGATGACTGGCGTAACCGGATTTCTTCTCTCTCCGGACGGCAACACGGTGGCCTTTCGCGCGACAACTGCCAATGAATGCTGCGACCTTTACGTAGTCCCGTTTGCAGGTGGCGAAGTCAAGCAACTCACGTTCGATCTTCAGTTAGGTTGCGGCGATCTGTTCGCCGCAAGATGCAACGACTACATGTGGGCGCCGGATAGCCATTCGATCATTTTCTTTTCCAATCAGACGAAGCTCCCGTGGCTATGGCGTGTTTCAGCAGACGGCGGACCGATCATGCCTGAGACGGAGTATCCGGCAATCGGAGCGCTTTCGAAGGATGGCCAACGGCTGATTTTTTCGGAACCAACAAATGTTGAGCTTCCATCCATCTGGCAGGCAAGCCTCACCGCGGCCGGAGGGCCGACAAAAGACAACCGAAAGATCATTGGCGTCCAAGAAGAACTGGCAGCACAGCCATCGTCCAACGGTCGAAAGCTAGCCTGGACGTCGCGCCGAACCGGATCTTACGAGGTGTGGATTGGGAGCGCGAAGGGCGAGAATCCGATCCAAATCACGTACTTGGAGGGATTCTC
>PLDO01000278.1 GCA_003136215.1 Bryobacterales bacterium
GCGCCAAGGCTCAGGTATCATTCCCAGTTTGTTACAAAGGGCAGTACGTTGGCGAATATGTGGCCGATTTGGAAACCCAAGGTGGAATGGAAGCGAGTCCTCCTGGGTCTGTGGCTCTGCTCCCAAATACGCAGGCAAACCCTGTCTAGTGATTTCGTGGACACTACACTAGTCACTTGAGCAGCACCTTGAAGCCCTCCTCCACCGCCTTCCTCGTCCGCGCCTTCTGCCCCGCGTCCAGGCTGCCGTCTTCCGGCAAAAACTCCAGCGCCTTCTCGAACGCGGAGCGCGCCCCCCGTTTGTCTCCCATCGCCAGCAGGGCATCCCCCAGCGCACGCTGCATTTCGGCCGATCGCGGCAGCAGGGGCGCAGCCCACTTCAACAAGCTCAACGCCTCCAACTTCCGTCCGTCGTCGAACAGCAGCGTCGAGGCGTCCACCACCAGGTCGGCGTCGTTCTGTTTCACCAGGGCCGCCAGCGCCGCCAGATTCTCCCCGGAGTACATCTTCACCACCTGCGCGCTGGTTGGCGGAGCCGCCCGCGACTCCTTGTATGCCAACTGGAGCAGACCGCCCGGCGCCGCCGTCCGCAGGCGTTTCAGCGCCTCCTCGTCTCCTTTCAAGTGCCCGTTCAGAAACCCCAGAATCACCTCGCAGACGGCTTCATAGTTGCGCCGCACCGCGTCGCTTTTCCCGATGGCGCCCTGGCTCACGAAATCGTTGTGCTCCAGGCCGTCCACCGACGCCTCATAATGCGCGGCAAACTTCAGGTACGCCTCGAAGCTCGCGAAGCGCGGATTCCGCCGCCGGTCGCCGAACATCACCACCGGGACCGTGGAATTCCGGTTCCGCTCCAAAGCCGCCTTGAAGTCCGCGAAATCGTCCAGCGGGCGGTACTCGACGCTGGAATCCAGAAAGACCACGGCGTCCACCGCCGAATCGGACCGCGCGCGCCAGGCCAGCATGGCCTGCGCCCCGTAGTCGTGCCCCATCGCCGCCACCCTGGAGAGGTCCGCGAACGGCAGCGTGGCCGCATAGCGCAGCACGAAATTCAGGTCCTCCAGCGAGGTCCCGAGGTCCCCGTCGATGGGCAGGCTGCTGGAATCCGCCGCCTGATAGCCGCTGCTCAAGACCACGTATCCATGACTCGCCAGGAATTCGCATGCCACGGAATTATCGTCGAACGTGCCGCCTAATCCCGGATGGTAGATCACCACCGGGAACCGGCCCGCCGCCGCGGGCACGTTCAGCGTGGCGAAGACCGGCGTGGCCAGTAATGCGTCCCAGGCGGCGCGCTCCTCTTCGGTGAGCTTATCGAACTCCTTGCCCGTCATGTAGCGGGAGGCCGTGTCGCGGGTAAACTTCCGCAGGCGCTGGGCGAATTCGGCCACCGCCGAATCCACCGTGACCGCGTGGAAATAGTCGCGGTAGAGCATCGCCTTGTCTTGCAGCGGAGCTGCCGGATACCAGACGGCAAGGAAGATGGGCCGCGGTTTCTTGACCTCGGTCCCGGTGGGGGCGATATAGTCCGCGTTGTAGCGCCGCGCCACATCCAGCTGGTATAGCGAACGGAAGCCCACGCCGTACTTACCGGCCCTCAACTCCCCCCAAAACTGCGATTGTCCCCATCCCCCGGCGCCGCTCGCCAGCGCCACCGCCACTGCGCACCATCGAATCGATGTCATAGCTACTTTCAAATCTACAACAGGCCCCCGGAGGTTGGCAGGCGAAAGCGCCTGCCCCACCTTTGCGGGCCGGCCACTTACTGAAGGTGGGGCAGGCGTTTTCGCCTGCCAGCAGCACCGAGGCCGGGTCGCGCGGCGCCTGCTTCGGCCGCGCCATTCACTCGACCCCTGATCCTAATAAGGTATAGTAATGGCTTGTCCACCTGTCCGTATTGTTCGGTTGCACCCGAGGACGCCTGGGTGTTCACGGAGTTTGTGGTCGCCGTGCCACACCCGAACCCCCTCGCCCCCTGCCATCTGGTAGTTGCTCCGCGCCGTCACGTCGCCGCCTTCTACGACCTGGACGTTCAGGAGCAGCGCATGATGTGGGACGCTCTCGCGCAACTCCGCCGGCGTATTGCCGAATCCCTCGCCGTGGCAGGTTTCGATGCCGGCTTTGTCGATCTCCCGGCGGGCGAGGATCTCGACTTCCACGCTTACGTGCACCTGATTCCCCGCATCGCCGGCCAAAGCGTCGAACTTCCCCGCGACGCCGAATGGGTCGACCTCGGCATGTAGCCATAAAACCCGGCGGACGCCGTGGAAGACGCCCTAGAATAGGACGATGCCGCCCGAGCCGCTGCTCGAAGTCCGCGATCTCCGCATAGACCTGCTCCCCCACCAAAGCATTTTGCGCGGAGTCTCGTTCGACATTCCCGAGGGAAGCATCGCCGGTCTCTCCGGCGATTCCGGTTCCGGCAAGACCACCCTCGCCCTGGCTCTTCTCAAACTGCTCCCGCCCGCCCGATACCGCGTGGGCGGCCAGGTGCTATTGCGCGGACGCGATCTGCTGGCGCTCGACGAAGGCAGCCTCGAATCCGTCCGGGGCGCGCAGATCGCCATGATCTTCCAGGACCCGCTACTGGCCCTCAATCCCGTCCTGCGGGTCCGCCAACAAATCGCCGAAATCCTCCGCGCGCACCACGCCGGGGGCGACGCCGCCGAACTGCTGGCGCTGGCCGGCATCCCCGCGCCGGCCCGCATTCTCGCCGCCTATCCCCACGAACTCTCCGGCGGTGAGCGCCAGCGCGTGACCATCGCCCAAGCCCTCGCCTGCCGGCCCGCCCTGATCGTCGCCGACGAGCCCTTCACTTCCCTCGATGCCCCCGGCGTGGTGGCTCTCGCCGCCCTCTTCCGCCGCCTGCGCGATCGGTTCCGTACCTCGTTCCTGCTGATCGGCCACCACCCCGGCATCCTCGCCGCCACGGCCGACCGGCTCCTGGTGCTCCGCCATGGCTCCGTGGCCGAGGGAGCCGCCCATGTCCACTGACCCGCTGCTGCGTGTCCGCGACCTGTCGAAGACCTATTTCCGCCGCCGCTGGCTGGCCCCGCCGCGACCCGCCACCTTCGCCCTCGCCGGAGTCAGCTTCAGCCTGGACCGGGCCCGCACCTTGGCCGTCGTCGGCGCCTCGGGATCGGGCAAGAGCACGCTGGCCCGCTGCCTGACGCAATTCGAAACTCCCAGCGGCGGCGAGATCCTCTTCGAAGGGCGTCCGCTCTCCCCCCAGCGCCGGCTGGATATCCAGCTCATCTTTCAGCAACCCGCCGCCAGCCTCAACCCGCGATTCACCGCCGCGGAGGTGGTGGAAGAGCCGCTCGTGATCCAACGCCGCGGCACGCCCGCCGAGCGCCGCGAGCGTGCCGCTTGCGCCCTGGAACTCACCGGCATCGCACGCGCTTCTCTCGGCAAGCGGGCCCACGAATTCAGCGGCGGCGAGCGGCAGCGCCTGGCCATCGCGCGCACTCTCGTCGTCGAGCCCAAGCTGCTCATCCTCGACGAGAGTTTCAATGGACTCGATGCCTCGCTGGCCGCTCAGGTGGCCGCCCTGCTCGGCGATCTCCAGCAACGCCTGGGGATTGCGTATATCCTGATTTCCCATGACCTGATGCTGGTCGCCGGGTTAGCCCACGAGATTGCCGTCATGGAGCATGGCGCCATTGTCGAGCATGGGCTCGCCGCCGCTCTGATGAGCCAACCCCGCCACCCGCACACCCAACAACTGCTGGCTGCCGCGCGGGCGTTGGAAGGAGGCGCCGCGTGAAGCCTTGTGGGATAAGGCTCCGCCTTGTCCATCCGAGCGAAGCTCGGACTTTGCAGCTGTGCTGCTCTGTGGGGAGGCCATGAAGTACGCCGCGCGCCGCCTCCTCCACAGCCTCTTCCTGCTCGCCGCCGTCTCCCTGCTTTCGTTTCTGTTCGCCGATCTCGCTCCCGGCGATTTCTTCTCCGAGATGCGTCTTGAGCCCGGCGTGACCCGCAATACCGTTGACGCCCTGCGCGCCCGCCACGGTCTGGACCGCCCGCTGCCGGTACGCTACGCCGCCTGGCTGGCTTCCATGGCGCGCGGCGAATTCGGCTATTCCCTCGCCTACAACAGCGCCGTCGGCCCCCTCCTGCGGGCGCGCATCCCCGGCACCCTGCTGCTCACCGTGACGGCTACCTTGCTGGCCTGGCTGATGGCCATCCCGCTGGGCATTTGGAACGCCGCCAGCCGCCGGACCTGGAGCGATTCCATTATCAAAGTACTACTTTCGGTTTTACTGGCTATCCCTGAGCTTTTATTAGCAGTTATTTTTCTTGTAATGGCCGCCGAAACCGGTTGGCTCCCGGCTGGTGGAATGCACGCTCCGGGGGCCGGATCGCGCTCCGCGGCGGGCCAATTCGGGGATACTCTGCGCCACCTGGCGATTCCCGTAGCCGTCCTCGTCCTGGGCATGCTGCCCGTGCTGGTCCGCCATGTTCGCTCGGCGGTGGCCGATTCGCTGGATTCGCCCTTCGCCCTGGCGGCTCGCGCCCACGGCATTCCGCGCCGCCGCCGACTCTTTCGCCACGTCCTGCCCGCCGCTCTCAATCCCCTGATCAGCCTGTTCGGCTTCTCGCTCGGCACCTTGCTCAGCGCCTCATTGCTGGTCGAAGTCCTGGTGGGCTGGCCCGGACTCGGGCCCCTCTTCCTGGAAGCCATCATGGCGCGCGATTTCGCCCTGGTGCTGGGCGTGGTGATGAGTTCCACCGCCCTGCTGATTACCGGCAATCTGATTGCCGACCTCCTCCTCTACCGCGCCGACCCAAGGATCCGAAGCTGATGCGGCCTCGAACCTCATGAAGCACATGAAGCTACGGCTAACCCTCGCCGCCCTGGCAGTCCTGCACGCTTTGGTGGTCTTTGCGGCCTTCTTCGCCCCGTACGATTACGCCGAACAGCATCGCGACTATCCTTTCGCCCCGCCGGCTCATGTCCGCTGGAGGGACGCCGCCGGCCGCTTCCACGCGCGCCCCTTCGTTTACGGCATCGCCCAGGATTCGCCGGGCGGAGACTACGGCGAAGACCGTGGGCGCTTCTATCCCATTGATTTCTTTGTCCGCGGCAGGCTCTTCGGCGTCCCAGCTCCGGGCGTACTCTTCCTCTGGGGCAGCGATGGTCTTGGCCGCGACGTTTTCTCACGCGTCCTTTATGGCGGTCAGGTCTCCCTGCTCACCGGCCTGGTGGCAGCCTTTCTCTCCCTCGCCCTGGGACTCGTGTGCGGCACTCTCGCCGGCTTCCATGGCGGGTGGGTGGATCGCCTGCTGATGCGCGGCGCGGAACTCTTCCTGGCGCTTCCGTGGCTCTATCTGCTGCTCGCCGTCCGCGCCTTCCTGCCGCTGCACATTTCCACCGCCCAGGCTTTCTTCCTGCTGGTGGCGATTATCGGCACCGTCGGCTGGGTACGGCCCGCGCGCATGGTTCGGGGCGTCGTCCTCAGCGCCCGCGAACGCGGCTTCGTGCTGGCCGCACGCGGCTTCGGCGCCTCCTCCGGATATCTCATCCGCCGCCACATTCTGCCGCTCACCTGGAGCGTCATCCTGACGCAGGCTACCGTGCTGATTCCGCGGTACATCCTGGCTGAAGTGACGCTCTCTTTCCTGGGTCTCGGCGTGGGCGAACCGGTACCCAGTTGGGGCAACATGTTAGCCGAAGCCCGGCAGTACCACACGCTCATCTCTCACCCCTGGATGCTGGCCCCCGGCCTGGCCCTCATTCCCCTGCTGCTGGGATATCTGATTCTGGCCGACATCCTGCTGGAGCGTACCGGCTCCGAAAGCAAACCAACGTACTGAATATTCGTAGTCGGGCATCAGTACTTTGGTTAATATCTTTCGCTGACGACAATTAGCTAAACTACCTTCGGACGGTTTCTTGGACCCTTGTTGAAGTTACCGCTACAGGCTCTCGGCATGCTCGCCCTGGTGTGTACCCCGCACGCCGTCGGGGATGACCGTCTGCTCGTTTCCGGCCCCCCGGGACGCTCCGGCGGGCGCCTGGTTTCGGCCCAACGGACCGAGCCGAAAACCCTCAATTGGGCAGTGGCCGCCGACTCCGGCTCCCGCGAGGTGCTGCAATGCCTCATGGCGGACCTGATTCACATCAACCGCCAGTCGCTGGCCGTGGAACCGGCCCTTGCCAAGTCCTGGAAGGTCTCCCGCGACGGGCTTCATTGGGAACTCGAACTCCGCCAGGGGATTAAGTTCTCCGACGGCCACCCCTTCGATGCCGACGATGTAGTTTTTACTTTCCAGGCCATCCTGGATGAGCAAGTTCACTCCCCGCAGCGCGCGCTCCTCATGCTGGAAGACAAGCCGATCGGCGTGCGCAAGCTCGACCCCTACCGCGTCGCCTTCGATCTTCCGCAGCCCTACTCCGTTCCCGACCGCCTCTTCGATGGAGTTTTCATCCTGCCGCGCCACAAATTGGAAGCCGCCTGGAAACAGGGCAAGCTGGCCGGTGCCTGGCCGCTTTCCGCGGCGCCCTCCGATCTCGCCGGCCTGGGGCCCTTTCGCGTTAAGCAATACGTGGCCGGCCAGCGCATCATCCTGGAACGTAATCCCTACTACTGGAAGGTGGATCAGGCCGGCACTCAGTTGCCCTACCTGACCGAACTCGAGTTCCTCTTCGCCGGCAACGAGGACAATCAGGTGCTGCGCTTTCAGGCCGGGGAGAGCGACATCATCAACCGCGTGGGAGCGCGGAACTTCGCCGTCCTGGAAAAGGACCGCAAGCGCCGCGGCGACGACCTGGTCAACGCCGGCGGCAGCCTGGAGTACAACTTTCTATTTTTCAATCTGGCCGGCTTGCCTCCCGGAACCGCGCCGCCCATCGCCGCCCACCAGGCCTTCCTGCGGCGCAAGAGCTTCCGGCAGGCCGTTTCCGCCGCCATCGACCGTGACGCCATCGTCCGCCTGGTCTACCTCGGCCGTGCCGTTCCGCTGGCCGGCCCCGTGCCGCCTGGAAACAAGGCCTGGGTCAACACCGCTCTTCCCGCGCCCGTCCGTTCGCTCGAACGGGCGCGCCAGGTGCTCGCCGCCGACGGCTTCCGGTGGAACCGCGAAGGCGCGCTGGCGGATCCCGAGGGACGCCCGGTCGAGTTTTCCATCCTGACCAGCAACAACAACCCCGAGCGGCTGCAGATGGCCACCCTCATCCAGGACGACCTGAAGCAGATCGGCATGCGGGTCAACGTTGTGCAACTGGAATTCCGCAGTCTTCTGGAGCGTGTCCAACGCACCCATGAATACGAAGCGTGCGTGCTGTCGCTCGCCAGCCCGGATGCCGATCCCAATCCCGATATGGCGGTCTGGCTCTCCAGCGGCGCCAATCACCTTTGGAATCCGGAGCAGAAGACGCCGGCTACCCCGTGGGAAGCGGAAATCGATGGCCTGATGCGCCGCCAGATGGTCACGCGCAGCTACGCGGAGCGCAAAGCCATGTTCGACCGCGTGCAGGCTATCGTGGTCGAGTACCAGCCGCTGGTGCCGCTGGTCAGCCCGAACCTGCTCTGCGGAGCGAAAAAGGACCTGGCGAACTTCCTGCCGGCTCTTATCGAGCCATACACCTTGTGGAATGTGGAGCGGTTGTACTGGCGCGAGGGTGCCGGAGGTCACAATTGAGCCAGCCGTCCCCGGCTTGGAGCAATACCCGTATCGTGGCGGAATGCCTTTCCGGCAATGAGCTCGCCTGGGGTGCTCTGCTGGATCGCTATAAGAACCTCATCTACGCCATCCCGTTGCGCTACGGCGCGCCCCACCAGGACGCCGCCGACATCTTCCAGGCGGTCTGCCTGGACCTTTTCAACGAACTGCCCCGGCTCCGCGACGCCGAAGCCTTGCAGGGATGGCTGATCCGCGTCACCACCCACAAATGTTATCGCTGGAAACGCCGTCAGATCGATGCCGAAAGCAATCTCGATGAGTTTGCGGAGCGGAATCTTCTCGACACGCTCCCTACCATCTCGCCGGACGTGCTGGCCGAGGTGGAGCGGGAGCAGATGTTGCGCGAAGCCATCCTCCGCCTGCCGCCGCGCTGCCGCCAGATGATCGAGCTGCTGTTCTTCGAGCAGCCGCCCACGCCGTACCACGAAGTGGCCCGCCGCCTCAAGCTGGCTACCGGTTCCATCGGATTCATTCGCGGACGTTGTCTGCAACGGTTGAAAAAGATCTTGGCGGAGAGCGGGTTTTGATGCCACGGCCGGCAGATATCCCCTCCGGTTTGCGGGAATTGTCGGAGGCGGTGGCGCGGGAGAGCGACCCGCGGCGTCGCGCCCAACTGCTGCGCGCGCGCCGCGACCTCTGGCAGGCGGAGACCGTCGCCCACTTCTACGACGAGGTGGTGCGCCTGCTGCACGTGGACATACAGCAGGCCGAGCGCATGGCCCGCGCCGCCGCGCTGCTGGCCCAACGACTGGGCGACGATGCCTCGCGAGCCACCAGCCTGCGCGCCCTGGGACATATCTCCTACCGCAAGCGCAAGTACCAGGCTTCGGTGGATCTCTACCAGGAGGCGCTCGCCATTTACCAGCGCCGGGGCGACGTTCTCGAAACCGGCCGGACGCTGAACAGTTCGCTGCAAAGCCTCATCTACCTCGGCCGTTACCCGGAAGCCATGGAGCACGCCCAGCGGGCGCGCCAGATCTTCGAGCAGTTGGGCGACCGGCTCCGCCTGGCCCGCCTCGACGCCAACATGGGCAACATCCTCTACCGCCAGGACCGCTTCGAGGAGGCGTTGGAACTGTACCTGCGCGCGTACCACGCCTTTCTGGAAATCGGCGAACCGCAGGATGTGGCCATCTCGCTCAAGAACACGGCTACCTGCCAGATCAGCCTCAACGAGTTTCGCCAGGCCCTGACTACCTACCAACAGGCCCGCGCCTACTGCCTGGAGCACGAGATGCCGCTACTGGTGGCGGTGGCCGACTACAATATCGCCTACCTCTATTACCTGCGCGGCGAATACACCCGTTCCATCGAACTCTACAGCGCCGCGCGCGAAGACTGCCGCACCCTGGGCGACGCCTATCGCGAGGCCCTCTGCGATCTCGATCAGTCGGAAATGTACCTGGAGCTGAATCTCAGCGAGGAAGGCGCTCACCTGGCCAGCCGCGCCCAGAAAGCCTTCCTCGAACTCGGCATGGGCTACGAAGCCGCCAAGGCCCAGACCAACCTCGCCATCTCACTGGCCCACCACGGCGATTCCGCCGCCGCCCTGGAGCTTTTCCATCGCGCCCGCCAGCTCTTCGATCGCGAAAACAATCGCGCCTGGATCGCCACCATCGATCTCTACCAGGCCCTGGTTCACTACCGCGACCACAACCTCGACGACGCACTCAAGCTTTGCCAGCGGGCGCTCGATTTCTTCGCCCCCTCGCCCCTGTTCACCAAGAGCGTACTCTGCCAGTTGCTGCTGGCCCACATCCAGCTGGATCGCGGCCAGAGCGCGCAGGCCAGGCAAGTCTGCCTGGCGGCCCTCGACCGCCTCCAACAGGCTGAAACACCCGCCCTCAGTTACCAGGCCTGGTACGTGCTGGGCGTCGTGGAAGAGGCTCTGGGCGCGCCCGAAGCCGCCTATCAGGCCTACCTGAAAGCGCACCTTCACCTGGAGAATCTTCGCAGCCATCTGCAAGCCGAGGAGATGAAAATCGCCTTCCTCGAGGACAAACTGGAAGTCTATGAAGCGCTGGTGCGCATGTGCCTGGGCCAGGACCCCTCGCGGGCGACTCTGGAGGCCGCCTTTGCCTACATCGAACAAGCCAAGTCGCGCAGCCTGGCCGACCTGATCGCGTTTCGTTCCCAGGGACTGCCGGCCTCGCGCAGGACCGAGCGCGCCCTGGTGGACCAAGTCAACACGCTGCGCGGCGAACTCAACTGGTACAGCCGGACGATTAAGCTGCTGGAAGGCCGGGCGGCCAATCTCATGGCGCCGCAACTGGTCAAATTGCGGCGTTCCGCGCGGGATTGCGAACAGCGGCTGGTGGAATCTCTCGCCAGTCTGCGGGTGGAAGACGCGGAGTTTTCCAATTTGCAAACGGCCGGCTCGGTGCCCATCGAAACCATCCGCGCGTCCCTTCCCCAGGACGCCCTGCTGCTCGAGTACTACTGCGTCCGCGACCGGTTCCACGCTTGCCTGCTCACCCGGGACAACCTCAAAATTGTGCCCGTGGGGAGCGCCTCGGATCTGCGCCGCGTCCTCCAGCTGCTGCGCTTCCAGCTTTCCAAATTCCGCCTCGGCCCGGACTACGCCAGGCTTTTCCACCGGCAACTGCTGAATGCCGCCGACGCCCACCTGCACGAGTTCTACCAGCAGTTGATCGCTCCCGTCGCGGACCACCTGAAGCGCGCCGGCCATCTGATCGTCGCGCCCCATGGTTTCTTGCATCACCTGCCCTTCCACGCGCTGCCCGACGAACGGGGACAGTTTCTGGGCGACCGCTTCACCATCTCTTACACTCCCAGCGCCAGCGTCTACCACCTCTGCTCCACCAAACAGGGCGGCGCGTCCGGCGGATCCCTCGTGCTCGGCATTCCCGATCCGGCCGCACCGCAGATCGAAGCGGAAGTGCGCGCCGTCGCCGGCGTGCTCCCCTCCAGCGAGGTCTACCTGGGGGCGGCCGCCACCACTCAGGTCCTGCGCGAAAAAGGCGCGCGGAGCCGCTTCGTGCATATCGCGACCCATGGCTGGTTCCGCCAGGATAACCCCATGTTCAGCTCTATCAGCCTGGGAGATTCCCCCCTCAACCTGTTCGATCTGTACCAGTTGGACCTGCCTTGCGAACTGGTGACCCTGAGCGGGTGCGGTACCGGCCTCAACATGGTGGTCGGCGGCGACGAGATCCTCGGCCTGGTTCGGGGACTCCTATACGCCGGCGCCCATGGCGCCCTGGTGACGCTTTGGGACGTCAACGATCAGAGCACGGCGGACTTCATGAAGCTCTTCTATGCAGCCCTCCAGACCACCCCGAATAAAGCACAGGCGTTCCAGCGGGCAACGGCGGAAATCCGCCGCGGCTACGCCCATCCTTATTACTGGGCACCCTTCGTCCTGGTGGGCAAGTACCTGTAACGAAAAACCACACTGGGGAAATCACCCCCGGTACGACCTTCCCATTGGACTACTTGTGGATATTACCCCCTATTCCGTTAGACTCCAGAAAGGTAGTGATAAGACTCCTAAGAAAGAAAAATGTCTTGGGCCTATATCGAAAGGCGGCTACGCGGACCCCTTTTTAGTGAAACGGAGAACCTGGCGCCGCGTCAGGCAACAAGGCGAACGGGAGTCATCGGAATTTTATGAAGCACTACGCGATCGATCAATGGGTGGATTTCACTCGGGGGCTGCTAGGCCGTGAATCACAAACGGAGATGCGGACGCACCTCGCAGGTGGATGCCGGAAATGCCGCGGGCTCTGGGATTTCACCACAAAGTTGACCGGTACCTGCGCCCTGGTGGCCAGCGACGTTGTTCCCGAGCCGGCGGTTCGCATGGCACGCGCCATTTTTCCGGTCCGCATGCAGGATCGTACCAAACCAGGCAACCGCCTGCCTGTCGAAGTCATGTTCGACAGCTTTCTGGTTCCTTCCCCGGTTGGCCTGCGCGCCACCTGGCAGGTGGGCTGGCAGGGATTGTATCGCGCCGGCGACTGCTCGCTGGACGTGCGCATCGAGCCGGAATTGAAAACCTCTCGCGCCGCCGTCATCGGCCAGATTACCAACCACATCCAGCCCGCGCTGGAGATGGGCGACCTCCCGGTCAGTTTGCGAGCCGGCAAGTTGGTGGTCGCCGAGACGCTGAGTAACCGCTTCGGCGAGTTTCAGATGGAGTACGACCAGCAATCCCAACTGAAACTTTGCATTCATTTGGCGGATTCGAAAAGCATCCGGATACCTCTTAAGAAATTCATCTCGGATCAGCCGGCGGCGAAGCGCCGGACTTCTCCCCGCAAGCGTGTGGCGGGAAAATAGCAGCGACCAATGGGATACTCAATCATGTCACGCAGACTCCACATCTTGATGCGCATCGCGCCTCTGGTGACACTCTTCTGTCTTGGGGCCTTCGCTCAAGAAAAGTACTTTGTCACGGTTACCGGCGATGTCAATGGAATCGCCAAACGCCATAATCTTACGGTAGTCAAATCGCTGGCCGGTTCCCGCGGTCAACATGTTCTCTCCTCAAAAGGGGTAAATCCGCACTCCGTGCTGCGCAGTCTGGCCCTGGATTCCACCGTAAAGAGCGCGGAACTGGATAAAGTGGTCTTGTTGCCGGGGAAAAAGGCTGCCGCCACGGTGTACCCGGCCGGCCCCGCCGCGGGGATTCATTTATTCAGCCTGCCGTTTTTGTATTACAATTCGCCAGCTTCCTCGGCTTACATCACCCAGCCGGCCACCGACGTCATCAATTTGGATAGAGCGCACCTCATGTCTACCGGAAGAGGCGCCGTCGTGGCGGTGATCGACACCGGCGCGGATCTCACGCACCCGGTGCTGGCGGGCTCGTTGGTTCCCGGCTATGATTTCATCGCGAATCAACCGGACGGCGGCGAGAAGGCCGCCCTGAACCAGGAGACCACGCCCATCCTGGATCAGGAGACTACGCCGATTCTGGACCAGGAAACCACTCCCATTCTCGATGGCGGAACGGCGGTCATCCTTCAGCAGGAGACTACGCCGATTCTGGACCAGGAAACCACCCCCATCCTCGACGCTCAGCAGTACCCGGACTACGGTCACGGCACCATGGTCGCGGGACTCATCCACCTGGTCGCCCCCAACGCCCAGATTATGCCGCTGCGTGCCTTTGGCGCCGATGGCAAGGCGACCGTCTCACAGATTGTGGATGCCATCCAATATGCGATTCTCCACAAAGTAGATGTGATCAACATGAGTTTCAGCACGGGGACGGATTCGCCTGCCCTTTCGACGGCACTGGCCGCGGCCACCCAGGCAGGCATCATCTGCGTGGCATCCGCCGGCAACGATGGGCAAGCCATCCCGGTTTATCCCGCCGCGTACGGCAACGTGATTGACGTGGCCGGCACCAATGACGCCGGGACCCGCAGCACGTGGTCGAATTACGGCAGCCAGTGGGTAGCCCTTGCGGCCCCGGACGAAGGCCTCATCACCACCTATCCGGATTCGCATTACGCCCAGGTATCGGGCACTTCGTTCAGCGCACCGCTGGTTTCCGGCGGCGCGGCTCTACTGGTGGGCCTCGACCCCACCACCAACCAAAACGCGGCGGCGAAGGATTTGTCCCGCGCCAAGGCGATCGGCCAGCAACTTGGGGCAGGTGAACTCGACTTGTACCAGGCGTGCCAGGCAGCAAGGAAATAGACAACTCGATCCGGGCAGTATGCCGGGCGCCGCGCGGCGGCGAGTGCGAGAGTTTGCAGTATTTGAGGATGTCCGAGATCTCGGTATACGCAGGAAGGACCTGAAATGACGGCAAATCAGTTGGAACCAGAGGAAAGTACCGGGGAACAATCTCGGTTGCGCGTCGTCGGCGGAACGATGACCGGCAGCGCGGGGCCCGTGCGGCCACGACTGCCGGAGGCAAGCCGCCCCAGTGAACCGGTTCCCATCTGGCTCGCCGTGCTGCAGGCCACTCCCTGCGAGGCCCAGCGTAACGGTGAAAACCACGCGGTTCGCTGGAATTGGGTCTCCGGCCGCGCCCTCTATACCAACGCGGGCAGGGACGCGGAACATATCGAACCCCTGGGTGTGAGGTTGTTGGGCGGCCATACGATGGCTGTCTACTGGATGCCGGGCGATACAGCCTACACCGTGGAAATGTACCGGCAGACGGGATTGTGCGCCTGATTTCGAACGCGGCAGTACCGCTGAGGGGCCGACCATGACGAATCGAAGAGGGCAAGAGCCAACCGAAAAAGCGCCGCCCCGGACGCGCGGCGGGAATGCCGCCAGTGCCGGGAGTCCGGATGTCTGCGAATTGTTGCTCGCGGAACTCCAAGCGCGTCGCGCGAGGCTTCAAAAACTGCTCCGGTTGGTGCACATGGAAGCGGAGCGCCTCCCAGCCGGGCGGCCGCGCTCCCGGTGCGGCGGCGTGCGTACCGCGCACGTCGCGTAATCGGAACGCCGGCGCCGGAATGATCCACGTCCTTTTAGCGTGCAAGCGCTTTGGCCTTGTGTGCCGGCGGCGGTTTCCCTTTCCGCCGCCGGCCTTTTTTGTGCGCCCCCCGGCCATGCTATAGTCAATTTCCAATGAATCGCCGTCATCTATTGCGCTTCGCCACGGCCGTAATGTTGCAGAGCCACGCCATCGACCGCGTGCGCGCCGCCACCAGCGCCGCCGGAACCCGCACTCCGGAAGAGATTGCCGCCGACGAGGATTTCTGGAGCGAGATCCGCGCCGCCTTCAGCGTCGACCGCAATGTCATCAACCTCAACAACGGCTATTGCAGCCCTCCGCCGCGCTCCGTGCAGGACGCCATGCGCCGCTACCTGGAGTACACCGACATGGGGCCGTATCACACCATGGTCAGCGTGCTGGAACGCCAGGTGGAATCTGTTCGCCGCCGCCTCGCCCACGCCGCCGGCTGCGACGCCGAGGAGATCGCCATCACGCGCAACGCCAGCGAATCCCTGGAAAACGCCCAGTACGGCATCGATCTCCAGCGCGGCGACGAGGTCCTCACCACCGACCAGGACTATCCGCGCATGCTCACCACCTTCGCCCAGCGCCAGCGCCGCGAAGGCATCGTGCTCAAAACCATCTCCTTCCCCGTGCCGCCGCCTTCCATGGACGACCTATACCGCCGCTTTGAGCAGGCCGTCACGCCGCGCACGAAGATGATCCTCTGCTGCCACATCACCAACCGCACCGGCCAGATCTTTCCCATTCGCAAAATCTGCCAGATGGCGCACGCCCGCAACATCCCCGTGATCGTCGATGGCGCCCACGCCTTCAGCCATTTCCCCTTCAAGATTTCCGATCTGGATTGCGACTACTACGGCACCAGCCTGCACAAATGGACCTACGCGCCCATCGGCACCGGCTTCCTCTATGTGCGCAAGAGCCGGATCGCAAGCACCTGGAGCATGATGGCCAGCGACAAGACGCAGGACAACGACATTCGCAAGTTCGAGGAGATCGGCACGCATCCCGCCG
>PLDO01000183.1 GCA_003136215.1 Bryobacterales bacterium
AGGATCGCTCCAAGCCCCTCACGGACGAGCAGATCACCGCCATGCTGCAAAATGAGGGCATCAACGTTACGCGCCGCACCGTGGCCAAGTACCGGGAGGATATGAAGATTCCATCCACCCACCAGCGGCGCGTGCGCAACTAGCGCTGCCGCAAACGGCGCGCCGCATTCGAGCTATAAAGTATAAAGTAGGTAGGGGTGTTTGCCGGCCCCAACGAGGTGCTTCATGAAGATCACGTACACCGGTAGGCAAGTAGAACTCGCTCCAGCGCAGTTGAAAAAGCTTGAGGCCCGATTCGCCAAGATCGGCAAGCTGCTGGATGGGAAGAGGGAGGAACGCGACGCCCATGTGGTGCTTTCCCTGGAGCGCAAGACGCACACGGCGGAAATCACCATCCACTATTACGATCACGACCTGGTGGGCGTGGGGAACAGCGCCGACCTGTTCACGGCAATCAACCTGGCTACCGAAAGGCTGGAAAAGCAGAGCTTGAAGGCGCGCACCAAGTTTCGCGATGCCAAGCGCGTTCCGCACAAGTCCGCTCCCGAAGTGGAGACCGAGACGGCGACGCCAGCTGAAGGCGAAGGTGACAGCGGGGAGGGGCGGCAGGTTTACAAAGTAAAGCCGGCCCAGAAACGCAAGCCGATGACGGTGGAAGAAGCCGTGATGGAAATGGATAAGACGAAGGACTACCTGGTCTACCGGGATGCCCAAACCGACCGCGTCAGCGTGCTTGTGCGGCGCCGCGACGGGCATTTCGACCTGGTCGAGGGATAAGCACTCGCCAGATGCCGCGCAAAAAGGCTGCCCCAAACGAGGCGTTGCCACATAAGCCCGAGTTGGTGGTGATCACCGGATTGAGCGGATCCGGCAAGGGTTCGGTGCTGAAGGCCCTGGAAGATCTGGGCTTCTACTCAGTGGACAACCTGCCGGTGGAATTGATTCCGAAGTTCGCCGAGTTGACGCGCGACAATCCGAGCATTCAGGCGACAGCCCTGGTGGTGGATATTCGGGAGGGCGCCGGGCTGAAGATGTTCCCCAAGATCTTCGCCGGCATCCGCAAATCGGTGAGCGCGCGGCTCATCTTTCTGGAGGCGGACGACGACGCCATCGTCCGCCGCTTCAGCGAGACGCGGCGGCCGCACCCTCTGGGCACGGACAAATCCATTACCCGCAGCATCGAGAGCGAACGCGAGCAATTGGCGCCGATTCGCGCCATGGCGGACCTGATCATCAACACGTCCAGGTTCACGGTCCACCAGTTGCGCGATTTTATCGAGGAACGGTTCCGCGGGCAACGCGATCAATCGACGATTCAGATCTATGTCACCAGCTTCGGGTACCGGCATGGTGTGCCGCCGGATAGCGACCTGGTTTTTGACGTTCGATTCCTGCCGAATCCCAACTACATCCCGCGATTCAAGAACCTGACCGGGAAAAACCCTGGCGTGGCAAGATACATCCGCTCTTTTCCGCAGACCGCGGAATTCATGAGCCGGATCTCAGACCTGTTGATCTACCTGCTGCCGCATTACATTCGCGAAGGCAAGAGTTATCTGACGATATCATTCGGTTGTACCGGAGGACAGCATCGCTCGGTGATGATCGCCGATGAAGTCCGCCGGGCCTTGTCGGACGCCGGGTTTAAGGCTAAAGTGAACCACCGAGACATAGTGAATATCCCTTAGTGTCAGGCAACTTAGTGCTTAATAGCCCTTACGTGATGTATCTTACAAACATTTACTAAAGAACTCATCCACCTTCCGCTACTTTTTTCCGTACTCTGTGTCGAAGAGTGTAACGTCTCCAATACAGACGGCACCAAGGTACGGAAGGTCATGCGACTTCTCGGGATTGTACTCGGCATCACGCTGCTTGCCGGCCTGGCATTCGGCGGAGCAGATTCGAGTTTCGATCCGGACCAGAACATCTGGACCCTTTCCAACGGTTGGATCCGGGCGTCTTTTCAACTGACGCCGGAAGGCTTCTTTCGCACCCAACAGATTTCCGATCTTCAATCTGGCGACCAATGGACCGCGTCGCCGAACAGTCCGACCTCCCCCGTGCTGTTACAGACTGACAGCGACCTGTTCGATGCGCAGACGCATTACTTCCTGGTTGCCGAGTACGCCCAGAGCATCAATCCGGGGGGGATCCGCCAGTTCATTATGCTGCAGGATGTCCAGCGGAGGGCGCGGATCACGTTGATTTTAGAATTGTTCAACGATCATCCGGTGCTGCACTACAGCCTGAAGTACCAGAATCTGACGGCGGCCACGAGCCACATCACCTGGATCAACATGGCGCCATGGACATTCGACGATTTGGGCAAGCGGTACACGGCTTTCCGGGTGAATCAGTGGAGTGTGGTTGCCAAGCCGGCCGATTTCGAGCCGCTGCAAAGCCTGCTCGACATCGGCGGAGCCGGGGTGGCGGTTGATTCCGGCGCCGACGGCGAGCAGTGCGGCTGGCTGGCACTGCGCGATTCCGAGGAGCGGGGTCTGTTCACGGGATGGGAGTTCGATGGCCGGACCAAGACCACGGTGCGGCAAGACGGCTCCAATGGGTATGTGGAGTTCAGCTCCACGGTACTCGACCTGAACCACCCGGTGGACCCGAGCGGCGAATTGCAGCTACCCAACGCGTTTATCGGCCTGTTTCACGGAGATTGGGACGAGGCGGGCTACCGGACGCAGCGTTTCGCGGAATCGGTGCTGGCCAAACCCGCGCCCGACGCCAAATCGTTCCCTTATGTTTCGTGGGATTCCTGGGCCTATCAGGACCAGATTGACGAGCAGACCTTACGGCGCAGCGCCGAAATCGCGGCCGACCTGGGAGTGCAGTTGTTCGTGGTGGATATGGGATGGGCGCTGGGCATCGGCGATTGGCACGCGGATCCCGCTAAGTTCCCCAGCGGGCTGGACGCATTGTCCGATTACGTACATTCGCTGGGAATGAAATTCGGCCTGCACTTCGCCCTGGCCGAAGCCGACGCGTCGAGCCCGGTGCTGCAGGCCAACCCGGATTGGACGGCGACCGACAGCAGTCAATATTTCGGGGCCGAACCGCTGTGCCTATCGAACCTGCCTACGCAGGCCTGGCTGATTCAGGAGGGCATCCGCGTGATCGACGAATACCATGTCGATTGGATCCTGCAGGACGGCCAGAACATGGTGAAGCAGTGCACCAAGACGACGCACACGCACGATCCGGCGGACAGCAACTACGCAAATTCGGTGCAGGGCATCAATGCGGTGGTTTCGGCGATCCAGCAGGCGCGGCCCGACGTTAACTGGGAAAACTGCGAGGACGGGGGCAACATGATGACGTTCAACATGGTGAAGAGCTACGTCACCTCGATCACCAACGACGCATCGGGGTCGCTGGCCTCCCGCCAGGCGGTGTATGGCGCCACATACCCATTTCCCCCGCGCTATGCGGAACGCTACATGCCGGAATCCGACGGTCTTACCGACTATGCCACGCATAGCTACCGTTTTGGCGGTCCCTGGGTTTTGATGACCAGACTGGCGGATTTGCTGGCGGACCAGGTGGCGTTCCTCAAGAGCGAGGTCCAGAACTACAAGAACCAGCGCACCGATATCTCGGCGGGCAAGGTATTCCACATTCTGGCGCCGGGCGCCGACGCCACCGATGTGATTCAGAGCTACAACGCGTCCACGGACACCGCCATCGCGGTGGTCACGCGCGCGGCGTCCGCCGGCCCCTCCTACGTATTCCGGCCCAAAGGCCTGCAAGAGCAGCAGCGTTACACCGTGTGGTTCGAAGTTGCCCCGGACGTTTACTCGCAGACGGGCGCGCAGCTTATGGCCAACGGCTTCCGCGTGCTGCTGCCCACCCCGTACAGTTCGGAAGTGGTGCACATCGAGGCGCAGCAGTAGGCGCCGGCAGGCAAGCTAAAGCCCCGCAGGCTGGCCCGTTTACAGTGGTCGGGGCGGGTTACCAACCCGCCGCAGGTTGCCAACCTGCCCCACAACTTCCGCAGAATTCGCGCTGTTGTGAAAACTAAGTGGCATGTTGCCGGGGTAGCCTCTGGGTCGGGCGAGCTTCGCGCGCCTGGCAAGCTGAAGCATGC
>PLDO01000283.1 GCA_003136215.1 Bryobacterales bacterium
GAAGGCGCGGGCATTTACCGGCACGTCTGGCTGGTGAAGACCAACCCGGTGCACGTGAAGAAATGGGGCACGTTCGCACGCACCGAGGTTCGGCCCGGCGAAGCCACGGTAAAGATTCGCACCGAGGTGGAGAACCACGGCAAGGGCGCGCCGGCGACGCGCGTCACCTCGACCATTCTGGACCCCTCGGGCAAGGCAGTGGGAAAAGCGGTTACCCCGCCGGTAGCGATCGTGGAGGGCGGAGAGCACGTCTACGAGCAGCAGATGGTGGTGAAAGCGCCCGCCCTGTGGTCGCTGGAACAGCGCAATCTGTACAAGGTGGTCAGCGAGATCGAATCCGGCGGCGGCGTTACGGATCGTTGCGAGACGACGTTTGGAATCCGCAGCTGCACGTTCGACGCCGAGAAGGGCTTCTTCCTGAATGGCAAATCCGTCAAGCTGAAAGGAACCTGTAATCACCAGGACCATGCCGGCGTAGGCGCGGCGCTGCCCGACGCGGTGCAGTACTACCGCATTCGAAAGCTGCAGGAGATGGGCTGCAACGCGTTGCGCACTTCGCACAACCCGCCTACGCCGGAACTGCTCAACGCGGCCGACGAACTGGGCATGCTGGTGTTCGACGAAACGCGCATGATGGCGTCGAGCCCCGAGGGCTTGAGCCAGTACGAGAACCTGGTGCGGCGCGATCGCAACCACGCAAGCGTCTTCATGTGGTCGATGGGCAATGAGGAAGGCACGGCGGCCACCGACCGGGGCTTCCTGATCCTGACGGCGATGAAAGCCGTGTCGACGAGGCTCGACGGCACGCGGCCGGTCTCCATCGCGCCGCTGGGCGGCAATAACATGGGCAAGTTCGGATTCGCGGCGTGCGACGTGCAGGGCTATAACTACGCCGATCCGGCCGCAGAAGCGTTTCATAAGGCCAATCCGACGGTCCCTGTGATGGGCACGGAGCAGGTGAGCGCGGTGGCCACGCGCGGCATCTACACGATGGACGCCGAGCACGGCTACGTGGGCTCCTACGACCCCTACACCACCACCGGGCGCGCCAGCTGCGAGGGTTGGTGGAGCTTCTGCAATGCGCGGCCGTGGATGTCCGGAGGTTTCATCTGGACGGGCTTCGATTACCGCGGCGAGCCTTCGCCCTACCAGTGGCCCAACATCGGCTCGCAGTACGGCATTATCGATATGTGCGGCTTCCCGAAGGACAGCTTCTACTACTTCCAGGCGTGGTGGACGGCGCAGCCCGTGCTGCACCTGTTCCCGCACTGGAACTGGCCGGGGCTGGAAGGAAAGGAGATCGCGGTCTGGGTGTACTCGAACCTGGAACGGGTGGAGTTGTTCCTCAACGGGCAGAGTCTCGGCGCCAAGGACATGAAGCGGGATTCCCACCTGGCGTGGAACGTCAAATACGCTCCCGGCGCCATTGAGGCGCGGGGATACAAAGGCGGCAAGCAGGTGCTGACGGCCAAGCGCGAGACTACCGGTCCGGCGGCGAAACTGGTGCTCACGCCGGACCGGCAGGAGATTTCGGCCGACGGAGAGGACGTGGCGATGTTCGCGGTGGAGGTGCAGGACGCGCAGGGTCGCTACGTGCCGGTTGCCGACAACCAGGTGAACTTCAAAGTTACCGGCCAAGGCAAAGCGATCGGCGTGGGGAACGGCGATCCGACCAATCACGAACCCGATAAGAGCAGTTCGCGCAAAGCCTTTTGCGGCCTTTGCATGGCCCTGGTGCAATCCAATAAGGCAGCGGGGAGTCTGACGGTGGAGGCCAGTTCGCCGGGATTGACGCCCGCCAGCGTAACGATCTCCGTCAAAGCCGTGAAGCTTCGGCCGCAGGCGGCGGTCTGGGAGCGCGAGGTCCCGGCGGGTTCGGGGATCACGGGCCTGTGGAGACCCGCGCCGGTAGCTGCCGCCGCGGGCCGCGGCGGTGGCGGCTTCGGAGGCGGAGCCACTCAGGTCTTCACGTTCCG
Source organism: Bryobacterales bacterium (assembly GCA_003136215.1). Lineage (GTDB taxonomy): Bacteria > Acidobacteriota > Terriglobia > Bryobacterales > Bryobacteraceae > Solibacter. Next base: position 1,977 of record PLDO01000283.1, read on the forward strand.
GCAGAATGGAAACGCCATCGCCGGCACCGTTGAAGGCGGCGGCGGATTCGGCCGCGGCGGCGGGAGCGGCGACGCGCCCATTGCCATCGAAGATGGCAAAGTGGATGGCGCCAACATCTCCTTCAGCGCCGCCGGGGTTACTTACACAGGAACGCTCAAAGGCGACGCGATCGAGCTGCAGCGGACGGGCGGGGCGATGGGAGGCCGGGGAGGCCGCGGCGCACCGGCCGAACCTGCCGGACTGCGTCCGGCGATCGGCCCGCCGCCGGACGGGTCGGACCCCTCGAACGGATTCTTCATCGCCGGGAGAGCCGCGGGACGCGGGGCGCCCACTCCCGCGCCGATGCTGCTTCACAGGGCAACCCGGTAAATCGGCCGCCGGATGCAGGGCAGGCCGGTACGCCGGCAGCCGGCGCTGTACCCGCTGCGGCATAGTCACCAACATGGACCGGAGCATATAGGCCGCGCCGGTCTGGACGTACTGGACCAAACGTAACATCCTTGCACAATCCGTGCCGGATGCGGTCGAGGCGGTGTATAATCGCTGATGCCGTGAAGGAGGGCTTGTCGGAAACTGCGAGACCTACCCGCCTACCGCGAGTGCTTGACGGCTTGAGGGGGCCATCAGCGATAGTGCGTTTCATTACGTTTCGCCGGAAACGGTTCCTCGCAGTCGAGTCACTAAGGCGTCGGAGAATGTTGTTGGCCGGTCTGGGGGAGACATGATATCCAAGCGGACAAAACTGCAGGAGCGATACGAACTGCGGGACGTTCTGGGCAGAGGCGGTATGGGCGTCGTTTACAGGGCGCACGACACGCTGATGAAGCGCGAGGTTGCTCTCAAGACGATTCTCGATATCGACAACCCCGCCTCCGCCGAGCTCTTTTACAAAGAGTGGAGCATCCTGGCGACCATGGTTCACCCCAACGTCATCGGGATCTACGATATCGGCGAATTCGAGGAAGACGGCACCAGCAAGCCATTCTTCGTGATGCCGATGCTTCCGGGAGTGGCGCTTGACCAGTTGATCCGCGACGCCAGCCCGCGGCTCACCGTGGAGAACGTGGTCAATATCATCGATCAGGCTTGCCGGGGGCTGCATGCCGCTCATGAACAGGGCCTGGTGCACCGCGATGTCAAGCCGAGCAACATCTTCGTGATGGATGACGACTCGGTGAAGATCATCGATTTCGGGATCGCGCGCAGCGCCGGCACGGGGTCGAAGACCAGTCTCAAGGGGACTCTGTTCTACCTCGCACCGGAGTTTCTCGAGATGAAGCCGCCCTCGCCGCTCTCCGATCAGTTCGCCCTGGGGATCGCGGCGTACGAAGCCCTGACGCGGCGCCGTCCGTTCGACGGAGCCAGCGACGCCGAGGTTTTCGAGGCCATACGGCGGCTGAGCCCGCCTCCCGTATCGGAGCTGAACCCCAACGTCAATTACGCCATCAGCCAGGTGATTCACAAGGCGATGGCGAAGCAGCCTTACCATCGCTTCCTGACCATGCGCGAGTTTGGCGATGCGCTGCAAAAAGCCAGGCGCGGCGAAGCGCTGGAACTTTTCGACAACTCCAAGATCAAGCCCCGGCTGGCAAAAGCCCGGCTCAGCTTCGAAAAGGGCGATTACAACTTCGCCATCGAGATTCTCGCCGAACTGGAGACCGAAGGCCGCCTGGACCCGGAGGCCGGACTGCTAAGGCGCCAGGTGGATCAGGCTGTTCGCCGCACGCGGATTCTGCAATCGCTGGAGGGCGCGCGCCGGTTCTTCGAAGCCGAGGAATACCCGCTGGCGCTGCGTAAGATCCAGGACGCGCTGGATCTCGATCCGGAGGACACGGACGCGCTTTCCTTGAAGTCGCAGGTAGAACGGGAGCGGCGCGAAAAGAAGATCGAGGAGTGGATCCAAATCGCGCGCCAGCACCTGGACAACCAGGCGTTCAGCCAGGCGCGCGACGCCCTCAACAACGTGCTGAAGCTGAAACCCAACGACACAGTGGCTTTGGCGCTGGTCTCGGATGTGGCTAGGAAAGAACGCGAGGTTTCACACGCTCGCGAGGAAAAGGCGCGCCTCTACCAGGCTGCCATGCAGGCATGGGATAAGGGCGATGTTACCTCCGCCCTCAGTAAGCTCGAGCACCTGGTAAACCTGGATAAGGACCTGCCGGACGCCGACGCTGGGCGCACCGGAACCTATCACAGCTTCTACAACCAGGTCCACTCCGAGCACAACTCCATCAAGAGCGCCTACGAGGACGCCAAGCGAAACCTGGCGGGCGAGAACTACGAAGCAGCCCTTGCTACATGCGGCCAGTATCTGGCGAAATATCCCAACCACGCGCTCTTCCAGGCTTTGAAATTCGACATCGAGGAGCGGCAGCGGCAAGCCCTCTCGGCCGTCATCGCGGACACGGACCGCCGGGTGGAAGGCGAAGCCGACCTGCACCGGCGCGTCGGCATATTGAACGAAGTTCTGAAGCTGTATCCCGGAGAGACGCACTTCGAGCGCGCCTTGAAGCTGGTGCACGACAAGCGCGACCTGGTGAACTCCATCGTCGCCAAAGCGCGCTACTTCGAGGAACGGGGTCAGTTCAGCGAGGCCCTGGACCAATGGCAAATCCTGCGCTCGATTCATGAACGGCACCCGGGACTGGCCTTTGAGATTGAACGGCTGATGAAGAAGCGCGATCAGCAAGGCCGCGAAAACGCCAAAGCCATGTGGGTGCAGCAGACGGACCGATGTCTGGAAGCCGGCGACTACGATCGGGCGGTGCGCACCTCGGAGAGCGCTTTGGCGGAGTTTCCGGGAGAGAGCGACCTGCTGGAACTGAGAAACGTGGCCTACAAGGAACGGGCTCGCGCCGCCGAAGCGCTGCAACTTCAGGCGCGCGCCCGCGAACTCAGTGACGCGGGGCAACTCGAAGCGAGCCTCGAACCGCTTCGCCAGGCGGCCGATTTAGATCCGCGCAACACCGTGATCCGCACGGTCCTGGTCAACTCCCTGCTGGAGGACAGCCGCCGGCTGATGCAAGTCGCGGATGGGGATGCGGTGGAGGCGCGCCTGAGGGAACTGCTCGCCCTGGACCCGAATAACCCCGGCGCGCAGAGCCTGGCGAGCGAGTTTGCCGACCGGAAGCGCGAGGAGTTCGTGTCCCTCTGCATCACACAGGCGCGGCGCCTGCAGGCGGAGGGCGATATCGTGCGCGCCCTGGCGATGGTGACGCAAGGGCTGCAAGCATATCCGACCGACGCACGATTCGAGCAATTGCAGGCCACGTTGCAACGCGCGCTTGCGGAAGGACCGGGGCAGCAGGCGACGCGCGAGAGCGGCGAAACAGCAAAAGCGGCAGCCGCGGGTGTTGGACTCGCCAGACCACCCGAAGCCCCGGCGCAGAGTTCGCCCCCGACGCCGCCGGCCACGGCAGCACCGGCAAACGGGTTTTCCGCCACGATCATTATGGGGGCGCCGCCGCCGCTGACTCCGCCGCAGAGCGTCACCTCCGGACGCCCGAAGGATCCTCCGGCACAGGCTGCTTCTCGGACGCAGGCGGTGCCTGCCGCCCCGACGACCCTGCCGGCGAAGGCGCCGGCGGTGTCGTCGCGAAATCTGACGTACGCCGTGGCCGGCCTCGCCGTGGTTGTGGCGGGCATCGTTGTTGTCGGCGTGGTGATCGCCCGGTCGCGCCATCAGGTGGTGAAGCCCATCGTGGCAGCCGCCTTCAAAGTGATGGTGCGCTCTTCTCCGGACGGCGCTGCCATCAGCGTCGACGGGAAACCGTGCGGTTCTTCCACCTGCGTCATGCAGTTGCCTCCGGGTAACTACCGGGCGGATGCTACCTTGACCGGCTACCAGAACGCGACCGCGGCATTCACAGTCACGGCCGATCACGGCGCACCCGCCGAAATCCGTCTCATCCTGGAACCCCCGCCGGCGCAGATCTCCCTCTCCACGGACCTGTCGGACGGGACGCTGTCGGTGGATGGCCAGTCGGCCGCGCAGATACAGGGAGGCGAAACGGAAGTCCCGCGACTGGCGCCCGGAAAACATGTGCTGCAAATCCAGAGCAGCGCGGCGAAGGCAACTCTGGCGTTGGACTTCACCTCCGTCGGTCTGCCCAAACTCACGGCGCCGATTGAGGTCCAGGGGGTCAACGCCGTCATCATCTCGCGGTACGGCTCGGAGGCGATCGTTTACAGCAGCGCGGTGGGCATCCCGGCCACGGTGGACGGCAAGCCCGCCGGCACGACCAGCGCGACCGGCATGGAACTGAAGGACCTGGCGCCCGGACCGCACGAAATCCTCATGACGATGAATGGGCTGCCGCGCAAGTTCGCGTTCGAATCGTCGGCCAATTCCGGAATCGTTGCGTCGCTGTTCACGGAGCGCAACGTGGGAGCGCTGCGGATCATCACCGGCGACGACGATGTGGCGGTCTACCTGAACGGGCAGAAATATAAACGCGCCACCACGCGCGGTCGCCTGCTGGTGTTCCTGGCACCCAAACAATACGTCGTGCGGGTCGAAAAGCCGGGGCTCTGGGCGGCGGAGCAGACCGCCGAAGTGCGCCGCGGCGAAGATGCCCAACTGACGTTCAAGCTGGCGCCCGCCAAAGCTACGCTCGAAATCCGCGGCGCGCCGCCGGGAACGGAGGTTTGGCTGGACGGCGCGCAGATCGGCAGCGCGCGGGACGGTACGTTTTCCTGGGCGAACGTGGAACCGGGGAAGCGTACGGTATTGCTCAAGAATGACCGCTTCAAATCGATTCAAGCGGAATATTCGTTCGAGCCCGGCAAGTCCATCACGGTGGAGGGAGCGCTACAGAGCTCCTCCGGCAGCCTTAAAATCGAGGTCAGCCCAGGGGGAATCGATGGTCTGCAGCTTCGTCTTCTGCGCGAGGGCGAAACCCAGGAGCGCACTGTTTCCGAGACGGAACTGAGCCTGCCGGAGGGAACCTACCGGGTGAGCGGCTCGGCGCCGCAGTACCAGGAGGCGATCGCGGCCGTGCACGTGGTAGCCGGGCGGGGCGCCATCGCGACGTTGGCCATGAAGCGCGCGGAGAAACTGCCGGCGTCATCGCAGGCAAAGGCAAACGCCGCGTTCGGCATGGAAGAGTGGGTCAAAGCCAGCGGGTCTACGCCAAGCCTGTCGGGTTGGACGCGCGAGGGCAAGCTGTGGGTGAAGCACGGCGGCGAGTTCACCGTGGCGCCCATCAACCCGGCCGCGGGCTCGTACATCTTCACGGCGATCATGCTGAAAGGCAAACGGCTGGAGTGGGTGGTGAATTACCAGGACGACAAGAACTACGACCTGTTTCAGATGGACGACAAGAACCTCGTCCGCACCCAGTTCGCCGGTGGAAAAAAGAGCGATTCCACCAGGATCCCGCATTCGATCAAGACCAAAGACTACGTAAGCGTCCAGGTCGCGGTGACGTCAGGCTCGATCGTCCATAGCTTTCTGGTGGATCGGCAGTGGCAGGTGGTGGACAAATGGGACAGGCCGGGCGGCGGGCTGCAAGGCAAGTTCGGCTTCCACGTGCCCGGCAAGGACCAGTTGGGAGTCAGCGATTTCCGGTTCGTGGCGAATTAGGACGCGCGGACGTGGCGGAGGTTCGGCCGGGATGGAAAGATCTGCTCCGATCAGGATGCCTGTCCGGGCCAGCCCCGTCTTCCCAGAATTTCGAGCGGAACTACCTTAGCTCGGCGCCAACTAAATAATGAATCCGCCGGGGAACTCCCGCATCCAGGCAGCGGCCAGCCGGGAACAGGAGGACGCGTGATCGGACAGTTCGAAGACTGCGGGAAGGCGCTGACTATAGCGTTGGGCGTGGCGCGAAGGGCCGCACCCGCACTTTTGATATTCCTGCTCATCGCGGGCACGGCCGCCTGCCTGCCGGCCTTCCAGCAAAGCGACGCTTCCGGCGTGTCCTTCCAGTTACGCGCCGTTGCATCGGCCGGCAAACTGCCGGATCTGCGGTGGCCGGATTTCTCCGATTATCGCCAGCACGTGCGGAATTTCTACGAGCCATCGGGCTATGCGCCGGCGTGGATTCACGATGGCCGGCCAACTCCGCAGGCAGTGGCGATCATAGAGCTTCTGAAGCAAGCGGACAACTGGGGTCTGGACCCTGAAGACTATGATAGCGGGCGCTGGGCGGACCGGCTGGCTCGTCTGCAAAAGCCCCATGAAGCCTCCGACGCCGCAATTCTCGATGTGGCGCTCACGGTTTGCCTCATGCGCTACATCTCCGATCGCCGGATCGGAAAGGTAAATCCGGAGCACTTCCAGTTCGGGCTCGATGTCGAGGCCAAGAAATACGACTTGCCCACTTTCCTGCGCGAGAAGCTGGTCGATGGGCCGGATTTGCCGGCGGCGCTGGCGCAGATCGGGCCGCCCTTTGCCGGCTACAAACGCCTCCTGGAAGCGTTGCATCGCTACCTGCAACTGGCGCGCGAGGACGACGGCCAGAAACTCCCGGTTCCAAAGAAACCAGTCGAGCCAGGCAGTCCCTACGATGGCGTACCACGATTGATGCGCCTGCTGCGCCTGCTGGGCGATCTGCCGGCGAACACCGCGGTTCCCGGCGATTCCAATTTGTACCAGGGCGCGCTGGTGGACGCGGTCAAGCGTTTTCAAAACCGCCATGGCCTGACGCCTGACGGCAGATTGGGCGAGCAGACGCTGAAAAACCTGAATACGCCTTTAAGCCGGCGCATCGAACAACTGCGGCTCACGATGGAGCGCTGGCACTGGGTGCCCTATCAGTTCACCGAGCCGCCCATCGTCGTTAATATCCCGGAGTTCCGCCTGCGGGCCTTCGACGGCGAAGGCAACGCCGTGCTCACGATGAACGTGATTGTAGGCAAGGCATACCGGCACAAGACTGACGTCTTTGAGAAAGACATGAGGTATGTGATTTTGCGTCCGTACTGGAATGTGCCGCCAAGTATCCAGCGCTCGGAGACCGTCCCCGCCGTACAGAAAGACCGCGATTATATTGCCAGGAAAAGATTCGAAGTAGTCACGCAGGCGGGGCAGGTGGTCACTTCGGGCGCCATCACGGATGAAGTGCTGGCCCAACTGCGTTCCGGAAAGCTCGCGGTGCGCCAGAAACCGGGCGAAGACAATGCGCTGGGCCTGGTGAAATTGATGTTCCCCAACGAGCACAACGTTTACCTGCACAGTACGCCGACGCCGCAGTTGTTCGCGCAGGCTCGCCGCGATTTTAGCCACGGCTGCATTCGCGTGGAGAAGCCGGCGGAACTGGCGGCGTGGGTATTGCGCGACAAGCCCGATTGGAGCCTTGCACGAGTGCAGGCAGCCATGAAGAGCGGCCAGGACAACGTGCAGGTCAACCTGACGAAACCACTCCCGGTGCTGATTCTGTACGGCACCGCGGCGGTCGATCCCGAAGGCAACGTGCACTTCTTCGATGACATTTACGGCTACGACGGCGAACTCGCGAAGGTGCTCGCCAAGGGCTATCCGTACCCCGGTTAGAGGGCGCGGCGGGTGTGCGCCTCTACCAGCGCCGGACGCGGCCAACGTCCACATGGACGAAACCCGATGCCGCGTAGTAGCCAACACCGCCGCGGTGGAGCGACAGGGCAGCATCCCGAAGCTCGGCGGTTCCGATGCCCGGCAAGCGGATATCAATCGCCATGGCATCCATATGCAGGCTGTGACTGGCTACTCCGTGGCCATGCGTTCGCAGGAACTCATTGCTCCAGGGTGTGCGATAACCGCAGACGACTTCGATTTCGGCGTTGGACCTGCCCAGGCCGGAAGCGAGATCGTGCAGCAGGTCAAAGACCCTGGGGTCGTAATGGCGGATGTCGCCGGTACGGTGGTCGCGGAGGTAGCGGTCCAGGGAATCGAGTGCCGCGGGGATGTAATGGTCGCCTCGGCGATAGACGATATCCAGGCGCTCCCCGGTGTGCAGGTGATGGAACTTCAGCCGGTACTCAACGCCCGCAGGTATGGCGAGGTTAGCCGTAATCGCCGGCGCGGCGGAAGAAGCACTTGCCAGCAATCCAACCACAACGCTATTTAGTAGAAGCGTCCAGACTCTCACAGACCTACTCCTGACAAGTAACTCTTTTGTTTGGCGAAGCGGTACCTTCGCAAGGCGTGCGCGATATATCCCGACTGTAGCACGGATTGCCAAACCTGCGGGTTTGCGGCAGTTCCCCGCCCTAAACCGCGGCGGCGCGGGTTCGCACCATCAGTAAGTTGGTGCCGTCCTGCAGCACCTCGCCTTTTCCGTTGCGCACTTCCAGGGCGAGCGTCAGAATGCCGCGATCGCCGCGTTGCGTCAGCCGCTTGTCCGCCACGGTGAGGTGTCCGTGGATCCGATCGCCTGGAAATAGCGGTTTGCGAAAGTTCCACTGCCACGACAACGACGCGACGGCCTGAAAGCGCTGCGACGCCCGATTCTTCAGCCCATCGACCAGGATCAGGCCGAGCAGGCCGTGGGCGACACGGCCTGGAAACCCCAGCGACCGCGCGAACTCGTCGTCCATGTGCAAGGCGAAAAAGTCGCCCGACAAGCCGGCGAACTGCACCACGTGGCTCTCCGTGACGACAATGCCCTCGGTGTCGAAGCACAGCCCCACCGGAGCGTCTTCGTAGAACAGCAATTCACTCATCGCGAGTCTCTCCTCTTCGGTTGTGCGAGACGCTATCATATTAAGCCAACCGGAACGACATGGAAACCCAACCGCGGACGGAACCCGCGATTCTCTACACTCGAATCGAACAGAACGGCACGGCATGGGCGGAGATCGCCCTGAACCGTCCGGAAAAGGGCAATGCCCTGACCCTGCCGATGCTCCAGCAGTTGGAGAGCATCGCCGCCGGCATTGAGACTGACCCGGCGCTGCGCGCCGTGGTCATCCGCGCGCGGGGCCGCTTCTTTTGCACCGGCGGCGACATCGAGGCATGGGGCGCGCTCTCGCCCCATGAGATGGCGGAGCATTGGATCCTCCCCGGAATCCGGGCGTTTGAGCGGATCGCATCGCTTCCCCAGCCGGTAATTGCCGTCCTCTCCGGCCACGCTCTCGGCGGCGGACTGGAGTTGGCGCTGGCCGCCGATTTGCGCATCGCCGCGCGGTCCGCCAAGCTCGGTGCGCCGGAAGTCACTCTGGGGATGATCTCCGGCTGGATGGGCGTTCGCCGGCTTGCCGAAACCATCGGAGTGGCGCGCGCGCGCCACATGGCCCTCTTAGGCCTCCCCATCACCGCCGGGCAGGCGCTCGATTGGGGACTGGTCACGGCGGTCGCCGACGATCCCGCCGACCTGGAGCAACAGCTCAACACGTGGCTGGCGAAGCTCTGCGCCAATGGGCCGGCGGCCATGGCGCTGATCAAGGGCATTCTCGCCACCCTGCACCAGGATGAGCGTCACCACCACGCCAGCGCGGTAGCTCAAGCGGCCGGCACCGAGGACTGCAAGGAGGGCGTTCGCGCCTTCCTGGAGAAGCGCAAGCCGGTTTTTCGCAACCGTTAGAGAAAAATCGTAATGGCCACCACCCGATTCGTGAATGCCGCCGATGCCGCGGCCCTGATCAAAGACGGCGACACCGTCGCCATCAGTGGCAACGGCGCCGGTATGATCTCGGCCGAAGCGGTCTTCGCCGCGGTGGAGCAGCGCTTCCTGGAGACGGGCCACCCACGCGACTTGACCCTGGTACACTCACTCGGTCTGGGCGACCGCGGCGCGCTCGGCGCCAATCGATTCGCTCATGAAGGCATGCTCCGCAAGGTGATCGCGGCCCATTTCACCTGGTCGCCGAAGATGCAGCAACTCATCCGCGAGGAGAAAGTGGAAGCCTACTGCTTCCCGGGCGGCGCGATCCAGCAACTGCTGCGTGAGATCGGCGCCGGCCGTCCCGGTCTGTTCACGCACTCCGGCCTGGAAACTTTCGCCGATCCCCGCCAGGACGGCGGCCGCTGTAACCGGCGCAGCCGGGAAGCGCTGGTCGAACTAATGCATATCGACGGCCGGGAGGTGCTGCGCTACAAGCCCTTCCGAGTCGATGTGGCCCTCATTCGCGGCACCTATGCCGATACACGCGGCAACCTCAGCCCGGAAGAGGAAGCCATCGACGCGGACATCCATACCATCGCGCTGGCCGCCCACAACAGCGGCGGCGTGGTCATCGCGCAGGTGCGGCAGGTGGTCGAATCGGGCGCCCTCCACCCGCGCAGCGTGCGCGTGCCCGGCATCATGATCGACGCCGTGGTGGAAGATCCCGATCAGCAGCAGTTCTACGGCCTCGGCTACGATCCCGCGGTGAGCGGCTCACGGCGCGCTCATCTCGGCTCTCTCGCCGCGGCGATCCCCTCGAAGCTGGAACGGCGCATCGTGGCGCGCCGGGCTGCCATGGAACTGCGCGCCGGCGCGTCACTGAACTTCGGATTTGGCATGCCCGGTGGAATCTTCGGCGTCATCGCCGAACAGGGCAACGGCGGCGAGTTGTGGATGAGCCTCGAGCAGGGAACGCACAACGGCCGGATGCTGGACGACCACCTGTTTGGCGCCGCCCGCAACACCGATGCGATTCTCCCTTCCATCGAGCAATTCGACTATTACAGTGGCGGCGGAATCGACATCACGTTCCTTGGCATGGGCGAGACCGACGCCGCCGGCAACGTCAACGTGTCTCATCTCGGCGGCAACCTGATCGGGCCGGGAGGGTTTATCGAGATCGCCCAAAACGCCAAGAAGGTGGTCTTCTGCGGGACCTTCGATGCGCAGGGCGCACACCTGGAGTGGTCGCAAGACGGTCTCAAGGTCGTGCAGCCGGGGAAGGTGCGCAAGTTCGTCAACCGTGTGGAGCGCATCACGTTTGCGGCAGCCTACGCGCGCCGTACCGGGCAGGAAGTCCTCTACATTACCGAGCGGGCTGTGTTCCGCCTTGCCGGGCAGGGCCTCGCCTTGATCGAAGTGGCGCCCGGCATCGAGATTGAGCGCGATATCCTGCCTTACATGGACTTCCAGCCGCACATTTCTTCGGTTTCAGCCATGCCGGCCTCCGTCTTCGCCTGCTGACGGGTGCGGGACCCAAATCCGAGCCGCGACCGTTAGGGAGCGATTACGCAATTCGAAACGCTCCCTAACGGTCGCGGCTCGGATTGCGCTTCTCGTTCGTCCACCTCCATGCGGCCCACACAGGGTCGCGGCCAAGACGCGGTTCAGTGCTCCTCACTCTATAATGGTCGTGATCATGCGACCGCTGATTCTATCTCTCCTCCTCTGTAGCGCCCGCCTGCTGGCGCAGCGCGACATTCCCCCAGGATCGTTAAACCAACCTGAACGGCTGGAGTGGTTTCGCGACCAGGGATTCGGGTTGTTCATTCACTGGTCGCTGGACAGCCAGACCGGCGTGGTGATTTCGCATTCCCTGGCCGGCGCGGATGAAGCCTATACCAGGCGGTTCTTTGAGGACCTGCCGAAGTCATTCAATCCCCGGAAATTCGAACCCGGGGACTGGGCCGCCCTGGCGAAGCTGGCCGGCATCAAGTATGTCGTCTTCACCACCAAGCACCATTCCGGATTCGCCATGTGGGACACCGGGACCACCGACTTCGGCATCATGCACACACCCTACAGGCACGATCTGACGCGCCAGATCCTCGACGCGTTCCGCGCCGAAGGCATCGCGCCGGGTATCTACTTTTCGCCGGACGATTTCTCGTGGTTGTGGAAGAACAAGATCGACATACAGCGGGGCATACCGGGCGTGCAGCCGCGCAACAATCCGGGCCTGATGAAGCTGGACCTCGCCCAGGTGCGGGAGCTGATGGGCAACTACGGCCCCATCGACGTGGTGTTTTTTGACGGCGAACCGGAGGGGCTGCGCGATCTCGCCTGGAAATTGCAGCCGAGAACGGTGGTGACCCGCGGGGCGATTCAAACTCCGGAACTCTATGTGCCCGGCATCCCACTGGAAGGGGCCTGGGAAGCCAACTTCACCATGGGCACGGCGTGGCAGTACCAGCCGCAAAATGAAGTGTACAAGACCGGCGGCCAGGTGATCGACATCCTGGTGGAGACGCGCGCCAAGGGCGGCAATCTGCTGTTGAACGTCGGCCCGAAACCCGACGGCGAACTGCCCATCGAGCAGGAAGAGCGCCTCCGCGAAGTGGCGCTGTGGATGCAGGTGAATCAGGAGTGCATCTACAACGTACGCCCCTGGGTGATCACCAACGAACAGAACATCTGGTACACCAAGGCGCGGAACGAAGATACCGTATACGCCATCGTCAAGCAGCAGCCGCGGTGGGTGCGCGGCCAATGGCGGGACTTCGTCTTGAAAAGCGTGCAGGCCACGCCGCAGTCCGTGGTGAGCGTGCTGGGGCAAAACGGCCGTGTGCTGGAATACCGGCCCGAAGTGAATCCCGCGCCCACCCTGAAGCAGGAAACCGACGGCCTGCATATTCATGCGATGTTCACTCACCGGCTGCAGGACAACAGCAGGTGGCCCAACCCCATCGTGCTGAAGATCACCCATGTGAAGCCGGCGTTCACGCCGCCGAAGCTGGAGACGAAGAGCGCCCGTTTCGATGCCGCAACCAAAACCGCGCTGCTTACCGGAACCCTGCAGGATTTGGGGAAAGCGCCCTCCCTGGAAGTCGGGTTCGAGTACCGCAGCATCGCCGGTTTGGACGCCAGCGACCGTTCCATTCCCTGGCAACAAGGCCCTTCCACCACCCTCGGCGCTCCGGGTGAGTTCACTTTGAAACTGGCCGGCCTGAGTGCGGAAGGCGTGTACGAATACCGCGCCTATGTGAAACATCCGCTGCTGACCATCTACGGCGCGGACAAGCGCCTTCCCATGAGATAACGGCCGGGGCGCCGCCGCGGCTGCCTATGTCGGGTGCGGCTCGCCCAAAATGCAGCGCACGGTATCGCGCGCGATCAGCAGTTCTTCGTCGGTCGGAATCACCCACGCCTGCAATCTGGAATCGGCCGTGCAGATCTGCCCTTCCTTCCCGATGGTCTGCGCGTTCCGATCCGCATCAATCGCCAGTCCCGCCCACTGGAGTCCCTCGCAGATGCGCGCGCGGACATCCGGCGCATTCTCTCCGATTCCGCCCGTGAAAATCACCGCGTCGGCTCCGCCCATGCCCGCCAGCA